>JBLIEW010000001.1:0-150395 GCA_047633255.1 Colwellia sp.
TTGCTTGGTGTTTTTTATTTCGCAAAGGATTGATAATTATGAAATTAATTGTATTTTTATTATTTAAGTTTGTTTTGTTATTTACGAAATTAATGATTGGGTTTTTTGGTGTTTTAGTATGTTTTATACAGGTTTTTTTAATGAGATATCTACTAATATGAAGAGTTATTTAGTTTTTTTAGACAAATTTTAATCGCTGATAGAGAGGAGGGATAATTCTGTTACTTAGAGGTTTCGTTTTTAGGATCAGTATTGTTCTAGTTTTGGGATTAACATATACAGATTATCAAAATAAATAACGAAGTAGTTGGTTATTTTAACTAGTAGAAATGATCACATAGTTAGTGAGATTGGTATAACTAGTTGGTGGTAGTTTTGAAGGTTGCATGTTTTTATTCGGATGTTCGATGTAGAACGGAGCTAACTTTTTTGAAATCGTCCCTAGGAATCTAAAAGGAAAGTGGTCCACCCGACAGGAATTGAACCTGTGACCACACGCTTCGGAGGCGTGTACTCTATCCAGCTGAGCTACGGGTGGCAATAAAGAGGAGGCATTCTATAAAAAGACCCGCATTAATGCCAGTACTTAATTTTTTCTGACCATTTTTCTGACCATTTTTCTGATCGGGTATATCCCCGTTCCACTTTGAAGGCGTATGTTAGCATTTTTTATCTTTATCAACAGCACAAAAATACATTTCAGGAAGCCGCATTATAACGACCGACAGTAATAAGACATCTGTTTATCTGCTCACTAAAATAAATACTTTCTGGCCTTAAATTAAACAGTTTGTCAAATAAAATTGTTTTAAGATCACTTCCTTTGCTTTAAGCGCACAATAATAATTTACTTTATATAAAAAACTGCCTAGAGTGGTAACAATATGGGATATTTAGTTAATTATATTGTGATGAAAATACGCTTACCTTCTTTTGTTCAAACTGTACTTGCCAAGCTGATGTGGCTCAAGCTTACGGGTTTCTTTTTACTATTGGGTGTCAGTTCTTTTGCGCAGAGTATGCCTAATGAAGGCTACCACGTGGCGCAAATCGATGTTGAACCTTATATTCAAGCGATTAAGCGCACAGGTAAAGTTAATTTTAGGCACACCATAAGCTTATCGTTTAAAACGGCAGGCTTTTTAACGCAATTAAATGTTGATGAAGGAGATACTTTTGAAGCTAAAGAATTATTAGCTGAATTAGACACTTCAGAATTAAAAGCTGATTTAAATGCGGCTTATGCTCGTTTGTCGCAAGCAAAGCGCAATGTTGAGCGGATTCAAATACTGTTAGCAAAAGAATTAAGCTCACAACGGGACCTTGATGATGCCCTTACTGCTGTTGACACGACCAGAGCCGCATATAAAATTACTGTTTATAATTTAGAAAAAGCGCAAGTGTTGGCGCCTTTCTCTGGTGTTGTTGTTCAACGTAATACTGAACTGGGTGAATTACAATCTCCTGGGACTGTTGCCTTGCAAGTCGCTGCGTTAGAGAATAACTTAATTGTAAGTGTTGCGTTGACCTCAGAAGAAATAAGTTTTGTTAAATTAAACCAAAAAGTACAAGTGCATATTGCGCGTTTTGGATTAATAGAGGGAACAATAAGTAAAATTCCAGCCATATCAAATAGCCGCAGTCACTTGTTCACCATTGAAGTATTATTACCTGAAACCAGTTTTGCTCGTCCACTGATTGTGGGCCAGTTAGCGCAAGTTTTAGTCAATACAAAAAGTCTTGATTTTGTATACCGTTTACCAATAGAAGCCCTCAATGCAGTGAATGAGCAAGGACAAGCATTAATAATGCTTGAGCAAAATAGTAACCCTATCCAAAAAGCTTTTTCTATATATGAAATGGATAATGATTTTATCTACTTAAAAGCTGTTCAAAGTGATTCTGCTTTACAAGTGATCACCCAAGGATGGAATAAATTACCGCTTATTTCTATCGAGAAATAAGCGTTATGAAACTACCTAGTTTAGCAATAAAAAATGCTCAATTTACCCTTACGATAGTCGCTTTATTGGTGCTAGTGGGTATCGTGTCATATTTAAATATGCCCCGTAGTGAAGATCCGCAGTTTGATATTCCTATTACGTTAATTGAAGTTATTTACCCAGGTGCATCACCCACAGATATTGAAACCTTAGTGGTTGATCCCCTAGAAGAAGAATTTGCAGATATTGATAATATTAAAAAAATCGAATCTCAAATAAAAAATGGTGGCGCGCGTATTGAAGTGACTTTTCATTATGGTTCAGATCCTGAACTTGCCTATAACAAAGTACAACTTGCTGTTTCTTCTGTTAAACCATCATTACCTGATGGCGTACAAGATTTATTAGTATTAAAAGCCACACCTACTGCGGTAGCGATAGTTCAGCTGGCCTTATGGACAGAGCCAACTAATTACAAACAGATGGAGTTTTATGCAAAACTCTTAGAGAAGCGTTTAGAAACAATAGAAAGCGTTAAAAAAGCAGATATATGGGGCTATCCACAACAAGTTGTGGCGGTTGATCTTAATTTAGATTTACTCTTACACCATAAAATTTCTACTACTCAAGTTCTGCAGGTTTTACAGGGGCGGGCGACAAATATCACCCCTGGTTTTGTTGACGCGAATACTCGTCGGTTTAATGTAAAAGCGAGTGGTAATTTTGAAAAACTTGAACAGTTAGAAAACACTATTATTGTGTCAGACGATGACTTTTTGATACGACTTAAAGATGTAGCAGAAATTAGTTTTGCTAGCCAAGATCCCAGTTATTTAGCTTATTTTGATAAAAAACCAGTGATATTTGTTACGGTTGAACAGCGAATAGACACTAATATATTTTCGTTAACAAAATCCATTCAGCAAGAAATTGCGCTATTTAAACAAACCATACCAAAAGCAATAAAAATAGATGTTTTGTTTGAGCAGGCTGATAGTGTTGAGAGCAGAGTTAATGGTTTTTTTGACAATCTTTGGCAAGGGCTTATTTTAGTTGGCATATTAGCGTTATTATTTTTAGGCTTACGCGAGTCATTAGTTGTTATTATTGTTATTCCACTTTCTTTTCTGATCGCCATTGGCTGGTTAGACTTTGCCGGCTTTGGATTGCAGCAAATGTCGATAGTTGGCTTTATTATCGCATTAGGTCTGTTGGTTGATGATGCCATTGTGGTGACGGAAAGTATTCATCGAGAAAAAGCTAAATCAAAAAATATGGTTGAGGCCGCGATTAATGGTACTAAGAAAGTTGCGTGGGCATCAGTTAGTGGCACAGTGACTACCATGTTAGCCTTTCTTCCTATGTTAATCATTGCTAGTGATACTGGCGACTTCATCCGTTCAATGCCTGTTACCGTGGTATTAGTTTTGTTGGCCTCATTGCTTTTGTCATTAACTGTTTTACCTTTAATAGCAAGTAAGAGCTTTAGTTTAAAACCAACAAAAGTCAAAACATTACAACATTACATTAATCACTTTGCCGAAACTATTTATTCATCATGGTTACTGACATTATTTAAATTTCGCTGGGTAGTGATTGCCGTTGCTGTGGTCAGTTTGCTTGCTATGTTGTCACTTTTTAATCAAGTTGGTTTAAGCTTATTTCCCAAAGCTGAAAAACCTATGTTATTAATCAATGTTGAGGCACCGCCTAATTCATCATTAAGCTTTACTAATAGTGTCATGCAAAAAATGACACTATTTATAGAGCAACAGCCGTTAGTTGAGAAAGTAGCGCTTAACGTGGGTAATTCAAACCCTCGAATTTATTATAACGAAATCCCCAAACGGGGTGTTGAAAAATATGGCCAAGTATTGGTGGTGTTAAAAGAATATGAGCTCGACAAAGTATCATCCTTAGTCAGTGTGTTACGCAATGAATTCGGTCAGTGGCCACAAGCTAAGATAACGGTGAAAGAATTTACTCAAGGGCCGGTAACAGATCAGCCCATAGCTATTAGACTTACTTCTGAGTCATTAGATGACCTAGAACGAGTTGCTAATGATTTAGCTAATAAAATGGCCAACACAGAAGGTGCTATCAATATTGATAACCCTATAGGGGTAGCAAATACTGAATTAAGCTTGCAAATAGATTATGACAAAGCAGGTTTATCAAATATTGATATAAACACGTTAGATAAAACGCTACAGTCTGTTTTATCGGGTATTTATATTGGACGCTTCAATGATCCTAACGGTGAAAATTATCCAATATTAGTACGAAATAAAAATCCTGATATTAATACCTTGTCAGATGTTTATGTCACTAGTACAACTGGGGAGCAAATCCCGTTGATGCAGGTAGTTGATATTCAGTTACAGAAAGGTCAAACAGATTATTTTCATCATCAAAAGTTACGTATGGCAAAAGTGTCGGCTGATGCCGCTTCAGGTTATTCCGTTAAAATTTTAACGGAAGAATTTATTCAATATATCGAGCAATATGATTTACCTATGGGCATGTATTACACGTTGGGAGGTGAAGAAGAATCTAGACAAGAGTCTTTTGCGGGTTTAACCCAAATCATGTTAATAACAGCGATTGGTATTTTTGCTATTTTAGTGTTGCAGTTTAAATCGTTTATACAGCCGCTTATCATTTTTAGCTCAATACCTTTTGCTATGGCGGGCTCAATTATTGGATTATATTTAACTGGTTTGTCTTTTTCTATGATGGCTTTTGTTGGCTTAATTAGTTTATTTGGTATTGTTGTTAACAATGCTATTATTTTAATCGATTGTGCGAATAGAAATTTGGCTGAAGGATTACCTAAACAACAATCAGTACTAGCAGCCAGTGCTACCCGATTTACACCTATATTATTAACAACGCTAACTACCATTGGTGGACTTATACCCCTAACCTTATATGGTGGAGGTTTGTGGCAACCGTTGGGTATTGTGCTTATATCAGGTCTTTGTGTCTCTGCAATCTCAAGCTTTTTATTCGTACCCGTGCTAACCGAATTACTTACTCATTCAAAGATAAAATCTAATACTGCTTAGGAAATTAAAGATTAATTTATGGAAATGTATACTGTAGGCATTTGGGGATACAGCTTTGCTAGTATTGCCTATGTCATTTTTTCTCTACTTATTCTTGCTGCACATAACCAGTCTAGTTTTACCAAGTGGTTGTTACTTAGTGCTTTGGTGGTGGGTGGTACCAACATTGTAGCGGCCTCACAAATATACATTGGTTTCTCTTTACAGTGGGCTATGTTGGCTGACGCTATTAAAATTGCCATATTTTCGGTATTGATTTTAAGTTTTAATATTGAAAAAGGTAGTATTCTAGGAATTTTAAAGAATAAAATAGTGGTTAAATATCTATTGTTTTGGTTTGGCTCAACTACTGTTTGTTGGGCTACGAGCTATACCTTAGATTCCTCTTACGAATATTTATTTTTACTTTTTGTTTTATTCAACTTGACCAGTTTAGTGCTACTTGAGCAGATTTATCGAGGAGCAAATGTTGAAGGTAGAAAATCAATTACGCCATTCGTTATTGCCCTAGGCAGTGTTGCCGTATTTGATTTTGTACTTTACGCACAAGCAACAATGGTTGGCGGTATTGAGTTTAACTTTTGGTATGTTAGAGGATATTTATCAGCTTTAGCCGTTCCGTTATTATTGATCAGTATTCGACGATTTAAAGAAGGAACCGTGCGAATATTTGTATCACGTAATGTTGTTTTTTATAGCTCAATGTTAATGATTGCCGGTTTATACTTACTACTAATGGCTTTAGCCGGTTATTTAATTAACTATTTGGGAGGAGAGTGGGGACGGCTAGTTAGTTTTGGTTTTTTCATTCTCGGTAGTATTGTACTTGCAGTATTACTTATTACTGAAACAATTCGCCGTCGCGTAAAAGTTTTTATCTCAAAACATTTCTTTGCTAATAAATATGAGTATCGAGAAGAATGGCTGGAGCTTATTGGTCAAATAGAAACGGCGAGTGCTGAAAATTATTATCAAATGTCATTACAAATTATGATGTCTAAAGTTGGAGCCACAGGCGGGAGCATATCAAAAGCTAATGGCAATAATCGATTTACGGTAAAGCATAGTGATGGGCTTGAGTTAGATGGATCGTTCGACAAAGACTTAATGTTACTTGAACATTTCACTATAAATCAAGGTTGGATTATCGATATCAATGGATATAACGAAGATCCACTCTCATATCCGGGGTTATTTATTCAGCCCAAAATTTGGCATGCCGTTGGTGTAACTATGCTAGTACCTATTTTTATAGGTAAAGATTTTTACGGTTTCTTTATACTTTCCAATAGTGATGAAAAAAATAAACTTAACTGGGAAGATAGAGATCTACTTTTCGCTATTGCTAAACAATTAGGTAACTTTATTTCTTTGAATGAAGCTAACGATAAGCTAGCTGAATCCAAACAGTTTGATGCTTTTAATCAAATGTCGGCTTTTTTAGTCCACGATTTAAAGAATGTACAAGCACAACTAGCGCTAATAACGTCTAATGCAAAACAGCACCGAGATAATCCAGAATTTGTTGATGATGTTTTTGAAACGGTTGAATCAGCAACAGAGCGATTAGCTAAAGTATTAGCGCAATTAAGAAATAAACAAGTAGCCCAATCGACTAGTAAAAAAGTTGATCTTGGTGATATTATTAAGCGAGTCACAGCACAACGAAACTTGATGCAACCGCAAGTTGTGATTAAAAATAATGCAGAATGTTTAACCACCATAGATTATGAACGCTTTTTCTCAGTAATAAACCATTTAATTCAAAATGCACAAGAAGCGACATCAGATGATGGTTGGGTAGAAATAGCCTTAGATAAACTGGAAGATTGCATAAGCATTGTTGTTAGTGATAATGGCTCTGGAATGTCTGAAAGCTTTATTAAATATAGACTCTTTAAGCCTTTTGATACAACTAAAGGTAATGCTGGTATGGGAATTGGCGTTTTTGACGCAAAACAATTCATTGAAAGCGTAGCAGGTAGCTTAACGGTTCAAAGCGTTGAAGGGCAAGGGTCAAAGATGATTATTTGTTTACCTCTGTAGGGATTATAATTAACTTTGTGGATAAAAAATCGCAATAAATTAGGCTTTACAGGGTTAGGTTAGACTGTAGTCTGACAAATAAATTAGCACTATAAATTATTAGGAAAAGGTTCTAATGGAAAAAGTATTAATTGTTGATGACGATAAAGGAATTCAAAAACAGCTCAAATGGAGTTTGTCTGATTACAGCCCAATACTCGCTGGAGATAGAGAAACCGCTATCGCAGCAGTTAGACGTCATGAGCCTAAGGTTGTTACCTTAGATTTAGGCTTACCGCCAGATTCGGCTAATGCCAGTGAAGGGTTAAAGGCACTAGAAGAAATTCTTGCTATAGCACCACACACAAAAATTATTGTCATCACAGGTAACGAAGATAGAACTAATGCGTTAAAGGCTATTTCTGCTGGCGCTTATGATTTTTATCAAAAGCCTATTGATGCAGAAGTGATCAATGTCATTATTTCACGCGCGTTAACGTTAGCAAACATTGAAAGTGAAAATCGTACAATGCGCGCAGTGACGGATAGTAATATTGGTATTATTGGCAAAAGCGCAGCAGTTGAACGTTTATGTACCATGGTAAAGCGTATTGCACCCACAAATATTACAGCATTATTGTTAGGTGAAAGTGGCACAGGTAAAGAGGTAGCCGCCAAAGCTGTTCATCTTGCAAGTGATCGAATAAACAAACCTTTTATCGCTATTAACTGTGCATCGATTCCTGAAACATTATTAGAGAGTGAATTATTTGGTTTTGAAAAAGGAGCATTTACCGGTGCCCATAAAACAACCAAAGGAAAAATAGAATGTGCAGAAGGAGGCACGCTATTTCTTGATGAAATAGGGGATATGCCCTTTAATTTACAAGCTAAATTGCTCCGTTTTTTACAAGAAAAAATAATTGAACGACTCGGCGGCAGAGAAGAAATTCCCGTCAATGTTAGAGTTGTCTGTGCAACAAATCAAAATTTAGAGGAGATGGTTGCCAACAAAGAATTTAGAGAAGATTTATTCTACCGAGTAAGCGAAATAACCCTAAACATTCCCCCATTACGTGACCGCGATGAAGACGTTTTAATTCTTGCTCAATATTTTCTAAAGCTTTACGCTACAGAGTATAAAAGTAATGCTAAATCATTCTCTGACGATGCAATTAGCGCTATTAAAGCGCACAAATGGCCAGGAAATATTCGTGAATTACAAAACAAAGTTAAATCTTCTGTAGTGATGTGTACAGGAGTACAAGTGACAGCGTTTGACTTGGGATTTTTTGAACATAATGATAGCAATTATGAACTCTCATTAAATTTACGAACGGTAAGAGAGCAGGCTGAATCGATCGCAATTCAAAAAGCCTATGCACTGTCTGAAGGGAATATGTCTAAAGCCTCAGATTTATTAGGTATAACTAGACCAACATTGTACTCATTAATCGAGAAGTATGAGCTGAATATTAATAGTTAGCTTTCAGTCAGATAACAAGAGAAGCGCTTGTAACAAAATCTGTTATCGGCTCTTTTAGGTTAGACTTCAGTCGAGTGATTAATCCTGTTGTGCTTGTTCTTTTGCATATTGACGATTTTTTTGTTTAAGTAGTTTATCAACATAACGAGCCATTTTTATTTTTTGTTTAATATTACTCTCTAGTATCTCTTCAACTTCTCTTAAAACATTTTTAATATTTTCAACATTTTCATTGGAATTAACCACCACTTGTTGAGGTTGTGATGGACCGGTTTGATTATTCGGCAAGACTTGAGAGCTTAAGGAGCCGGTGAGCTCACTAGACATTTCTAACGCCACTTCATTAATGGCATCAATGTCAAAATACGTCAATTCCTCTAAAAACCCAAAAAGTAATAAGCGATCAACAAAAATATTAATTTTACGCGGTACACCTAATGTTCTTTCATGGATAGCTTCAAACGCCGCGTCTGAAAATAAGGACTCTTTTTCGCAGCCGGCTTGTTGTAAACGGTGATCTATATAGCTTTTAACTTCTTCAATGTCTAATGGCTTTAAGTGAGCAGACGCGATAATTCGCTGTCTAAATTGTTCCATATTAGGCGCTTGAATAATATCTTTAAGCTCCTCTTGACCAAGTAAGAAGCTTTGAATTAGGGGTTTATCATCCAGCTGAAAATTAGAGAGCATTCTCAGTTCTTCAATGGTTTCAGAAGGTAAGTTTTGAGCTTCATCCACAAGTAGTAAGGCACGTTTTCCTTGTTTATTTAGTTGAATTAAAAAGGTTTCAATGCTGTTGAGTACTTCTGCTTTGCTGTTTCCTTTAAGTGGAATTTTGAATTCAGCAGCAACCAATTCGAGTAACTCGTCGGGTGATAATTTAGTGGTAACCAATTGTGCCGCAACTATTTTTTCATCACCAATCGTTGCTAATAAATTTCGTGCTATGGTGGTCTTGCCGGTACCGATCGGGCCAGTAATCACAATAAAACCTTCACCTTGATCTAATCCATACTGTAAATAAGATAAGGCACGTTGATGATGACTAGTGGCAAAGAAAAATCGTGGGTCTGGGCTTAATTGAAAAGGGCGCTCAGTAAAGCCGTAGTAACTTTCATACATGTTAAAATTCTTTTGTTATATTGATGTAAGCTCTAATCTCATCGTAACTAAAGCGATCAATAGTCGAGTCACGATTGACATTTTGTACCGTAAAGTTACTAGACAAAGAAGAGGCAAAACTTCGGGTGAAACTTGCCGAAATAGTGCGGTAATAGTCTTCTTGGCGACTACCTATAGGGTTGTTTTTATCATAAATCAAATGGTTAAAATCTACTAATAACGATAAGCTGCTTTTGGGGCCAGTTGTACGTGTTACGCTTATGTTTGCGCCAAACGTGTTGTCTACTATATTGGTTTCCAAATTCGTTCTTTCATTTGCGGCAACACTCACGTCAAATGATGTTCTAGATAATTGTAATTGTGATGACCAAGCAAAGCGTTTATTTAGTGAGAATTCATCACTTTTGACTAATTGAGGATCGTCAGGTGTAGTATCTCGGTATGTGTTTCTATCAAAAATCTTTAGCGTCTCGTCGTAACTAATTGAATTGGAGAGTCTTCTGGTTCGATGTTTGAAATTTAGATTGTAAGCGTGGCCAAAAAAACGTTGGCTATAACCAAGTATTAAAGACGTCCTAGCAGAAGGTTCCCATTGTATTGATGTATCAACATAGTCATCGCTTGCTGTTTCATCAGCAACAAAATTATAGGAAAAATCAATAATGATATGTGGGGTAGCTAGCCATCTTATTCCTGACCCCAAAGATGAGGTTATATTTAGATTCGAGTTAACATTTGTCCCTTGAATACTTTCATCATAGTAGCGAACAAATGGGGTTAAATCCCATGAAGTAATAGCGCCTACAAGTGCTTCCACCGTATAATTCTCGCCATTATTTTTAGTGCCTTGCTGGGTTCGCTTAGTATAATTAGTGCTTAGTTGCCAGTATAGGTGACGAGCATTATTGCCGTTTTTGGTGCCAAGCTGAGCGGAAAAGTCATTGTTATCACCAATGTTATCTTCAGCTCTAGTAATGTTATATTTCATAGATGATGTTGCAGAATAGCTGCTATTGCCAAAATTATACTGTAAGCCAGTTGAATAATTTTTTTGCTGAATAGTATCTCCTGAAACTAAGTCAGCTAAGGCATTACGGGCATTATTTTGGCTAATGTTCGCTATATTAGCGCTGGCGGTGAGCAATGGCCCATCAACCCAAAAAGAGTGTTGGCCATCAGCGTTTAACGTTTGAAAGCTATTATTGAGTTCACTGTCATGGCTGTAAAAAGCGTAGATTTGGGCACCTGACCAGTTTAATGTTGTCAAATTAGATTTATACTGGGCATCTAAATTAGCAGTAGTTTGTGTTACGAAACTCGATATGGTTTCTACAGAGGTTAACGCTACATTATCAGTAAAGCTTTCATTTAAACTTAAATTAGGTTTTAATTGCCAATCACCCGCTAAAACCGAAACTGGCGCTATTACCCAAATCAATAGCGTTGCGAAAAAACGGCTTGCGATATCATCTTTATTGATTGTTTTTATTATATCCATAGCCGTAATAGCCATATCCATCCTTTTTCGACATCACTGTTTTATTTATAACGAAACCCACAGCTATGTCATCATTAAGCTGTGAAACTGCTTTTTTCACATCATCTAATTTTGTCCTTGACTCCTCAACGACCACCACCGCTTGCCCAACTAGACTGGAAAGAACAGGTGTTTCTGTTACACCTAATATTGGTGGGCAATCAAAAATAACAATGCGATCAGGGTAACGCTTTGCTAGCTCTTCCGCCAAAGTAGCCATTTTTGTACTGGCTAACAATTCATTGGTTAAATGATGTGGTTTACCCGCAGGAATTATTTTCAAATTAGTAACATTGGTATTATAAATCACATCGGATAAATGGTGTACTTCGTCAAGTAAATACTCAAGTAAACCTTGTTTTCTTTCAAACTGTAATTCTCTGTGCAAACTTGGTCTCAACACATCAGCATCAACTAACAAAACGGTTTTTTCTTGTTCAAGCGCAATGCTTAAGGCAAGATTAATTGAAATAAAGGTTTTACCTTCATTTGGATTGGAGCTACTCACCATAATCAAGTTGCTATGCTTTAATGTTTTAGCGGTAGGGCCAAAAGCGTTGTTTAGTAATTTACGCTTAATATGACGAAACTCTTCTTGTATATGATGCGCGCTATTAGAGTCATATATAAAGCCTCTTTCTGTCAAGTTGGCGCTATTTAACGTTATCGTTTCTTTCTCTATAGGAGTCTCTTTCGCAACAGTATTATCAACTTTGGTTACTTCATTACTGATAGCCGGTGCTTGTAACACGACTTGGACTTTTTTTGAACCGCCATTTTGTTGTAGATCTGTTTCTAAACTGTCCTTATTTACTTGGTCAGCTTGTTGTTTTTTGGCCAGCGCTTTTTCAATAGTACTCACGGCTTAAAATATCCTTTTTAATGGTGCTTGAATGGCATCAGGAAATAAAAAATAACTTATAAACATAACAAAAATAAAGAGTAACACTAGGTTTGAGATGATAAAAATAATAGTCTTCTTCTTATGCCACTTTTGCAAACCTAAATTTTCATTAGCTGATACAACGCCGAAAACAGGCACGCCAGTGGCTTTTGTTAATTGATATGATGAAGTGGCAATTGGGAATAGAATACTGAGTAATAAAGATATGCCAATACCTACCCCCACACCTAACACCGTAACAGCACCAAAAAATATAAAACGTGCTGGCCCCGAAGGTTTAGTGGCCGCCCTAGGTGGATCAATAATTTTAAACTGTATTTTATCCGTTGTTTCATCTGCTTGCTGTGCAAGTTGAGCTGTGTCTTTACGAGACAGTAGCTCCTCATATTTCCCTTTGGTTATGTTATAACCACGATTCAAAGCGACCAATTCTGCTTCAATTTCAGGCAATATGTGAATTTTACTTTCTAATTCACGGACCCCTTGACGATAATCTTTAGCCCTAACAGCCTGTGAGGCAATTAAGTTCTCTAATTGATTCACTTGTATTTGTATTTCCTGCATTACTGGGTTTCTATTTAAAGGGGTATAGTTTGTTTCCCCCTGTTTATTTGCAGTTATATAATCTTCTATTTCCTGATCGCGCTGTTTAGTCAGATGGTTAAGTGTTTTGCTAACTTCTTTGACCTCGGGATGTTTATCTGTGAACCTCAACCTTAACGTATCTAACTGCATTTCCAGATCGACTATCCGACTGTCATAAGTAGTTTGTATCGAGTTATCAGTCTTGATTTTATTACCGCTTGTACCAGTAGAAACACTTTGGGCTAATTGCTTTTTCGCTGATTCAAGGCTTGTTTTATTTTCTAATATTTCTAGTTCAATTGCCTTTAATTTTTCTTTTTCTAAATTTAACTTATTGTAATAACCACCTGATTGATTCGGTAAAATACCATTATACTTTTGTTTAAATTCAGTTAAGCGCGTCTCGGCAGCGTTTAGTCTACTTTCATATTCGCCTATTTGTGTGTCTAAAAATCGTTGAGCGCTATCAGAGTCGCTACGATTTTCACCTAAGGTGTTTTCAATAAAAACAGTTAAAGCTGATTGGACAATATTTTTGGCCAGTTCAGGATCTTTATCTTTAATGCTCAGCGTGTATATATTATCTCTGCCGGCACGTGAAATTTTTATATTATTTTTTAAGTTATTGATTATTGAATTATATTCATCTGAATTATTTGCTTGTATATCTAGATCCACCATCCGAGAAATTCGTTCCAAGTTTGGCCTACTCAATAGTGTTTTGACCATTAATTGGATTTGCATATTGGGATCCGTCTCTATTGTTAGTCCTCTCAACAATGGCCGTAATAAAGATTGTGTATCGACATAAACTTTTGCTTGAGATTGATATACATTTGGCATACTAGAGACAAAGTACCATCCCATAGGGCATATTAGCCAAGTTGATATGATAATGTATCGTCGTTGTATCCATATACCTTTCAAATAATCTATTAGATCATCAAGTAACTCTTGCATTCTAAATCTTAATCCTTAAATAGTTAGAATAAACTCTAACCTTTATTAATCTGTATTACATGAAGGTCTCAATAAATACTGTATTGTCGTCAGACAGAAACTTAACTTACGTAGAGTTAAAACCAAGCTTCAGGGACGATGATAATATCACCTGGAAGCATGTCTATGTTGGCACTAATTTCACCATCTTTTATTAACTCATCAATCAAAATATCATATTGTTTTTGTTGACCATTTTCTATTCTAACTAAAACCGCTTCATTCCCATCAGCAAACTCGGTTAAACCACCTACCTGAATCATTACATCAAGTAAAGTCATATGTTGGGTATAGCTAATGGCTTGTGGCTGGGCTGCTTCACCAATGACTCTGATTTGTTCACTAAAAGGGCCAACAAAATTATTGACTGTAACGGTCACGATAGGTTCGCGTAAATAGGTACCTAAAATTTCTTCAATTGAACGGGCTAATTCGGTAGGCGTTTTACCAGTAACCTTAATGTCCTCTACTAATGAAGTAGTAATCATACCATCAGGACGAACAATAAAAGAGCCTGATACTTCAGGGTTTCGCCAAACAAAGATATTAAGTACATCACCGGCACCGATCAAGTATTTATAGGAACTTATATCTGAGGTGTTCGAAGGGTGTAATGTCGCTGTTGGTAATACACTATTACTAGAACAGGCAGCAGTTAGCTGTGCTAAAAAAAGCAAAATTATTATTTTAAGTGATTCGG
Source organism: Colwellia sp. (assembly GCA_047633255.1). Taxonomy (GTDB): domain Bacteria; phylum Pseudomonadota; class Gammaproteobacteria; order Enterobacterales; family Alteromonadaceae; genus Colwellia. The sequence continues at coordinate 14,370 of JBLIEW010000001.1, forward strand.
TAAAACGTTTATCCATGGTTAATACCTTTTTAGACATCTAATGTATGAGTAAATTAATTGTACTGTTCTTTCGAATTATTATTGTAGGGTATTTTTTTATTAGATGCACATTTTTTAACAAGTGGAAATTAAACGTTAACTTTGTTGTTAATTTTGTTAAAATATTTTGTCGCTTAAAAATAGTGCTGATTTTCAAAGGTAATTGCCTTTGTTGCACTTATTTATTAAGATTATTTTTGTGTTTTGTTCAAGGAAGTCTAGTTAATAATGTCTAGTCCAAAATTTAAAGACCTATCAGTAGCTAGTAGATCACTAATTATCATTGAATTAATACTTCTTGTGGGAGCATTACCACTCACTATTTACTTAAATAATTTAATTTCTTTTATTAATGTTACCCCCATAACGGATAATTATTTGTTTATATATGCGGTTGTTTTCGCTTTATTAAACCAATTAACATCTTTGTCATTAGGTTTATATGATTCTAAATTGAGGGTTAATTTTCGTGGTGTTATTCGTCGGTTACTCATGTGTGTTGCCGTTGCTTTTTTTCTATTAACTATAATAAACCCTTTATACGGTCAAGATATATTACCCATTGAAATCTTAGCCTTTGCCTCGCTTGTTAGTCTTATTGTGATTGCTATCTTTCGTTACTTTACTTTTCAAGTGGATTTCTTTGGTTTTAATAGGCGTGTGATTTTAGTGCTTGGTGCAGGCGAGCGAGCTTCGATCATTGAAAGAAGAATGCGAAGGGATGTTGATCGACAAAATTTTTCCGTGCATGGCTACGTTATTATGGATGGTGACTCAGAAGAAGGTATTAAGAAAGAAACCCGTATAACGCTTGAAAGTTCCTTGGTTAATTATGCCTTAGAACACGAGATTGATGAAATTGTTGTGGCAAGTGATGAACGACGTAATAACTTACCCGTAGATGAACTATTTGCTTGTAAAATTCGTGGTGTTGAAATCACTGAAATTTTAGATTTTATTGAGCGTGAAACCGGACAGATAGCGGTAAATCTTATTTATCCTAGTTGGGTGATATATTCAAATGGTTTTGCTTCGGTTAACTATTTACGGAACACCCTAGATTGGATTTTTAATGCGGTTCTAGCCATTGTGCTTTTTTCTGTTACATGGCCAATTATGCTAATAACTATCATTATGATGAAATTGAATGAAGGTTTAGGGGCTCCTATTTTTTATCGACAAGAACGAGTAGGGATCGATGGTGAACCCTTTAGCATCATAAAGTTTAGAAGTATGCGACTAGATGCTGAAAAGTTGGGTGCACAAATGGCAAGTGAAAATGACCCTAGAATAACTAAAATAGGTAATTTTTTACGTAAATATCGTATTGATGAATTACCTCAAATGTATAATGTAATACGAGGTAATATGGGTTTTGTTGGCCCAAGGCCAGAACGTCCAGAATTTGTGCAACAACTAATTAAGAGCATTCCTTATTACAATGAACGCCATAATGTTAAACCAGGTTTAACCGGCTGGGCGCAGCTTAAATACCCTTATGGTGCAACAGAAGCGGATTCATTAGAAAAATTGAAATATGACCTGTATTACATTAAACACCGTAGTTTTTTATTAGACATATTAATTTTAATCAGAACCGTTGAAATAGTTTTATTTGGTAAGGGGCGCTAATGTTGACATATATCGACGTTGCCTTATTTACCGGTTGGAATTTATTCCGACAAAACGTTGGCAAAAGATAATATCATTCATGAAAAAAATTATTAATGCAATGACCGTTGATGTTGAAGATTATTTTCATGTCGCTGCTTTTGAAAAAAACATTGCGATAAGCAATTGGTCAAATTTAGAGCTGAGAGTAGAGAAAAATACTTATCGTTTACTGGAATTGTTCTCTCAACATAACGTAAAGAGTACTTTTTTTACGTTAGGCTGGGTAGCAGAGCGTTGTCCGAATTTAATTAAAACTATTGTCGAACAAGGGCATGAGTTAGCGAGTCATAGTTATGCTCATCAGCGGGTATTCACGCAGACTCAACAAGAATTTCGCGATGATTTATCTAAGAGTAAGCAAATTTTAGAAGATGCTTCAGGGCAAGCTATTATTGGTTACCGAGCGCCGAGTTTTTCGATAAATGATAGTAATACTTGGGTCTATGACATCTTAATTGAGCTTGGATTTGAATACAGTTCTAGTACATACCCTATTGAGCATGATTTATATGGCGTGCCAAACTGGCCGCGATTTAAGTATACCCGTCCAGAAAGTATTGATGGAAAAACGATTATTGAAATTCCTGTGCCTACATTCCGAAAAGGTGATCAAAATACCGGTATAGGCGGCGGTGGTTATTTTCGCTTATATCCTTATTGGTTATCAAAAAAGCGTATTGATGCTTATCTAGAAGCAGAGCAGCAACCTTATAGTTTCTATTTTCATCCATGGGAAATAGACCCAAAGCAGCCAAAAATTTCAGGGGCTGCGATAAAGTCTAAACTCAGACATTACTTGAATTTGTCTCGTATGGAAGGCAAAGTAGTACGATTATTAGAAGATTATCAGTGGGACACGATGAAAGGTGTTTATTTGAAAAAACAGTAAATATTTTATGGGTGATGGTCTGCATATAAGAACTATTATCATTTCAATAGGGTACATTCGTCATTTTAGCGATGCTTTGGCCTGGAAGCCAAAGTATGGTTGGATTGGGCCTCGACAAAAGGTTTTGAGGATGATGTTAGAAGACTTTGAAGCTTAGGTAGAATAAATTGATTAATGACAATAAGAGAATGAACACTTGATAGACAATTACACAATTAAAACGCTTACATCTGACATGTTTAACCAATGGGATAAGTATGTTAAGACTCATCTCCAAGGGAGCTTTTTCCATTTGAGTGGTTGGCAGACGGTTATAGAAAAAAGCTTTAATCATCCTTGTTATTTTTTATATGCAGAAAAAGAGGGAAATATCTGTGGTGTTTTACCTTTAGTCGAGGTTAAAAGTAAGTTATTTGGTCACGCACTTACTTCCACTCCTTTTTGTGTTTATGGGGGTGCCATTGCTGACACGACTGATATTACTCGTCAATTAGAACAAGAGGCCTGTCAGGTAGCCGATCGACTCCAAGTTGATTATTTAGAGTTACGTTATAGAGAGCCACAAGATTCATCCTTATTATTAAAACAAGCGCACAGTACTTTTGGTTGTGAAATCGCGGAAGATAGCGATAAAATCCTGGCAAGTATTAAGAAAAAGCAACGTGCGGTTATTCGTCATTCGTTAAAAAATGAACTCAATAGTTCTATTAGCTCTACTAAACACGATTTCAATGATTTTTATCAATTACTCTCGACTAGCTATCGTAATTTAGGCACACCAATTTTCACCAAGCGTTACTTTGAAAACTTAATGACTGTTTTTTCTGATGAGAGTGATATCGCTATTATCCGTGATAAAGATAACCAACCATCCTCTGCGGTGCTTAATTTTTATTTTAATGAGCAGGTTTTACCTTATTACGGTGGTGGTAATGATAGTGCTAGAGGCTTGAAAAGTGCTGACTTTATGTATTATCAGGTGATGTGCCATGCGCAGGAAAAAGGTAAAACTTGGTTTGATTTTGGTCGTAGTAAAAATGATAGTGGCCCTTATAAATATAAGAAAAACTGGGGAATGGAGCCAAAATCACTTTATTACTATTACTACTTAGTAAAAGCTGATGAGTTACCGAACTTAAGTCCTAATAATCCCAAATATAAGTTCTTTATTTCAATGTGGCAAAAATTACCATTGAAAGTAAGCCAATTTATTGGCCCGTTTTTATCAAAGTATTTGGGGTAGTTATGATACATTTATGTGCTGCACAGATAGCGTTAGAACTAAAAAAACACCAGGGTGATAAAGTGAACGTATCCTCTAATGTTATTGGTGAGGATCAATGTTATGTCTAATATCATGCCAAAAGAGCCATTATTGTTTCTTTGTCACCGGATACCTTTCCCTCCTAACAAAGGTGATAAAATAACAACGTTTAACCTATTGAAATATTTATCAGAACGATACCTTGTACATTTAGGCTGCTTTATTGATGATGAATATGATCGCCAATATATTAACGAACTAGCGCAATTTTGCGAAAGTAGTTTTTGTGAAGATATTTGTAATCGAAAGCAGTCAATTAGCGGTGTTAAAGCATTATTGACGAGTGAGGCGGTATCAACGGCACATTATCGTTCTACTAAATTTCAGCAATGGGTTGATAGCACTATTACTGAAAATGACATAGATTTGTTGTTTGTGTATTCATCCGGTATGTCTCAATTCATCGAGTGTGAGCAATATCAACACAAAACTCGAATTTTAGATATGGCTGATATAGATTCCGATAAATGGCGACAATATGCAGAAAATAAACCTTGGTACTCGCGTTGGATCTACTCAAGAGAACAAAAAATACTAGCAAAACACGAACAACAAATATTACAAGACTTTGAAGCGGTCACTTTTATTACCGATGAAGAGGCGGCTCTTTTTCGCACAATGTCACCCTCGTCTAACCAAGAAAAAATCTATACGCTATCAAATGGCGTTGATACTAACTATTTTGATCCTCAATCCGAATTTGATTTAACAGATTTACCTCCACTAGCATCACCAGCTATTTGCTTTACCGGCGCAATGGATTACTGGGCAAATGTAGATGCCGTTATTTGGTTCTGCAAAAATGTTTGGCCAGAGGTCATTGCTAAGGTGCCCACATGTACTTTTTACATTGTTGGTGGCAAGCCTCCGGCAAAAGTGATGCAACTGAAAGCGTTACAAGGAATAATTGTTGCGGGAAGGGTTCCAGATGTTCGACCTTATTTAGCGGCTTCTACATTAGCTATTGCACCTATGCGTATTGCTCGCGGAGTTCAAAATAAAGTACTGGAAGCGATGGCGATGGCAATGCCTGTTGTGATGACGTCGATGGGTCAAGAAGGAATACAAGTTGATGCAGCTCAAAAAGCATTAGTGCATGATGAACCACTAGTAATGGCTAAAAGTATTATTCGTTTACTTGAACAAAAAACAATAGATTATAGTGAAAACCGCCAGTGGATAATAAAGCATTATAGCTGGAACGGTGCCCTTGATAAGTTGCCAAGTTTATTAGCCTTAAAAAATGACAAGAAAAAGGATTAAGTTGATGATTGTTCGTTCAAAAGCACCACTTAGAATTGGTTTAGCCGGAGGCGGAACAGATGTCTCTCCTTATTCAGATGTTTACGGAGGTTGCATATTAAATGCCACAATAAATATGTTTGCTTACGCGACCATCGAAACGCGAGCCGATGGTAATGTGCACTTTGAAGCGTCAGATATTGAAAAAACATATTTTGCAACAGCGGTTTCATCTATTGAGCTCGAAGGCGAATTGTTATTGCATAAAGCAATATATAACCGAGTTGTGCGAGATTTTAATAATAATCAACCACTCGCTATTAGTGTTATTACGTATTCTGATGCTCCACCTGGTAGTGGTTTAGGCTCCTCTTCAACTATGGTGGTAGCCATATTAGCAGCCTATCGCGAATGGTTAAAACTCCCTTTAGGTGAGTATGATTTAGCGCATTTAGCCTATGAAATTGAACGTCAAGATTGTAATCTATCCGGTGGTAAGCAAGATCAGTATGCGGCTACATTTGGTGGCGTAAACTTCATGGAGTTTCATCAAGACACAGTTTTAGTTAATCCGCTTCGTATTCGAACTGACATTCTCAATGAACTTGAAAGTCAAATGGTACTTTATTTTACCGGGGTATCAAGAGATTCAGCAAAGATTATTGATGATCAAATTAAAGCCTCCACTGATAAAGATGATAATAAATCTTTAGAATCACTACATTTAGTTAAACAACATGCTTTTGGTATGAAAGAATGCTTATTACGTAATGATATCAAAGGTATGTCTGATATTCTAAAATCTTCTTGGGATGCTAAAAAAGGTACATCTAGTTCAATTTCAAATCCACATGTAGAAAAAATATCAGAACTTGCACTTAAAAATGGTGCTAAATCATTGAAATTATCGGGTGCAGGTGGTGGTGGCTTTATGATGATATTTGCCGAGCCGACTCAAAAACTAGCGCTAATGAATATTCTTGGTGAAACCAATGGTCAAGTCCATAAATTTCAATTAACTCAGACAGGAGTACAGGCATGGACAGTTTAAATTATATAAAAACACATATTGAAAAAACTATTGCGACCAAGCGAGCGATATTAGCAGACGATGGCTTAATGAATCGTATTGTTGAAGCAACCGACTTATGTATTCAGGCATTAAAAAATGGCAATAAAATTATTTTTGCTGGTAATGGTGGTAGTGCAGCCGATTCTCAACATTTAGCAGCGGAGTTTGTTAGCCGATTTAATTTTGATCGCCCTGGCTTAGCATCAATAGCCTTAACTACTGATACCTCTATGTTAACAGCCATTGGTAATGATTATGGTTTTTTACAATTGTTTGCCCGCCAGTTGCAAGCAAACGGACGAAAAGGAGATGTGTTTTTTGGTATTAGTACCTCAGGAAATTCGGCTAATATATTAGAAGCGGTTTATTTAGCTAAAGAAATGGGTGTAACCACAGTAGCATTATGTGGCAACGCGGGTAAGCTACCTGAAGAGTGTGATTTAACGTTAAACGTACCCTCTACCTGTACTCCATATATTCAAGAATCACATATTTCTATTGGGCATATTATTTGCGGCATAGTTGAAGAAATAATGTTCAGTCATTTAAAACCTGCAGAGAAACAGTAAATGGATGCTATATTACTTGCTGGAGGTTTAGGTACTCGTTTACATAAGGTAACAGGTGATTGTTACCCTAAATCATTGGCTGAAGTTGATGGCAGACCTTTTATACATTATGTCGTTAAATATTTGGCAAGTATGGGCGTTAATCGCTTTATATTCGCCGTTTCGCACCATGCACAAATGATTATTGATAGTATTGAGAAAGAATTTCCTAACGTAGACGTATGTTTTTCAATTGAAGAACAACCTCTTGGTACCGGTGGTGCAATAAAGCAAGCATTGGAACTGGCCGAGAGTGAGCAAGTGTTAGTCGTTAATTCCGATTCTTTTATGGAATTTTCACTTGCAGATTTTTGTCAATTTTCATATAAAAAACAAGCAACTTTAAGTATTGTTTGTACTCATGTTGATGATGTTAGTCGTTTTGGCGCTGCTGATATATCAGATTCAGGTAAGTTAATTAAGTTTTTTGAAAAAGGACGACAAGGGCCCGGATATATAAATTCAGGTATATACCTAATAAACAAACAACACCCACAGTTAGCTTCATTAACAGGTAAGTTTAGCTTTGAAAATGAATTACTTTCTAATGACAATATTGATGTTCACGCCTTGAAAAATAAAGGCTTATTTTTTGATATTGGTACGCCAGACGATTTTGAAGGTGCACAAAAGTTAGTAACTAACCATAGCCATTTATTTTTAAAGGATTAAAAGTAATAATCATATCATGGTAAATAAAAATACAATCACAATCACAAACACAACTATCTATCATCTTATATTTGGGCTGGTATTAGCTAGTTGGCTTATTGTTTATTATCAAGCGCTAGCAAGCATGGTAAATGTTTGGCTTGGCTCTGAAACCTATAGTTATTGTTTTTTTATCTTACCTATTTGCTTATATCTGATATATGAAAAGCATCATCAACTTGTGCTTATACCTATTAAGCCAGCACTCATATTACTAGTTCCTCTTGTGGTTGGTCAGGTTGTTTTCTTGCTTTCAGATCTTGCCGGTATTGGCGTACTATCTCAATTATCCGCTTATGGCAGCTTAATTTGCCTAATTGGTATTGTTTATGGTGTAAATATCCTCAAATTTTTGATGTTTCCATTAGGGTACTTAATTTTAAGTGTACCTATGGGAGAGGAGCTAGTACCAGCGTTACAAAATATTACTGCCGATATTAGTATTTTTCTTGTTGAATTGGTGGGTATTCCTGTTTATAGAGAAGGCCTATACATATACATTCCAAACGGTACTTTTGAAGTAGCTGAAGCTTGTTCAGGGATACGTTTTTTAATTTCTATGATCGCCATAGGTACACTCTATGCGTATTTTTATTATCAGAGTATATGGCGAAGATTGGTTTTTGTGGCATTAAGTTTGATTATTCCAATTATTGCCAATGGTATTCGCGCTTTTGGTATTATATATGTTGGGCATAAAACTGATATGGAACATGCCGTAGGTGTGGATCATTTAGTGTATGGCTGGCTATTTTTTTCAATTGTATTATTACTGTTGATGGCTATTGGAAAGTTCTGGCGTGAAGACTTGGTTGAGAATACTAACGCTTTTCCATCAACTGAAGCACCTAAATCAGAAGAGGTGAAACCAGCAATAGCCACTTTAACAATAGTATTGTTTTTAACACTATCCTCATTAGCTTTTAAACCTTTATATGAAAATGTTGTAGTAGGTCAATACCAAAACATTAATCAAGCTAATCCGTTGTTAACATTTGTAAAATCTCATGCGAACACTGAGATATCTGTGAGTTTCAATCCTATTTTTGATAAAGCAGATAAACAATACCAAGCAAATGTTATTCACCGTGAGACAAAGATAGAAGTCTATGTAGCGCAGTTTTATGCTGATAATAAAGACAGTGAGTTAATTAACTGGGGCAATCGAATTTACGATATTGATAAATTTTCGATAATCAGTAAACAGAATATCATTTTAGAGAATGACAGCGGTAATATAAATGCCACCTTACTTAGATTAGTGGCCTTAAATGGCGTTAAAAGAAATTTAGTTTACTGGTATGACGTTAATAATGTCAGAACAAGCGATATGTTATCCATTAAAAAAGCACAATTATTGAGTAAGCTATCTGGCGGCTCCGGCGGTGGTAGTATAGTTATACTCTCTATTGATGATAAACAAAGCTCTATAGAGCAGATAAAGCAATTTAGTGAGTCACTGCCATGGCTGTAAATACGTATCAAAATGTAGTTTGCCACCTTATTTATCGATTTGATATTGGTGGTTTAGAGCGAGTGATGATCAATTGTATTAATGCGATGCAAGATGATAACTATGAACATGTCGTTATTGCCTTAACTGAAATTGGTGATTTTTCAAAGCATTTAAGCCCAACTGTAAAAACCTTTCAACTTAATAAAAAATCAGGTAAAGATTTATCGAGCCATTGGCGGTTATTTAAATTATTAAGACAAATAAAACCTGATATTTTGCATACTTATAACTTAGCGGCGCTAGAATATCACCCCATTGCTAAACTGGCGGGTGTTAAAGGTCATATTCATGCGGAGCATGGTAGAGAAATAAGTGATCCGCTAGGCTTAAATAAAAAACATAACTTTTTACGAAAATTAATATCTCCTTTTATCCACTATTTTGTAGCAGTGTCGAGTGACTTACATGCATGGTTAATTGATGCTGTTAATATTGATAGTAGTAAGGTTAGACTTGTTCATAACGGTATCGATATTGAAAAGTTTAGCGGTGAAAGGTTGAAAAGTCAGTGTGTTCGCTTTATCCATATTGCGCGTTTTAATCCAGTGAAAGACCAGCATAGCTTAATTAATGCTTTTGCTTTGTTGGTTGAAGATAATGGTTACCTTCCTGAGCAAGTAAGTTTGACTCTTGTGGGTGATGGCGAACTCACCAGTGAATTAAAGCAGTTAGTTAGCGATAAACAATTGAATGATTTTGTAGTATTTACAGGGGCAAGAAACGATATTCCTGAATTATTGAATAATGCAGATATTTTTGTTTTATCTTCTATAGCTGAAGGAATACCTATGACGGTATTGGAAGCTATGGCGGCTAGCTTACCTATAATTTCGACTAACGTGGGTGGTTTGTCAGAGTTAGTAGAGGATGGAGTGACAGGATTGTTGGTTGAAAAGCAAAATACAAAAGTACTGGCTAACGCTATGTATACTTATGTAAATAATCCACAATTAATTGAACCGCAAGGTAAAAAAGCGCATCAATTTATTGAACAGAATTTTTCAGAAACAGCAATGATAAAAGCGTATCTTAATCTATATCAACATTCGTTAGGGCAATAAACATGTGCGGCATTAGTGGTATTTTTAGTTTCAATGAACATCATGTTATAGATGAACAGCTATTGAAAAGCATGAACAATGTTCAAGCACATCGTGGCCCAAATGATCAAGGCTATCATATTGGTAATGGCATTGGCTTAGGACATCGCCGACTATCTATCATTGACTTGGCCGGCGGTCATCAACCTATTTATAATGAAGATAATACGGTTAGCGTGGTGTTTAATGGTGAAATATTTAATCATCATGAAATTGCACAAGAATTGAAAGATAAAGGCCATATCTTTAAAACAACGAGTGATACCGAGACTATTGTGCATGCCTGGGAAGAATGGGGTGTAGATTGTGTTCATCATTTTCGTGGCATGTTTGCATTTATACTCTGGGATGACAATAAAAAAGAACTGTTTGTTGTCAGAGATCGTTTAGGTATAAAGCCACTTCACTATAGTTTATTAACTGATGGCTCAGTAATTTTTGGCTCAGAACTTAAAGTACTTCGCCAACATCCTCTTTGCTCAACTGAAATTAGCCCAGAAGCCATTGAAGACTATCTTACTTTTGGTTATGTGCCTGACCCGAAAACTATATTCACAAATACCTATAAATTAGAAGCAGGACATTATCTGCATTTAAAACAAGGTAAGGTACCGACAAAATTAACGTCAAAACAATATTGGGATTTACCTTGGCAAGCAGCTAAAACGTTATCAACTCAAGAGATTGAAAGCGAACTTATTGAACGCCTTAAAGATGCCGTTAATATTCGTATGGAAGCAGAAGTGCCATTAGGTTCTTTTTTATCAGGTGGTGTTGACTCGGGTGCAATTGTTGCCATGATGTCTCAGTTGCAAGATAAAGCCGTTACAACCTGTTCTATTGGTTTTGATGTACCAGAATTTAATGAAACTGATTTTGCTCAACTGGTTGCCGACAGATATAAAACAAATCATCAGGTAGAAATGGTTGATCATGAAGATTTTGATTTAATTGATAAATTAATTGATATTTATGATGAACCTTATGCCGATAGCTCGGCATTACCAACCTATAGAGTGTGTGAACTTGCTCGTAAACATGTCACGGTTGCTTTATCCGGCGATGGTGGAGATGAATTGTTCGCCGGTTATCGTCGCTATCGCTTTCATATGGCTGAGCAAGCGTTAAGAGATAAAATTCCAACCGCGATAAGAAAACCAATATTTGGTTTATTAGGTAAGGTATACCCTAAACTAGACTGGGCACCACAATTTTTGCGCGCAAAAACCACCTTTCAATCTCTTGCTATGACAAGCAGTGAAGCTTATTTAAATAGTATGAGTAAGCTAAGAGCGGATGAGCGAAATGCTTTATATAGCACAGTATTTAAAGACAAATTAGCAGGTTATAGTGCCAACCAAGTATTTGAGAAAATTTTGGCGGGTAAAAGCTTTGATGATCCACTAAAAGAAATACAGTATTTAGATTATAAAACCTGGGTAACAGGTGATATTAATACCAAAGTTGATAGAGCTAGTATGGCGCATGGCTTAGAGGTAAGAGTACCTATATTAGACCATCAATTTATAGAGTGGGCATTTAAAGTACCTTCGTCACTTAATTTACAGGGCAGCGAAGGCAAAGCTGAGTTTAAAAAACAACTAGAGCCACATGTTCCTAATGATAATCTATATCGTAAGAAAATGGGTTTTAGTATTCCTCTTGCCCAATGGCTTCGTGGACCTTTAAAAGCTAAAATGACTAAGTTACTAACGTCAGAAACATTTCAACAAACAAATATATTTCAAGCTGAGAAAATAAGTAAAATAATTAATGAACATGTCACAGGAAAAAGCGATCACTCGGCAGCGCTTTGGACTTTAATGATGCTCGGGCAGTTTATTGAGCGAGAAGCTAAAAAATGAACATATTAACAATATCTAGCCTTTATCCAAACAATAAAGATCCAAAACACGGTATTTTTGTTGAAACACGTTTGCGCCATTTGGTAAAAGATTTTCCTGAAATAAAGCCTACAGTTATTGCCCCCGTTCCTTGGTTCCCATTTTCATCCAAAAAATTTGGAGAATATGCCAAATATGCGGGTGTAGTTAAGCAAGAAACTCGTAACGGTATTGAAGTGCATCACCCTAAATATTTAGTCATTCCTAAAATCGGCATGTACTTAACGCCATTATTTATGAGCTGGGCTATTTCAAAAACACTGAAAAAATTAACTAAAAATGGCAAACAGTTTAACTTAATCGATGGGCATTATTTCTATCCCGACGGTGTCGCCATCGCAAAAGTAGCCAAAAAATATAAGATCCCCTTTACTTGTACTGCGCGTGGTACAGACATCAACTTAATACCTCAGTACCCTACGGCTTTAAAAATGATCAAGAAAGTGTTCAAGCAAGCATCACACATGATGACCGTTTGCCAAGCACTTAAAGATGAAATGATCGTGCTCGGTGCAGATGAAAATAAAGTGACCACATTACGAAATGGCGTTGATCTTGATTTATTTTCCCCTTCAAATGAAGCAGAACAGCAAACACTGAAAGATGAATTTGGCATTCAAAATAAATTAGTTATGTCTGTTGGTTGGTTAATAGAACGAAAAGGTCACTATTTAGTGATTGACGCGATTAAAAACATTGATAATAGCACCTTAGCCATTGCGGGCGATGGCCCCGATTTAACTCAACTTAAAAATCAAGTAAATAAACTTGGCTTGGAAAATAGAGTTAAGTTTTTAGGTGCTATCACTCAACCAGAACTGAATAAATGGTTTCAAGCTGCTGATGTTACCGTACTTGCCTCTAGTAGGGAGGGTTGGGCTAATGTCCTGCTGGAGTCGATGGCTTCTGGTACGCCTGTTGTTGCTACTAAAGTGTGGGGCACACCTGAGGTGGTTACAACAGACGATGCTGGGATATTAGTCGATAGAACGGTCGAGTCTATAGGTAAGGGAATTCAATCACTTTTAGCTAATGGATCACAAAGAGTCGCAACAAGAAAATATGCAGAGCAATTCGATTGGCAATCAACCTCTCAAGGGCAATATAAAATATTTCAAACTGGTATGACTAAATGAAAATATTATACCACCACCGTATTGCATCAAAAGATGGGCAATACGTTCATGTAGAAGAGATTATCAAAGCATTGCGTCAACTTGGGCACGAGGTGATAATTGTTGCCCCTAACATTGCAGAGCACTCAGAATTTGGTAGTGATGGCGGTTGGGTTGACGTATTGAAAGCAAAATTACCAAAATGGTTTTATGAACTTTTAGAGTTTTTGTATAGTTTTTATGCTTTTTTTAAATTATGTAGAGCAATTATAAAACATAAACCAGATTGCATTTATGAACGCTGTAATATTTTCTTACCTGCAGGCATTTGGGCTAAAAAACTTTTTAAATTGCCACTTCAATTAGAAGTTAATTCGCCATTATATCAAGAACGTAAAAAGTATGGTGGTATCGCACTTGATAGCTTAGCCAAATGGTCTGAAAGCTATGTGTGGCGAAATGCAGATCGCGTTTTACCTGTAACTCATGTTATGGCGAGTTATATTAAAGCTGTTGGAGTACCTGAAGAAAAAATCACTGTTATTCCTAATGGTGTCGACACAAAAATATTTAAAGCTCAAAACATGAATAACCGTGCAGAAAGGTTTAAAAATAAACTGGTTGTAGGTTTTGTTGGCTTTTGTAGAGAATGGCATCAACTTGATAAAGTAATGGCTTTATTAGCGACTGAGAATAGACATGATTTATTTTTTTTAGTGGTTGGTGATGGTCCTGTTATTCCAGCTTTAAAAGCGCAAGCAACAGAGTTAGGCTTCGAAAAGCAATTTGAATCAACAGGCTTAGTAAAAAGATCAGATATGCCTTACTGGCTTGATCAAATGGATATAGCATTACAGCCCGCAGTAACTCCTTGGGCGTCCCCTCTAAAAATGATTGAATATTTAGCCAAAGGTTGTGCCATTATCGCCCCGGACTCTGATAATATAAAAGAGCTTTTAGTAGATAAACAAAATGCATTGTTGTTTACAGAAGACAATCTTGATGATATGGCCCTTAAACTAATAGAATTACTTCACAATGAAGAGCTTAAAAAAAAGTTAATCAATGGCGCTTGTAATACAATTACAGATAAAAAATTAACGTGGCAAGGAAATGCAGAAAAAATAGTTAACGGGTTTGAGTAAGTTTTTAATGCCTCACTTTTGGCAATATTTAGGACATGATGACGTTAAAATTCAAACTTCGTAAAAGACATAATGATATTGTTGTTAATCTAAACATTATCAATGATATTTAGAAATCGTATTGAATATCAAAATTAGTAACTAAAGTGAATTATTAGGATTAGCATGGAAACGTTTTTGTTTGGTGTATACATAAGTGCAACAGTATTCTTATGTTGGCATGCAGTAAAATTAGATGAAGATAAATATCCTAATAAAGAAACACCTAAAGCTGACAATAACAAAAAAGAGTTAAATTCGGATAAGAAGAAATGAGAGGGCTTGCATTATTACTCGCTCTGCCAATACTTTTGTATGCAGCGTTTAAAAAGCCTTTTTTAGCTTTAGCTTTATGGGTATGGTCGGCACTGGTTCCTCCACATATCTGGTCTTTTGGTGGGTTAGCAACGTCTGTGCGTTGGAACATGCTTTTTGCGCTAATTACTATGGCAGGCTTTTTATTTAACAAAGAAAAGAAAAATCCTGCATCAACACTATTTGTTTTAGGTTGTTTGTTTTTTATTCACACCACATTAACTTCTATTATCAGTTATGGTGATGGCCCTTATGTTTGGCTTCGCTGGGACTGGTTTATGCGAGTTTTTTTGTTGTTCTTTTTCCTATGCTTAATGCTAAAAAAAGCATTGCATTTTGAAGCGA
Source organism: Colwellia sp. (assembly GCA_047633255.1). Taxonomy (GTDB): domain Bacteria; phylum Pseudomonadota; class Gammaproteobacteria; order Enterobacterales; family Alteromonadaceae; genus Colwellia. The sequence goes on from JBLIEW010000001.1 coordinate 29,408, forward strand.
TAGCATGGGGGATTGCGTTATCTATTTCATTTAAAGCATTTATTGAAGGAGCTAAAGTACTTAGCTCTGGTGGTGGCCATAATATTTTTGGGCTTACCCCTGGCTTTAATGACAATAATTTATCCGCACTTGCGGTCCTTATGGGGATACCTTTTCTATTGTTTTTAATCGATCAATATAAAGATAAAATTCACTTGAAATATCCCTTAATGGTATTAGTGTTTTTTAATGTGCTTTTTGTTTTAGGTAGCGACTCGCGAGGTGGTTTTGTCGGTTTAGTTGTCTTTGGCATATTTTACTTCGTTAAAACAAAGCATAAATTTAAAGTGGGTTTAGCGCAGTTAGTGATGGGTATTGTCGCGATTAATTTAATGTCTGCTGACTGGACTGAGCGAATGGACACTATTTCAGAAGCGGGTGATGATGGCTCGTTTATGGGGCGCGTAATGTCATGGAAGTTGGCAATTATTATGGCGATACGTAGCCCATTTGTTGGTGGGGGATTTGATTCCGCCTTTACGAATAGGGGAACGGTTGATAGCTTAATCTTAGATTGGGATATGGTTAGTTTTATTCCAAGTACAGTATTAGAGGTAGGTGATAAAGTATATGTAGCTCACAGTATTTATTTCCAAGTACTTGCCGATCACGGCTTTGTCGGTTTATTTTTATACTTATTGATTTTATTCACCGCTTATATCAGGCTTTCTAAAATAAATACAAAAACCACTATAGATTGGCACAGAAACTTAGCCGAAAAGTTAAAATTAGCCTTGTTGGTGTTTATGGTTGCAGGGGGGGCACTGAGTTCAGCCTATAACGATTTAATCTTTACTATTTTGGGCTGCACAGCGGCATTGAGTGTTTTACATGTTAACGCTAAAAAGGTCCCAAGTTAAATGCGTATTCTTATCGTAATTAATAATATTTCTGCTATTGGTGGCACCGAACGGGTAACTAGCCATGTAGCAAACCTACTAGCGCAAAAAGGCTATATGGTTGATATATTAAGCATACATCAACGAAGCTCAAGCACGTTCTTCAGTGTTAATAAAAATATTGGCCAATTAAGCTTGTATCCACATGAAATATCATTAATGAAATCACTAATACCGGCTTCATTTAAACTTTACCGCATTGCTAAAAAGTATGATGTTGTTATTTTTAGCGATACTCAAATGACTTTGTTGTCTGGCTTGATTGCGCTAATGAGCAAAACAAAAGTGATAGCGTGGGAGCATTTTAATTCAACTATTGTGACACGTTTTGGTAGTCGATGGTTTGGTCGTAAAATGGCGGCATGGTTAAGTGATTTAGTGGTGGTATTAACCAAACAAGATCAAACAAGTTGGCAAGCTAAATACTGGATAAAAAATTCAATAAAAGTAATTCCTAATCCTTCAGCTATTAAGATAAAAGAGAAAGCTGTTAATGAAATCAGAACGTCAACGGTTATTTCTGTCGGTCGTTATACAGATCAAAAAGGCTTTGATTTATTAGTGCAAAGTTGGGCGGCAATAGATGAAGATATTAGGCAGTCTTGGCAGTTAAAGATAATTGGTCCCAATGGCAGCGCCAAACCCGATTTAATGAAACAAATTAAAGAATTAGCACTAAATAACGTTACCTTAGCCGATACGTGTGCCGATATGGCCACTGAATATGACAATGCTGATATTTATGTTATGAGTTCTCGTTATGAGGGCTTTGGCTTAACATTGATTGAAGCTATGTCGAGCGGTTTACCGGTTGTGGCTTTTGATTGTCCTATGGGGCCTGGTGAAATCATCGACAAGCAATACGGCGTCATTGTTGAGCAAGGTAATATCACCGCATTAAGTGACGCTATCAGTAAACTAATTATCGATAAAAAGCTCAGGCATCATTTATCAACACAGGCGTTAGTACGCGCCAAATATTTTAGTGAACAAACGATAGCCGATGTATGGGAATCAACGCTTGCTGATTTAATTGAGAGAAAATAATGGACAATTTACAAGAAAACATGCAGTTACAAGTGTGTGTCGTTGCACATAATGAGCAAAAACACATTGTTGCTTGTCTTGAACATATTGAAATCGCATTAAACCATGCCAATGTAACACGCTATGGCGTACACATTATCAATAATGGTAGCAACGATAACACTCAGGGGCTAAGTGAAGCATTTTGTAATGATAAAAAGCAGTGGTTTGCGCATGACGTTACGTTGGGTGATAAGTCTAACGCTTGGAACTTAGGTGTTTATCATTATGCGACCGAAAATGTGTTAACGGTTTATGTGGACGGTGACTGTAGAATAACAGAAGGAACATTGAAGGCATTTATTCAAGCACACCAAGAAAAACCTGCAGCGTATATTTATGCAGGTATGCCTCTAACCAAAGGTAACACGACAGAAACCACTATTAAGAATACGCGAGCAGGTAAAGCATTAAGCGGCAACTTATTTGCGTTGAGTGAATGTTTTATTGAAACAGTACGTGAAAAAAACTTTAAACTTCCCGTTGGCTTAATTGGTGATGACAGCTTATTAGCATGGGTTTCTAGCCACAACTTTAAATTAAGCCTTGGAGAAAGCGCAGGTTTTTTAATTGGTGTTGAAAATGCGCAATTTGAATACCACCGTTTAACGCCGACGTCATGGTCAAATGTCAAATTATATTATCGCCGTTTAACACGCTATAGCTTAAGACACTTACAGCAAAAATGTATTCGTGAATTTTTGAATGAACATGACAATTTTGAACTACTACCAGAAAATATTAACGAACTGTATAAATTACACAAATCAGAACATATTCGCACAAGTAGTATAGTTAATAAATATTTTGATATTAAAGCGTCAAAAAAATTTAAGCAATATTTAAAAGAAGAGCATTAATTGAGTATTCAAAATAAGTTAGCTAAAGCGTATTTTTGGAATATATTTGGTAAATGGGGAGCTAGACTTTTAGGTATTGGCAGCACATTAATATTAGTACGCTTGATAGATCCTGAAGCTTTTGGCTTAGTTGCACTTGCTACTATTTGTATAGGTTTTTTTGAAACGTTAACAGGGATAGGTGTAGACAGGTATCTAATTTCTCAAACGGACTTAAATGACCAGTCTATGAATTCCACCTGGACATTAAATATAGTATTAAAGATGGGGGTAACCATTGTGTTGGTGGTTTTTTCTCCGTTAATTGCTGATTATTTCAATGAACAAAATTTACAATTAATTATTACTGTTGTTGCCATAAACGGCTTTTTTGCAGCGTTTAATAATATTGGCTTGGTTAGATTACAAAAAAACTTAGAATTTAAAAAAATTACATATTTGGGATTAGTTGTTAAACTACTTTCTACTACCGTTACACTTGTATTCGCATATTTTTCACCCGATCATTGGGCTTTAATTGCAGGTGGAATGGTGTCAGTTTGGTTGTATATGATAGGCAGTTATGTTGTATGCCCATACCGCCCAGTGCTTAACTTTGCATTTGATAAAAAGCTATTTTCATTTTCATTTTATATTTTGCTTCGCAAGATCATTCGTTATTCTCGTAATAAAGCGGATACATTGTTTGTTAGTAAACTTTTTGATACTACTGCTGTTGGTAAGTATAATATAGCCTTAGAGTTTTCAATGTTACCATTGTCAGAGGTTATTTCTCCTGCAAGCGCGGCTATGTTTCCAGCCTTATCAAATTTTAAGAATAATAAAGTAGAGTTGTTTGATAAAACATATAAGTATTTTGCTCTTATTTATCTATTTATTATCCCTAGTATTGTAGGTATTTGGATTGTTGCGCCACAGTTTTGCCCTGTGATTTTAGGGGAAAAATGGGCTGACACTGCGCCAATAATGTCTGCGTTAGCTATAATGATGTTGCCTTACCCTTTAAGCGCATTAACTAATAACTTATTTGATTATTTAGGGAAAACAAAATTAAGTTTGTTTGGTGATCTTATTGGTTTAAGTTTGTTAGTATTTGGTGCTACTTTTTTGTTATTTGACGATATTACTGAATTTGCAGAAGTTAGAGGATTGATTGGTGTTATAGCGTTTATTATTATTTTAATTTTTACTCGTTTAACGTTGGGCTTATCATTAAAAATTATGGGGATGGTATTACTTATACCTTCTTTGGCGTCAGCCGCTATGTTTATGTTTTTTGAGTTTGTTTACATTAATCCAGATATTTCTTTAATAGGTTTATTGATTAATATTCTTATTGGCGGGGTGAGCTATACGATATGCCTTATTAGCTTGTTGTATATTGTAAAACCATATTCTTCAATTTGGGCTTTTTGGTATAATAAAGGCTTTGAACTTTTGAATTCAAGACGAAAAACTCTAGGCTCATAAGTATGAATAGGTCTATCAAATATAATCTAACGCTATTATCAATTGTAAGTAATATTCTTTTAATTGTGCTGATTTTTTTTATTTTAAAGCTAGACACGGTACGTGTGGAATTATATCAGCAGTTAGTACGTCATTACGGCAAAGTGGAAATCATATTTATAGGCGACTCTTTAACTCGTCGAAATTCAGATATAGCTATGTTCACTGGAGGCTTTCGATTTAATGTGATAAATAAAGCTATTGACGGCTTCACAATTCCTCAAATTTCAAAACAACTGAATGATTCTTTGATACCTTTGTCTCCTTGTTTAGTTATTGTTATGGCTGGTACGAACAGACAAGAAGGTGACTCGTTGAAAAGTAACCTTAATCAATATCAAAATATATTGGATAATTTAATATCTAATAATATTAACGTTATATTATTAGAAACATTGTCAACACAAAGAGCTACTTTAAACACATATATAAATCAATTAAATGAACTTTTAAGAAAAATTGCTAAAGAAAAAAACATCCGCTTTTTTCCAAGTAATGAATACTTAACTAAAAATGGTAAACTTCTTAGCGAGTATACTAAAGATGGAGTTCATCTTAACGAGAGGGGGTATAAAGCTTTAAATAATCAACTTATACCTTATATAAAACATAGTTACTCTTCAAAACGAGAAGAGTGTAACAATATTATTTAAAGAGAACTTATGTTCGGTACTTATCGCTTAATACTTGCTTTTATGGTAGTTTTTTTACACTTAGGAGGCTGGCCAGGTTTTGGTGAGTATGCAGTTTTTACATTTTTTTGTTTAAGTGGGTATTTAATGACCTTTATTATGCAAGAAAACTACGGTTATAACCGTGAGGGGCGAAAAAAATATTTTTTTAATCGCTTGTTGAGAATTTATCCACTGTATTTAACCGCCTGTTTATTCAGCTTAGTGGTGCTTTTCTGGTTAGGTGAATCTTACACGTCTCGTTTGATTTTTAATTTGAAGTATCCTGATTCACTTACAGGTAGCTTAAGTAATTTATTTTTATTTATTACTGACCATAAAAATATCGCTTTAGTACCACCGGCTTGGGCTTTAACTGTAGAAATATTATATTACCTGCTTATTGGCTTAGGTCTTTCAAAAACTAAAAAAATCACTTGGTTATGGTTTTGCTTTGGTGCTATTTATACCTTGGTTATTAACATCATAAATGTTGAATGGTGGGACTGGGGCTATTTTAATCCACTCGCTGCTTCATTACCGTTTTCTGTCGGTGCATTGTTATATCATTACAGGACAGAGCTTAGTAAGCGGTTTAAACCATTTTCGACTCTTTACGTAGCAAGTGGCTTATATGCTTTAATATTAGTTAACTGGTTTGTAAATTATAAATTGGGTACCGGGCTTTCTTACGGCTTTTATATTAATTCGCTATTGAATGTTGTGTTATTAATTATTCTGACTAATGTACAAATAGCAAACAAACGCTGGGTTAAATACGACAAAGCATTAGGTGATTTAAGCTACCCTATATATTTAATGCACTGGACGGTAGCAATTATTGTCATGTATGTATTTAGTTTAGTAGGGATTGAATTAGAGAAAAAAACAGAGCTTTTTGCCATTGTTTCCATTCCCTTTATGTTGGTATGTGGGCAAATGATGGTGGGGCTGCTACACAAACCAGTAGAAAAAATAAGAGTGAAAATTAAGAAGTAATAATATTAGATTATATTTCAAACCTCATTAGCTCTACAAACATTTTAATAATATCTAAATAAAGGCTACGAAATTTTTAATATTTAACAATGTGGTAGAACAGTTATTCAATGAAGATTTTTAGTCAAATATACTAAGGAATAAAAAATGAATTTTGAAAAAATCAATAAATTTTTTTTTAATAAAACAGCCAAAAATGTTTTGTATACGCGACCTTTAACATATAAGTATGATGAAAGGGTCACTATAGTAAGTATGGTAGGAGCAACAACGGTTAATATGTACTTGGTTGCAATCAAATCTTTTATGGAGCACTTCGGATATGGAAAAATAGAAGTAATAAACGATGGTTCACTACAGCCAAGTGATATATCAATATTGAAACATCATGTACCTAAACTTAATATTAGTTTAGCTAGCGATGTAGATACTCATGGTTGTCCCACTTATATCTCTTGGAAACGGCTTTTTAGAATTCAGCAATTAGCTGAATCAAGTTATGTAATACAACTTGATTCAGATACTATTTCAATAGGTCCGCTGTACGAAATAGATAATAGAGTGAATTCCAATGAAGGCTTTTTAATTGGTAGTATGCGTTGGGGTGCACCTGTAAGAACCGAATTTTTGAACAGCATTGTTTCATCGTGGAAGAATACTCATGTACAACCTTTGGCCGAAGAAAACTTTCACAAAATGACTTTTTTTGCTGATGGCACTAAATATATTAGAGCATGTGCTGGTTTTGCGGGTTACCCAAAGAAGTTTGCTACAATTGAAGAAATTAAAGCATTATCTGATGAAATTGAGTCGTACATTGGTAATGTTTGGCATAATTGGGGAAGTGAGCAGACGGCTACTTGTTGTTTAATCTCTAAAACAAAAAATGCAACGCCTCTTCCTTGGCCCTATTATCAAAACCACCTTTTTCCCAAATCAAATGAACATATTAAAAGTATGAATTTTATCCATTTTATAGGCTCAAATCGATACGATAATGGTACTTACAAAAAGTTAGTACATAATAAAATTCAAAATTGGAAATCAAGTTAAGCTTGTGTACGGGGTATCGTTAAATGAAAATGCCAATAATAGAATGCACACATTAAAATATTTAATCGAGTTAATTAATCTTTACTCTAGACACATAATTAAAGTATATACTTCTAAATTGCATTAAACTTAAGTTTTATAATTTATTCTATGTTTGCTCGTAACTGTGTAGCAACGCCTTGCTCTGATCTGTTTTCCTTAATTTTTTGAATATTAGTATGCCAATTAACAAAAAGCTGCTTTAATTGCTCATGGGTTAAGTTGTTTAACAAATTATTTAGTTCATTATCTGTTGAATACACTATGCCATATTCACCGTATTTTTCTTGAATAGCTCGAACCGATTGATTCGTCGATATTATTAAGGGTTTACTTGCGGCAAATGCATCAATAATACTACCGCTAGAAACATATGAAATTGTTTTAGGTAGAGGTAAGCACACAATATCTATTTCGGATAGCAACTTAACAAATTGATCGCGTGGTAAATGACCATTCGAAGGCTTTACCTTCAAACAATCTAAAGTTAGACCATTCTCTAATTTGGTATTATTTTTCCCAATGGCATAAAATTGATATTTATCGCCAGCAAACTTTTTTGCTAACCTAAGAAACCTATCAAAACCTTTACCTACGCCACAATTTCCAACAAAACCGATATTGATAGGTTTATTATCTTCTAATTCTTTTATTGGTAACCATTCTCTTTCTTGCACTGGGTGCTCTATGGTGACTAGAGAGGATTCAATTTTTGGTGCTAACTTTATTATTTCGTTATCTAACCCTAACTCTAGCAAAACAAGCTTTTGATTTTTAGGTAAACCTCGGCTGACAACGGATAAATAATCAAAATATTTATAAATAGGGTTTTTCGAACGCCATTTCATTGAGGTAGACAGCTGATTATGTTGAATGTAATGAATTGACGAACTTTGATTATCTTTCCAACGTTTTGAAAATGAATGTATTAAAGCCCCATTAGCGCCAAGTAAACAAACATGACGAATTTGTCGATTGTTAGTTAGTTTTTGTAACGCTTTCCAGCATTTTTTGGCTGCTGGTAATCCATAAAATGGATTGTGGTATGATTTATCACCTAATAATTGGTCGAAGTTATTTATGTTCTCAAGAATAATATTATATTTTGGTTCTATATATGCTTGAATATTTGTTACATGCTCAGCGGTCGCAGCAAAGATTATTTCGTCGTCAGGAAAAGCCGTTCGCATCGATTTAATATAACCTTCATTGAAAGGTAAGTGCATATTAGGGTGACTGAGAAAGTCAAATATTAGTATTGTTTTTTGCATAATTATTTCTCTATCAATTGAGTTTTATTAGCGTTACTTATAATGATAGAGCGGGCATCTAAGTAAACCTGATTAGCTTTAGATAAAAGGTCAGTAGGCATGATATTAATCATAGTTTTTTCTGCTTTTTGAATTTTTCCCGACAATAACTCGCCTGAATTGTCACCTGAAAATCTTTTTCCTGTTTGCTCCATTTTTTGATATTCAGGGGATAAATCTATTGTTAACTCTAGGTAGTGAGATAAAGCGTTTAGTAAATTTATTGTATCGGTTTTAATTGTTTCAGCGTCGAAATAAAAATAGTTGTTATGAATTTTATCAGACAAGCTAGCCAAAGTTTCTAGACGGGCGATATAGTAGTTTGTTGCTGCTTCTATATTAGTAAATTCGTGCGAAGGATTTACCTTGTTAAAATGCCTGACAATACTCGGAATTGTTTCTTCGGGTTTTCTTATTGATATTAATGACTTTACATCTACTCTATTTAATATTTCAGGAGCCATATAATGTTCATTATGAAGTATTTTATCAAATAAATACGTCGCACTTTTTTTAACGGAGTGTGTGGAATAATATAATAATTTTGCATGATAAAGACTTTTCCAACTGAAGTAGCCTTTATGCATTTCATAATAGCCCTCTATTTCAGCATGACTGCCAAATATATGCCCAGTTAAGCTGGTATAAGAGCGCATATGACTTAATAAAAAGACAAATTTTCGAGAATTTAAAATTTTATTTAAATTACTGATTTCATTTAAAGAGAGCAATCTTTATCCTTGCTTTATACTTTTTAGCCCGCAATAGGCGGTATATAAAAGCCATTTAAATGTAAAAGAAACGCTTAACGCCTCTTTAGCATACCAGTAGGCTTGCGTATGTTTTTTGTGTAGCTGTAATTCTTCAGTAACTGTTTTTAGTAAATAGCCTTTACGTATTTTACTAAATTTTATTACTTCTGTTTTTTCAGCAAACAATATGCTTTTTTCAACCGTTCTTAACTGAAATAAAAGTTTTTCTAAACGGTTTGTTTTTGTTGAAGCATTGGTTGATTTTCTTTTGTCGGGTACATTGTGAACAGCAATTGTTGCTTTGTCGTAAATGATTTTTTGTGCTTTATCTATTAGACGTAAAAAAATGTCACGATCGGGCTCATAGCGTAAATTTTCATCCATGCCACCAACTTTATTATAAAGTTCGCGTGAGACAGCACAACAATTTTGGTGGGGGAAGCCCGAGGCATTAAATAATTCTGAAATGCTGATAGGGAAAGCATCTTGATTTAGGCGAGGATCATTTTTTGGTAACTTATTAGGTAAATTTTCTACCCAAACATTTAATATTTCTTGGCCGTCTAGTGTAAGTGCTTTTTGGTTAGCAATATAAAAATCAGCTTCAAATGTTGAAATGTACTCAGCAGCTCGAGTCAAGAAGTCGTCATCTATCCAATAATCATCATCATCTAAGAAACAGATAAAGTCCCCTTTAGCTATATTGACCCCTTCGTTCCTTGCAAAGCAATGCCCATGCCCACGTTCTCTAACAATTAGATTAATAAATTGAACATTGGTGTATTTAACCTCTAGTTTATCGTAATCATCTCTATAGGTTGTGTTAGTTCCATCGTTTACCACGATAACTTCAATATTTTTATAGTGTTGCGATAATATAGAGTCAAGAGCCTGTTGAAACTCTATAGGTCGGTTTCTTGTTGGAATTATAACCGAAAATAAAGGACTGCTCATACGAAATATTCCAATGTTAAAAATAGAGTTAATTTAAAGTAATTACTTGTTGTTACTTTAAATTATTTAAACCGCCAAGATACGTAAATTTTATATCTTTTAATTAGAGTTATACAGTACTAAATCACTTGAATAATAAATATTTCCATTAGTTGAGTACACTGAGCTAATTGAAAACTATTTATGAAAACAACCTCGGGAAAATTTTAGAAATCTATATCGACATAAATTTTGCAGGTAAAGGTGATTTCTTGGTACTTATGTGAGTATAGGAAATGTAAAACTCTGAAGGGTCATCCGCATAACTAAAAAAACAATAATTAAGGGTTTTCTTCCAAGTCATAAAGTGAAAACACATTATTTCACCACCATCTTTTCCTTCTTCATAAAGTTTACCATTACTCCAGCGCCATTTGTTTAAAGATTTAGGCACTATTGATGGTTTGACTCTTGGGATTTTGTAGTTTAATAAAAAGTTAGGCCAATATACTTTAAGGTCGGCTCCAGCCTTTAATTCCGATTGAATTACCTCTGTTATTCGATTTTCATCGTAATGATAACGTCCTTTAGAAGTAAAAACCATTTCGTAGTCATCATGTTTTTTGTACAGGTTGTTTATATAATTATTGTTTCTAAATAGAGTGAAATGACCAGCAATTTTTTTACGCGTGGTAATCATGTCGTATTTATTAAGCAAATCTGCCGTCATAAAACTTCTAACCTTACCGAAAATAACATCCATGTCGCAATGTCCCCAAAAATCGTAATTTTTTACTTCTTCAGAAAAAATATCACCAAATGCAGATTTAATATCGCAAATTTTGTAAGCTCTTTTCAAATCTACGGGCAATTCTGTCACGTCACTTGTTTTTTTACTTAACTCTTTTAAAGTGCTTTCAATAAGTTTTACATTTTCGGATAACTCTCAGCAATACCACAATCTGTGGGTATTAACCAATTGACATCAGGATTATATTTACAAGATAGCAAAAATGCAGGAAACCACTCTGGCCATTTTCCATAATATGGGTTGATGAATAGCATACTTGGTTAGCATAATTTCACATAATGTGTATCGTCAATTATGAATTAGTATGGCATGTAATATCTATCTTTATGCAGACCTTGTCTAATTAAACATTACGACCTATTGCATCTAGGCTATTTTATCCATGCCATAATTTCATTTAATACTAGAGCTGTTCCATCTTCAGATAAGTGATCGTCATCTCTATAGTAAATACTCCCATCTTTGTGTGTAATACAGCGACCCGGAATATCGACGTTACAAAAAATTTTATCGGGAAATACGCGCATCAACCCTGATTGTTCACCTATGCTATCAAATACCGACGAAGTTCGGGCATTTCGTTGTTTAAAAACCTTATAACTTGTCGATGCCGCTCTCATATCTTTTAAAGCGTTAGCGCTCCATTGCAAACGACTCAAGTAATCTGGTACGTTCCATCCCGCTTCTGGTACTTGATAGACTAAGATCACTTTCTTACCTGCTTTCAGTAAACTTTTCACAGAGTTCACATAAGCCTGTGCGAGGAGGTCACGGTGTGTGTAGTCTTCATGAACCATAAATTCACCATCTCTCACAATATCTAAGTGGGGCTTCCGTCCTTTTTCAATACCACCCTCTTGGTTGTTAAATCGTGAACCTTCAAAAGTAAGTGTCCACCGTGCGGTTAAAATAACGTACTCAATATTTGGGGTAGATAAAATGTATTCATATATCTTCGTATTGATATCAAAACACTTTTTTATGTCTGATTGGTCAGCTCTATATACATCTAGAACAGGTAAGCACGCAGCTGTACCTGAATACTGTAAACCATAATTACTATTTTTAAATGCTTGCTTTGCTAGTCTCTTATATACTCTTGCATGGGAGTCTCCGAATAAAAAGGCTATTTTTGAATTGTCTACCAGAACGCAAATGCCTTTTGGTGTTCTAGATTCGCACTTAGTTTCATCAGGAGTAAAGTCTTTCGCCTTTAATATTTTGGTAGTGAAAAGCTTGTCAACTCTTTGAGGGATACCATTAGAAAAGTGGCCGTAAAAGCCAAATAATATAAAAACCAAAGCACCTAAACCACTAATCTTAAAAATCGCACCTCGAGGTATCTTCTGTTTATTTCTGAAAGGTGCCTCAACATATTTCCAACTAAGGAATGCCATAAAAAGCGAAAGCAACACCAGTAAAGATAAAGTCACATGCGATGGTTCAAGTAAACTTCGATGCCTAGCAAAAGCAAATAGCGGTTGATGCCATAGATAAGTGCTATAACTTATTAGCCCGATACCGACAAAACCTTTTGAGGAAAGTAATTTCCCGACAAGGGTACTATTATTGGCATAAAGAATAACTAAAGCCGCACCTATCGTTGGCGGCAAAGCATAAAAGCCGGGAAACGGGGTTTCCTCTGTATAAAAGAATATTGATGCAAAAATCAATGTTAAACCTAAAAGACTAGCTACCTCTCTAACAAATCTTCTATTGGTAATGGTAGTAACATCAACCTCTCTAGCATAGAAGTAAAGGGCTATACAAGCACCGATCCCTAACTCCCAACCTCTAGTAGGTAAAAGAAAAAAATTTGCTTCTGGTTGGTGTTTTGATCCCCACTCTGACAGCATTAAACTGCAAATTATTAAGGAAATGAAACTGACATATAACCACTTCCTTTTTAGTGGCCACAGTAATAATAAAAAAATTGGGAAAAATAGATAATATTGCTCTTCAACCGCTAAACTCCATGTATGTAATAGCGGCTTTAGCTCGTTATCTACACCCCAATATCCAGTCTCAGACCAAAACAAAATATTTGAAGAGAACAAAGATACCGCAGCTAAACTTTCGGAAAAATCTTTCATGTGCGATGGATAAAGTGAAAACCAAGCCAGACATACAGAAGCAAGCATAACGGCATAAAGTGCAGGAAGGATGCGCCGAGCTCTTCGTTCATAAAAATTTATTATTGAAAAAGAATTAGATGCGAGCTCTGATAGCAATATACTTGTGATCAAATAGCCACTAATAACAAAAAAAACATCAACGCCTACATAGCCACCACTAAATGCGGTAAACCCCGCGTGAAAAAATAAAACTGGAATGACAGCAACGGTACGTAGCCCATCAATTTCTCGCCTATATTTCATACAATCACCTATATGTGTACTAAAGCTGAGCAATAAAATTACAGTTTAAGTTGGTATGTTAAAAAACTCATATCCATTCATAACTCGTATCCAAATTTATTAATGATAAATTGCTCTTTATTTCTTACCAATTCAAAAGTTTGTTCATCGTAATAATATTCTCGTTTGTGTGATCGCTTTGAAGTGTTTATTTTTTCTTTTTTAGATTGAAAACTGTCATGTAAATCCAACTCACCATAAAGTGTTTTTATTAGTCCATTGAAATCATTGTCTAGTTGCTCAACTCTCAAAATGTGATCAACATTTAATTCAATCAAGTTCAATTTTTCGGGGGACAATTTAGAGGTAAAAAGGTCACTGAATTTTTTTGCAAACAAAAAAAGAAATAAGTAAGTATAAATACCACTGCAACCGGATAATTGGCTACCGCCGAAATCTTGGAATAAGTCATATTTTCTTTCTTCAGATAAAACCATATTTAACCATAATCTAAAGCGCTTAGGGTCGTCAGCATTTTCATAGACATAATGCCACTTATCTACAGGTCGAGTAATTTCTGCAAAAATGTGTTCAGTAAAATGTTTTAACCCCAAAGAAAACTCATGGTGGTAATTAGCTGATCGGGCATTTTTTAAAACATTAAATAAAGATTTATTAGATACACAACGTGAGTACGGGCCACCTTTGCTGAGGCAGCTATAAGACCAATATGATAAATACCAATCCCATGGGTCTCGTATTGCACCAACAACTTTTCTTTGTTCTATATTGAATTCACGCGGTATTCGATAATGTTTTCCTAATTGTTTAGTTTCAGGAAACAGTTCTAAAATTCGTGATTCGACAAAGGTTCCCCCTGTTTTTTGCAATTGCAGAAAAATTAATTTTTCGTTTACTAGCAACTCCCTCTCCCTCAATTAGATATAATACATAAGATTTTGTGTGTTCAAATAATAGCTGAAGCTTAGCTTATTTAGTTAACAATTCATGAATTTTATTACGATAATAAACATACCGTTTGAAGATAAACTTCCCGTTTTTTTGAAAACACTCGACATATTTGGAAATTAAATCAGAACCGATTAGATAAAATAGATCTGGATTTTTATATACTATATTGGTTAATAAGGTCTCTTCATCATGAGCGTAGGCTGTAGAGGCTGCGCGCTCTAATTCATTTATAAAAAGCGTCTCTACCTCTTCCCAAATTTTTTCCCCACCCGACATAAAGGATGCTGAAATAGGTAGTCTAACTCCCATATAAAATAAACTTCCAGAATAATGGCTAAACTTATTAATGGGTAAGTCTACTTTAGTGAAGTTCCAGTTTTTACGGGTATAAGAAAATCGTTCAGCTGTGCAGTCAATCCAAGAATAAAGTACATCAGCTCTATTATTTTTATTATGCTTGGCGATAATCTCATTAACTAAGAGGATTTTACTTAACCAAATTCGTAACAAGTTTTTATAATTATCTTTGCCTGAATGTTTATAATCTCTGAAATAATGTATAAAGCCTTTTTCTTGACTGCTTCTATAATTAAATTGATTGAGGTTCAAACAATGTTCAAAATTTGTTGCATCAGCAGAATTTATGACATTTTCTATATATTTGTTGGCAGGTAGGCTTTCTAAAGTCCGATGGATGATTTCAATATGTATATTATTTTTCTTAGCACTCTCTTTTAAAAAAGGCTTAAGAACTTCATCTTCGGTAAAAAAATACAACGTCGAATTTTTGATGAGTTTGAAAGTTTTTTCTATTCCATTAAGGTAGACGCCAGGTGACTTTTTTACATTGTTTTTTAGCTGCCAATAGCCACTTATATATACTCTGTTATTCATCTTTGTTTACTATTCCTGTTGCTTAAAAAACTCTGGCTTTTATTTGCTTGTTATATTTAAGTCAGAAAACCATAATATAAACGATAGGCTGTCATTGTGTAATGTTTTAACCTCAATATCGTTTGAAGTATAAGGTGTTAAGCCAACTTTGACACTAGGAGAATGAAAAGAAAAGATAAATTCTTTTATACCGATAGCCTTTAATGAAAATGTTAATTTCTGCATTTCTTTTAATGTAAAGCCTTCAGGTGAAAGCCTGACTCGCTTTACACCTAATAATTTGAGTAATACTTTACCTATAAAGGAATTGTTTAGTTTTGGTAATGCATTTGGATCTTTATTTAAATAATTAGCAAAAGCACCAATATAGCTTATATACCCTGTGCTATGGGGAATACACTTTATTTTATCGTTGAATACAACTTGATTATCAAATTGACTGAAATCAGGTCCTTGCTGATGAGTGAAGTTAGCAAAAGGAGATATACTTAAATCAGTTGTATAACCTAATTCTGATAATGTTTGATATGTATTTTCGCCCACCCCATAACGACCCGCTAAATAAGTGGTCGGCTTAAAACCTGCTTTTTCTTCGATAATATCGGTGAGTGTTTTTAATTTGTCAAACTCTTCTTCTTTCGATAAATTTCCAGGATAAGAGCTATATTCACTAATTTGGTCGTCATTATCTTTAAAAGGAGGGTTAACCCAAGGATGTAGATGGGCTGCAAATTCAACGTCAGCTTCTGGTTTTGATTTTAAGTGGTTAATAACGCGTTGCCCCTGTTCGCTACTCACAAAGGCATAATCCATCGCCAAAGTGACTTTGGCGTCAACGGCAATCATTTGTTCGCAAAATTCTATTAGCTCTTGCCCGTGGGTGACTTTATTATTTGAACGATAAAATCCACCATCCCAATTAAACTCTTCTTCAGTGTGGATGACAATAGCAAGCTGAGGTTTACTGTTTCTTATCACTGCTTATCCCTTATTCTCTCTAAAGTTCATAATTTTGATATTCAAATTAATAGATCTAATTTCTATTATGATGAAGCATCTTTCTTTGATTTTTTTCTAGATTAAATCTATTAATAATCATTTTTCCAATATTAATACCAGGCTTTTCGATTACTTTATAAGTAAAAATAGAAACGAAGCATGATAATAATATTACTAATAAATACGCGAATGTGAATTTAATGTCATTTTGAAGTAGGTCAATAAAAGGTAATTTGGTAAAGACTATTTTAAATATTTCAATGATCAAAAAATGAACTAAATAGATACTAAAACTTAACTTGCCAATAAAGACAGTCGCTTTATTTACCAGTATTCTATTTGCTGAAAAATGAAGTGATAAAGCGAGTATTAAAAAAGCAATACCATATATAACATGAGGTGGTAAAAGATTTTTATATGTTTGAATCCCCATGCAATACAACATCATAAAAATAGCAAAACATAACAGTACATTGGCAATTGTTTTATTCCCTACGGGAAATGTTTTTACTATATGAAAAAGTAGTATACCTAACAAAAATATTGGCAATTGAGAAAAAAACCAAAAGTATGTAAATGAATGTAATAAATATGTTTGGGTTGATGGATAATAGCTTAATAAATAATTAAAAATTAAGAACGAAGTTATTTTTGATAAAACTAATGATAATAGAAGAGCGATTAACGTGATTTTTATTGAAGTTAATTTACTAAATAAATAAGGCACCATTAAATAGAATGTCATTTCAACTGCGATTGACCAGCCACCAGGAACGATAGAATTTATACTTTCAGGGTACCAGCCATGGATAAATAAAGCGGTTAGAGGAATATACCACCACTCGATACCATTTGGAGTAAATAATCGTTCAGCCATACCATAAAATGATATGTATATAATGATCGCCAAATAAAACATAGGGGCTATTCTAAAAAATCGTCGAATAAAAAAATTGAACAAAAAATGCTTTTCTTGAACTTTTCTGGAGTCCATTGACAAAAACAAAGTTAACGCACTCGCAACATAAAATAATTGCACACCTTTGTTACCTTCTTCAGTTAGATCAGAGATAAAAGAAAAACTAGGAGTTATCCACAGACCTATATGATGTAGCACTACCCCAAGAATTGCTATTCCTCGTAAGGCATCAATATATTCATATTTTTGAATTGTATTATTCATGATTTGAAATAATTTGGGTGAGTAGCTTTTTTATATTAATATTGAAGTTATCGGTAAGCGATTGATATTTTTGTTTTGATAGCTCTCCTGAAAATGCTCTTTGCTCTAGTGATAAGTTCATGATTTTATTAATAGCCATCTCTAGGTGCTGCTCACCAACAAAAAAGATATCACTTAGGTATCGTGTACTTTTAGTTTCCCAAGGTATTAAATATTGAGAGTCGGACACAAGTTCATTCATTGGTGCTCCATCGGTGGTTAAAACACAGGCACCTACCGACAATGCCTCCACAATACTGTGACCAAAGCCTTCAGCTTCAGATGGACATAGATGAATACCATTTTCATTAATAAGTTCGATTAGGTGATCATCAGAGATAAATTCAGAAATAATATTAATATTACGATAGTCGTTGTACTTTATGAACTCGTCTATGGTTGTTAATACCGTTAAAGTTGGCCATTGTGGGTTTTTAGACCAAATATCTAATAGTGGTTTTGTACCTTTTTGTGGGCTTTTTCCGGCAATATGAATAAACTTATTATAATCTGGCGAGGTGCTGTTATTTCTACTAATTGACGTGAATCCTAAAAAACGAATAGATGAACTAATATTTGCAAGCTTCTCTACGGCATAGTTTGTTTTGCACAATACCTCTATATTTTTATTTTTCATTTGTGAACGAGTTCGGCCTCTTAACCACTCTTGATTAGGAATAAAAAAATTATGTTTACTGAAATTAGTATAGAAGGGTTGTATCTCTTCTAAATGAAAAGAGACTTGCTTGATACGAAGTAGGTAACGAATAGACATAGCTAAAGATTTTATAGCAATGCCTAAATAGCCTTTTTCTTTTGAAATAATTCGTACATGAATATTAGCGTCATGTTCTTGGGCGGCTTGTTTTAAAATAATAGCGTCATTTAGCAGCCCTCTAGAGGCTACAGGTAAAATGATATTAAGATCAAAAGGGGTCTTTGTGAACATTTCTGTCTCTTCTAAAATAAATTTGATTTTAAACGATATTCAAATCGTCGATATTACTTTTTTCTTAATACGGTATGCGTATATTTTAGAAAAATCTCGTGACGGCATTTCAATATATTGATAAGAAAACTTAGATAAGACTATTGTTATCAGTAATAATAATGCGTTAATTAACAAAGAATACCCCCCGAGTGAAGCATCTGCATCTAAGCCCAAAACACCTTCAAAAAATCTTCCTGAAACATTACAGATTAACCAGTGAAGCAAGTAAATTGAGTATGACCATTGTCCAATTTTTCTTAGGGCAAGCGAGTTAAATAATTGACCAAGTTGGCCATTATTGTCGTTAGAAAATACCCAAATAATTAACATGAAAGACATGATCGGAAAAATAAAAAAGTAGGGGGACTGTTCTGCGATAGATACAGAAAAAACAGTAAATGTAATAGAGATTACCTCAAGGGCATTAATTTTATTAGTAGCCCAACTGTTTAATAAATTTATTTTTTTTAATCGGTATAGAAATACACCGAGATAAAATGCGCCTAAACATCGAAAGAATCCGAAGTCATATATGATATTAAGGCTATTGCGTTCAAGGCTAATTAAAAACAAATAACACCCAACAGATACGATAAGTGGCACAAATAATGTTTTCTTTTTATCAAAAAAAGTAGATATCCAAAAAAATGCTATGTAAGCGTAAAACTCAGTACTAATACTCCAGCTTGGCTCATTCCAAGTTGTCATATCATGAAGTCCCATAGATTGACTAAGAAGCAAGTTAGAAAAAAAAGAATAATCAGGATTAGTAAGTTGCTCAGTACCACTGAACCCCATAAGGTATAAGGCGATTAAATAAATTAACCAAGTGAAAAGCATAAAGGCATGCAGTGGATAAATACGACCTAATCTAAGTGTTAAATATGTTTTAAAAGGGAAGTTATTTGTAATTTTATCACTATACGCCAGCGCCATTACAAAGCCTGATAATATAAAAAACAAGTCTACAAATAAGTAGCTATTATGGATGAACGTTATGGGGGCATCACCATAATTAAAACGTGAATGGTAGATAACCACTAAACAGGCAGCAATCCCTCTTAATGATTCAAGTTTATTTAACATTAACTCATCTTTTTGTTATTTTGAAATTACAAATTCCAATTGTTTAATTTAGATTGTAATTGTTTTACAAACTGTACTTTTAATTTATCAAATTTACTCTGGTTTTGCTTGAATATATTTATTTTATCTAGTTCTTTCATCGCGATTAATTGTGTTATTTTCACTTCAAAATGACTTTTATCAATAAAAAACAGTTCACTGAAATAACGTTTATCGGTTTTATTGTAGTTAACCAGACATATTTCATCTGGGTGGATTAGTTCATTCATCGGCGGTGCATTGGTTGTTACTACGATTGAGTTGGCCGACATCGCTTCAACAATATTATGGCCAAAACCTTCCGATTCAGAAGGACATAAGTGTACACCGCATTGATTAATTAATGATTTTAGCTGGCATTCTGTGAGGAACTCTGTGATAAATTCAATGTTTTCGGCTTGGTATTCCAGGTGTTCTTCCCTTCGGGAAATTACTTTTAATAGTGGCCATTCAGGATGTTTTTGCCACACATTTAATATCGCAATGGTCCCTTTTTGCTCGCTTTTACCGGCAATATGAATAAATGCGTTAAAGTTGGGTGTGATTGATTCATCTAATAAATTTCTGGAACAAAAGCCTAAATATTCTACGTTGTCATTTAAGTGCTTTAATTGTTTAACCGCATAGTGAGTTTTACACCATATATGGGTTTCTGGTTTTATCGCCTTTTGCGTGCCTGTTCTTAGCCATTCCTGGTTTGGAATTAGGATGTTTTGATTTGAAAACGGCGATATTTCAGTATAAATTTCTTCTAGATGAAAAGTGATTTGTTTTTGCTGGAAAAGATATTTATTTATAATTAAAGATAAAAGTTTCTTAATGTTTGTAAGCTTAGTATCGCTTCCTGAAAAATGACGAATGTTAACATTTCCACCATAAAGTTCGGTTAATACATTCGTTAAAATTATGGCATCATTAGTTAAACCCTGTGAATTACCAGATGCGATGTTGAAGGTGATTTTTTTCATATAATATTGTGTTATCTATTTAAATTTAACCAAGCTCGGTTGGTATTGTTTACCGTCACTTGTTGCGCGCCATCCACCAACATAAAAATAACCATCGTTATCTTTGGTTAGCGTGCCATAAAACATCGGTTTTTTCCAATCAGGAAAGTCAATTTTGTAGTTTACTGTAATCGCTGAATTGCTGTCGTAAATGATCCATTGAAATCCTTTTTCAGGCATAGAACCTAGCCCTAAAATAAAGTCTTTCCCAGTAAAGGTGAATAGTGATGGTACATAGGCTTGTCCGTCAGGGTGAATATTCCCCTTATAACTTAGTTTTTCTTGGCGATTAATAGCTGTTAGCTGTAGTTGATATAATCCACCATCAGAAGTCGTAAAAAATATGTCACCATTTTCCATACGGGTATAGCCAATAATACCATGGTGGTGTTTAATTTTATCCTTCTGATAATTGGGCATAGGATATTGTTCTATGAGTTGTAATTGAGTGTCATACTCATTTAAATAAACTTCTATTTCGTTATAATCATTTTCTTTTAGGCTAGGTACAAAAGCATGGCCTTTTTCATCAACTAGGAAGTTACGAGATACATGGGTTGAAACAGATCCCACGGCTGTACGCCTAACGTTAGCTGTTTTAGTGTCATATTGGTAAAGCACGTGGTCCCAATAACCTAAGGTGTAGACATAACGACCATTGGTATTCACTGCAATTAAGGCCTCTTCGGTCGATAGGATATGTTCCCACTCTAAAGCGTGGGGTTTCTTTCTCCATAAATGCCCACCCCAAGTAGGATTTATTCCTTCCTCTTCTCCAGCTTCGTCAAAACTCGAAAAATATAAATATCCGTCATTTGCTTGATAAATTTTACTGTGAAGTTTATTTTGGCCTATTCCTTCTTGATAAATATTGGCTCTTTTCAACTCCGTTAAAACATCACTTTGTAAGGTTGTTTTTTTGGACTGTGGGTTGTACTGATATAGGTAAGCCGTTCTACTATCATTACCTAGTCTTTTTGCAATGCCGTGGGTTGAAACACCAAAATAAATATTTCCTTCGTCGTCTCTGCCTGTTGCGCCCCAAATGGCATCGGCATTATCTACACTTTGGGGTAATACTATGGGTATTTCTTCTAGCGTAGGGGCTTGAAAAGGATTTTCAGGTAGAGGGCTGAACTTAGTGCCGACTTTTAAATCAAACGGTCTAAGCGGAATTTGAACGTCACTTTCTGTTTTGCTGTTATCTGCCGGACTACAAGCGGATAAAAGGCTCATTAAAAGTACTATTATCAATGTTTGCGGCACTTGAATATTCCTTTATAAATTATTGGTAGGTAAACTAGTCGCAAAAGTGGCTAAACTGTTATGTACAGCACTAACAATAACAGGAATTTCAGCCGGTAATTCATGGCCGGTTTTCACTAATATTAGCGTGTTAATGTTAGTGGCTTCACCTGCCTTAATATCACTCATTTTATCACCGATTAATATGCTTTTTTTTGTGTCAATATTATATTTTTCAATTAAGGGGGTAATTAACCCAGTTTTTGGCTTTCTGCAATCACAGTTGATTTTATACTTGCCTATGCCTTGCTCGGGGTGGTGTGGGCAGAAACGCACCTCAGTAATCACTACACCATGTTCACTTAGTTTCGTTAGCATCCAATTATTTAATTGATGAAAATCAGCCTCTGTATAGTAGCCGCGACCAATGCCTGCTTGATTGGTAATAATAAAAAGTAAATAGCCATACGATTGAAGTGTTTTTAATGCAGCAATACAATTTTCTGTAAATTCAAAATCTTCTATTTTATGTAAATAGTTTATTTCTTTGTTTATTACACCATCGCGGTCTAAGAATATCGCTTTATTTTTATGTACTTCTTCTTTTTGCATTCTATTTCTCATTATTTACTATTTTAATGGCATTAGTATAAAACATATAGTTGTGTTGCTCTGGCTGAATGCTTTTCCCTCGCCATCTAAAGGTAACATGCTCTGTTTTGAGTCTGTGTTTATATACAAAATGAAATATATTTCTGCCTCCCGTTTCATACATTAAAGGATCAAAATAAATTGACTCAATTTTCTCAGGAGTGATTATTATAAGTTCGACAGCGTCTAAGCTCGTAGGGTATTTTTGCCAGTCTTGTTCGTTTAAAGTGATATTTAATGACACGCTAATTTCCTCATACAGGGGAGTCATTAATGCTTGTCCCATTGCTACTTTCTGTTGTTTATTTGTTATATTGAAATCTACTTTTTTAACAAATTTTCCATGTTGCGCCCAATAATTACCACTTCTAAAGGCTTGAAGTATGTCATTTTGGCTTTTGGTACGAGAAAATAAATGCGTGGTTGAGAATTCACATGGCCAAAAATCTCCATTTGTTCCATGAAAATCTGAAGGAGCTCTTGCTGCGCTGATCAAGTGGCCTTGCTGCAATAATTTATCCCATTCGGCTCCGATGTTGGCAATAGAAGGATCCCAACCATTTTTTGTTTTTAGTTTGTAAGTGTAACTGCCATTGCTTTCTGTTCTGTTTTTTTGATGTCCGGGTGCGCCAGAGAACCCAATGGCTATATCATTAAATGAGCGCCAAAGACTCATATCATGTTGGTTTTCTTGTTGCTGTTTGTCTTTTCTACTTGGATGGTTATAAATAACGATAGGTTTTATATCATTCACAGTCGCTTTTTGGTTAAGCCATTCAAATGCTTGCTGTGCACTTAATAGTTTTTCATCTTTTCTTCCCCAACTGTCATACCTAGCTTTAAATGCATGTAAATTACGTTGTTGGTTGATAGACTCAGGTAAAAGTACGGTAGCGTGTTCTCGGCCCATAAAGGGAGGGATATTCCATTCAATACCAGGAATAATAGTCATGTAGGGATAGTTATTATTTTCTGTTTTGATGGTATCAAAATATTCTTGTGTCGCTACTTTCTTTAAGTTGTAATCACTATGATCTGTAATAGCGATAGCATCACAGCCAAAACTATTGGCTTGTTTAGCTATTTGGGAAACAGTTTGATTGCCGTCTGAATACTTAGTGTGAATATGAGTATCAACTGTTAACCATGTGCCAATAATGCTTTGGTTGTGAGAGGAAGGTATTTCGTTGTAAATAGGTTTTTTTTGTTTTTCATTTCTTACGTATAATGGAAGCGCTTTAATTCTGTTATCAATTACTTCTTCTTGCTTTTTATATAATGGTGATCGGATGCCACCAAAAACTCTTTGAAATTCAGTCTCTTTGAAACCTTCAGGGAGATCGTGTATGAAAGGAAAAAACAAAGTTTCATTAGTAGAGTTAGCTAATAACATTTGCGCATATTTAGCTTGTTCTTCAGATGCAATTAACATGCTTGAGAACATAAGACCTGCTTTATCAGCGGCTAAATCAGCAAAGCTGTAACCACTCCCCCCTTTATTTGAATCAAGCAGTTCTTTTATTTCGCCAATGCTTAAGCCGATGTTTGAATCACCTATTTGTTCTAATATTGCTGAGTATAAAAAGTGGAGTACTAAATCTCCCCTACCGCGTAAGGTGGTTGGTGTATATGAAGAAAATGTAATTTGATTTTCAAGGCCAATAAATCGAGTAAAGCTTTGATCACCAAAAGTAATAGCAAGCGCCCAAAGCGCTGCAGTATTTTCTTCAATTGGCGGTTTGTCTACTGATTCAGTTTGAACGATAGAAAAAAGTTTACCAATATAAAAACCTAAGGAGTCTGTTGGGGCCTTTATGGTTTGTAACTTATTTATATAAAATACGACTCTGTCAGTATTAATGTACTCATTTTTATTTATTGACCGAATAGTGCTAGTGACTGACTTTACTGAAGATTTAACTTGTTTTTTTAAATCGTATGTTTTTGTGGCAGACAATATTATTTTATTGTTTGATAATTTCGCGGAGTGTATTAGTTCTTCCAAAGTATTCTTTACATCATCACCAAAAAATAGTGATACAGATGAATTCATTATAAATTGAACAAAAAAACCAGGTAAAGGGATGCTACCAATATGGCAAGTTTCTATGTCAAAAATACCATCGTTGGAGGTAAGCAAGCAGTTGAGGTTAAGGTGAAAATTTGAACCTTCCCACAGTGATAATGATTTACTTGCGAGTAATATCATACCAAAATTACTAAGCCTTGCTTCAAACCTTGATGACGGAATACTGTGGGCAGCTGCGTTCATTATTGCATTAAGTTCAATTTGAGTAATATTAAGCTTAATAAAGGTATGTGAGGAGGATAACTCTTCCCATATTCTCTTAGCAGACTGTTTTGCTAATTGAATTTTTTTAGGTGTTAATGCTGGATTTTTTTCTATAATAGGAGATGATGATAAGGTTAAAAATAGCAACAAAGATAGCAATAAAAAAAATATTGATAAACGTATCATGAGCTTTTTTATAATTTTGGTAATTAGTTTCATATTTTTATTGGGTTAGAGTTTATAAAATGTAGTTTGTATTTATATTCATTTATTTTGTAATAACAGTATCAATTCATCTAAACTGGTATCAATCAGTTGATAACACTGTTTTAAATAGTCACTAGGTTGATCATAAGGGTCTTCTATTTCTTTATAAAAGCCCATATTTTCAGGAATTAAATCAGCTAAGGAAATATAAGTAACATTAGGGTAATAAGATTTTAAAAAATATTCATTTTTATTATCAAAAATAATGACAACAGTATTGTCACTTAAGTGACTTTGTTTTATCCATTTCGATTTGTGAGTTTTTAAATCTACATCCCAGCCTTTTGCCATTTCAATACATTGAGGCTTTGCACTTCTCTGTTCACTTTGATGGAAGCCGAAGGAATCACTTTGTAAGGTATTAAGTGTTGTTTTCTCAATTTTTTTATTAAATAAATGATACGCAAAAGGGCTTCGCATGATGTTGCCATAACAAACAAATAGAATTTGATTTACGGGTTGTTTAAGATTTTCTTTAAAAGACTCAATACGGGTTCTTCGTCTGTGCTGTTTTACAAAAGGTAATTTATGTAACTTGTCTTTAAATAAGTCGTGAAATTCAGCCCAAAAGGGTTTTTGATCTTTCCATGAAAAAGAGTCAATTGTGTCATTACCTGTAAGTAATCGGCTAAAGGTTAATAACCTGCGGGTTAGCTGTTTTGATGCTATTAAGGAGCCAGATTTTTGCCGTAAATTATCAAATTCACTTTTTATCGCGTATATGTCAGAGGTAAAGCTTCTTGCATAAGCCGATTGATTATAAGTCAGTTTATCGGCTACATGATTATTCAAAAGTACATGAGCAAGCATGGCAGGAAAGTCTACACCCGCAAATACGGCTAAAGGTAGAGAGCCCCAGAACCGGGCATTAATTTCAATTAATATCCAGTCTTTGGTTTCGGGGTTAAACTTAAATTCAAACATTGCCACACCGGTATATTTTAATTGCATACAAAATTTTTCGCATGCATATAACATCGAAGGCTCTATAGGAATGGCTTTCCGATAGGAACTTCCTCCACCTGTTTCGGGTTCAGTAACGCGGGCATGTGCAAAAGCGGCCTTTACTTTGCCTTTTTTTGCGAGAATAGATACGCCGACACCAAATCCGGTAAAATATGCTTCTACCAAACAAAGTTGATCAGTGTTTTGTTGGATAAAACTGTTTAAATCATCAATGTTATGTGCAATTTTTACACTTTGTCGCTTGTTTAGTTCTTCTTCGGCATAAGACTGGGTGGGCTTTAACACTAAAGGTAAGCCAAATTTCTCCGTTAATTGTGTAAAAGTAAAGTGTTGTAAATTTAAGTACTCGCCCTTTGCAACCGTAACCTTACACAATTCTGCAGTTACTCTAGTCTCAACTTTATTAAAAAGGGGTCCTATAATATTTCTTTCTGGTACAGCGAATGCTGTTTTAAGATTCAGTTTGTCTTTTATATCCATTAATGGAAATAAAGCTCTTTCGTCACAAGGGATCACAATATCATAATGCTTATCACAAAGAATGCACTCAACAGCACAGCACCAGTTGTCAACGGTCATAGATTGATGATTTAAGCCGTAGACTTTATTAATATACTTTGAGTGTAATGCAACCGAAGTGTTAGAAAAGCAAACAACATCTACTTCCATACCTGCCTTATAAAGAGAGCGGATAACCGTTAGAAAGCTGCGAGTATCTTCACCAAAAATAAGGGCTGTTTTATTGCGTAACTTGTTTGTCATATTTTATTTTTAACCAACTTTATAAAGTCATTAATTAAACCATTGATAAATGTTGACTCTGCTCTCCCTAGCGCCTTGAATTTACAACCTATTAATAAAAATATTGTGTAGGTAGAGGCAGCAGCAACAATGGTTAATACTAGGTTGATTTTAGGGTCTTGAAAAGACAAAGACAATGATAAAACGAATTTACTCATCACTATTGAAGATAATAGTGGAAAGATAGCGGACTGTAAAAAATGAAATATAGAAATGATATCTAAAAGCGATAAACAAATCGTCCCTATTAATACTATGCCTACCCCGATAAGGACTCTTATAAATGCCATCTCATTAAGGCTGTCAATTGACTCTGCAAAGTAAGTTAACATAATTAATGCAAAAATTAGCGTAAAAACATCATAATAGAAAAGCTGCTTAACATGTCCTGTTGCGGTCATTATCTGACTAATGAAATTTCCCATTGAAAAAGTAACCACCAAAAAACCTAATGCTGAAATAGTGGAGATAAAAGGTAGCCATTCATCGCTTAAAATCACTTGTACAAAAGGCTCTGCTATTAATCCCCAACCAAAGGCTATTGGGAAGCCAATAATATATATTATCGCAATAGATTTCCTTATTTGTAGTTGTTGTTCGCCGCTTTCATTTTTTGTTTGTGCAATAGAGGTAAAAAATATTTCTGAAATAGGAGACAATAATTCTCTGCTAGGTAATAAAACTAAATCTTTTGATAGATTATAGCCACCCAAGCCTGATATTCCTTGTATATTGATGGCAAACCAAGAATCAAATTTTGCTCTGATATGACCAATCAAACTTTTCAAAATAATCCATTTGGAAAATTGAAACTGTTCTTGCCAATTGGTTAATTCAAAGGAGGTACGTTGTTGAATAAATATATAAGATAAGCCGCTATAAAAAACTGAGTTAAGAATTGCGCCAAAAATTAATGCCCAATAACTTTGTAATATGAATGCTAAAACTATTGAAATTATACTTCCTAATAGTTTAGAAAGTGCGGCGATAGCAGCAAACTTTTTATAGTTTAATTCCTTTTTATATTGATATATTTTCCCATTACTTAACGCGCTAATAACGGGTAAAAATGCAATACTAAGAAATGCAGGTATTAAATGTTGGTGATCGTAGATGGTCGCAATATAAGGGGCTGCAATAGCAAAAATCAAACTGGTTAGTAATTTAATTATTAAATTACTGGTCCATGCACAATTTAAATCTGCATTCGTCGCACTTTCTTTCTGAATAAAGTATTGTTCTGAGCCTATATTCGTTAAGGTTTCTGTTAGCTGAAGTGCTAATACCACTATCGCCATAATACCAAAGTCTTCTGGTGATAATATGCGAGCAAGAATAATGATCGAAAAAAAACCAAGAATTCTGTTAAACCAGCTCATGGCAACAAGCCAACGAATACTTTGTATTATTCTTTGTTTTTTATCTGAGTTGATTAATGGCTCGTGCACAAGTTCCCTTTATTTTTCTTAGTTTATGACTCAATAAGAAAGGAAGGTTTTTACGTCTGAAATTTGAAATTATCATCTTACCTTTATGATTTGATAAAGAGTCTTTATAACGTCCCTCACCCCCCATAAAGTCATATTTTTTATACTGTAAACCTGCATAATATGCAATAGCCATGCTATGGGAAAGTAGCCCAGGTTTTAAACGATTATCCGGTGTGTATTCAATACCTGAAAGATAAAAATATACAGTACCTTTATAAATAAAGTTATATAAATAACAAAATATTTTATCACCATCATGAAATTTTAAAATATCAATAATATTTGAATCGAAATGTTCTTTGATAAATTGTTGGTGAAAATTAATAAAGAATTGGTTTTTAAAGCCGCTGTTTTGGTTTGCCCATCGTATTTTATGATATTCGCCAACCGCTTGTAAAAATATTAAAGCCTCGTCTGTTGACTGTGCTCGAGTAATACTAATATTTTCAATACCACCGAATAATTTAGCGGTTCGTTTTATTTGATAGCGTGAATTTTTTGATAATGTTTGTAAATAGCTATGCCAGTTAGAAAATTCAGGCGTTAGTT
Organism: Colwellia sp.; assembly: GCA_047633255.1. Classification (GTDB taxonomy): domain Bacteria; phylum Pseudomonadota; class Gammaproteobacteria; order Enterobacterales; family Alteromonadaceae; genus Colwellia. Next base: position 58,198 of record JBLIEW010000001.1, read on the forward strand.
TGGCCGAATAACTATTAGTTTTCCAAGAGGTATGTTGCATTAATTGGTTAGAAATAGGTGTTTGAGCAATATTGTTATTACTTGCGCCGACAATAAATTCATCAAATTGTATTAGAGTATTTTCAAAATACTCTAATACTGCCGCACGTATAGAGTGTTCCATTCCTGCTTGACAAAGAATATCATTATATTCATGCCAAATTTTATCTAATGAAATATCTCCGGTTCTGTTTAACCATAATTGCTTTGCCTTGAAGCCATATTTTGTTTGTTCATATTCAGATAAAAAGGCTAAACCAACAATTTCATCCTTAAACGTGACTTGAATTAATTGAGTTTTATATTCTATTAGCTTTAACCAAGATGCTATCCAGTACCAACTGGTAAAAATTGAATTTTTTGCACAAGCTTCTAACCTTTTCCATTCAATTTCTATTTTATCTATATCATTTGAAGAAATGGTTAAATGATTACATTTTAGCTTTGCTTGCACTTTTCTTCCTTTGAAAACTATATACGATAATAAAAATATAATACCAGTTGAATTATTAGATATATAGCTATTACTAAAATAACTTGTCTGCAAGAGCTGATTTTAAAATCCAGGGGGATTGTTTAATATTAATCAACTGCTTTAGGAGGCAAATTTAGGGTGCAAAATTTATGCTAAATTTGTTTATAATAATATCTGGTTGAGTCAGATTAATTCTGTAATAATGATTAACATATAATGGATTTAACTTGAGATTAATATGGCTATAACAATAAAATCATCTGTACTTTTGGTTCTGTTTTTTTTCCTCTCTATTGGCTGTACGCCAAAGAGAAGCACTGAAGAATTACTGATTAGTGCACAAAAATATATTCAAGATAAAGACCAAAGTTCTGCGGTTATAGAATTAAAAAATGTTATTAAACTTCAGAGTAATAACATTCAAGCTAGAATTATGTTGGGAAATATATATTTATCGTCAGGTAATGGAATAGACGCTCAAAAGGAATTTGAAAAAGCTGAAACACACCAAGGTGATCCCGACAAATATTATCCTGCTCTTGCTCGTGCGCTTTATTTACAGTACAAGCCAGAAGATATTTTAAGTTTAGAGTTAAATTATTTAAACAATGAAGAGTCAATGAAAGCGGTGCTTTTTTATAAAGGAGCTGCTGCCTATCAAATGGGCGAATTAGAGCAAGCTGAACGATTTTTTAATGAAAGTAAAAGTATAAAATTTGATTCGGTTTTTGGGCAGCTGAGTGAAGTACATTTAAATGTTTTACAAAAAAATGTTAAAAATGCGATGAAAATAGTCAATGACATACTTGTGGTTGACCCTGAAAACTTAGATGCATTGTATTTTAAAGCGAGATTGTCTCTTAATTTACGGTCTTATCCTGAAGCGGTAAGTTTATTTGAGCAATACAGCAAATTACAACCAAATGACTTACAGTCATTATTAATATTAGCAAGTGCCTATGTTAAAAACTCACAATATGATGAAGCTGAGAGTTTAGCGGATAAATTATTAAAAATTGCGCCATATAACGGGTTAATAAATCAAATAAAAGGAGTGGCGCGTTATTATAATAAAGATATGGAATTAGCAAGCTTGCATCTTAATAAGGCCATTCAGAACAATTACACTACAACAGAAACACTATTGTTAGCAGGTTTGTCCGAATTTCAATTAGAAAATTATGAACAAGCTTTAACGCATTTACAAAAAATAGAGGCGGTTTTACCCAATACCCATCTGGCTAAAAAAATAATAGCAATTATTCGTATTCAACTTGGTTACGATGATGGTATTGAAAGTGATTTTGCCAATCTAGAAAATTTGACGGAACAAGATGCTAGCTTATTAAATGCTGCAAGCTATGAATTGTTTAAAGAGGGCAAGCTTGATGGAGCAAATACGTTATTAAATCAATCTATAGCCTTAAATAGCCAGAAACCAGATGATATTATTCGCCAAGGTACGTTGCGTTTATCGATGCAAGATGTTGAGGGGATAGCCGACTTAGAAAGAGCTCTGGAGTTAGACCCGAATAGTAAAATAGGAAAGTCAGCACTAGCGAGTGCTTATTTATCCACTAAAAATTATGATAAAGCCTTAAAAGTAGCCAACGAATGGCAAAAAAACAATGATATTGCAGGGTTTAATTTGGCCGGGATTGTTTATAGCCGACTTAATGAAATAGAAAAGGCTGAAGCTGCTTTTTCTTCAGCACTTATTCAAAATAAAACTAATGTGGTTTCATTAATGTTTTTTATTAGTAAAGCGTTAAAGAATAAAGCAACAGATGTGGCTTTTGAGCATTTAAATACGGTACTTACCGCTTATCCTAATTATTTACCTGGGATAAGTTTAAATTATGCAGCTCATAAGCAAAATGGTGATTCTTCACCTGGTTTGGCAGCAGCGAAAAAATTCGTTGAAAACGCTCCAGATAATTTGAATGCTAGATTGTTATATGCAGAAATGCTGGTAGTTGAAAAGCAACCTAAAAAAGTAATCCAACTATTATCCGAACAGACTATTGAACAAGAGAATATTACTTTACCTTATTTTTGGTTGGTGCTTGGGGATAGTTACATTGCCACTAAGCAATATGAAAAGGCATTGTATACGTTTGAAGCATGGACAAAAGCCATGCCAAACTCTCGTGCTGCATGGATAAAAGTCATTTCGATTCATGAGGTATTTAGAGATTATTCATCGGCGTTAAAGACCACTCAACAAGCACTGAAGCAAGCGGTAAATGATCAACAACTCAGATTAATTGAAACTCGTTTTTTAATTGAAACGGAAAATTTTGAACAAGCTCAATTAAATATTGATACTTATTTTTCAGCGAATAATGAGTATATTACAGGAGTTCAGGGGCTAGAGGGCAGGATTTTACTTGGTAAAAAGCAATATAAAGCCGCTCAAGCTAAACTATTGCCGTATTATAAGGCTCGTCCAAATTTAGAGACGGTTACTTTAGTTTATACAACGTATATAGCAATGAAACAGCAAGCAGCTGGCAATGTGTTCTTAGAAGAGCATTTAAATAGTCACCCTAAAGATGTATCAACAATGTTATTACTTGCTAACAGTAAGTCAGCAACGTCGCCTTTAGAAGCGAGTCGTTTATATCAATCAATTTTAGATATAAACCCATCCAATGTCATTGCATTGAATAATTTAGCATGGCTCAAGCTTCAAAATAACTCGGTTGAAGAGGCTGACCGTCTTGCGCAAGATGGGCTAAAAATATACCCCAATTCTGTCACACTACTTGATACGGCCGCTAATATTAAAGAAAAAATAGGTGATATCAAAAATGCAAAAATTTTAATTGAAAAAGCATTGAAGTTGGCACCCACCAGTACTGAAATACAAAGTAGTTTTAAACGAATTTCTAAATTATAAAATGCTATGTACCCGTTCTACCTCAAGATGCAGTTTCAGAGTTAAGCTAGGAAACCAGATCAAGGCGCGATACGAAGATAATGGTTATTCAGGAGAATAGGCTTCTGCATTCTCTTCTAAGCTACCTCCATGTAGGGTCCTTATCAAGTAGTGCAACGCAGGACTATTGATCCCTATGGGCAAGCCGATAAAGGGTCCTCTCCTGCGTTATGGACTTCGGTAATAGAACAACTGTTTTCTTCAATCTATGGCTTGTACCTAACCCTTTCTCGACTTGCGGAAACTTGCATCTTGAGGTGGAGCGGGTATATGAAGGGGGCAGTTTAGGTGCTATGGCTCAGAATCTAACTCTATATCTCTTACATGATATTTCATTTCTGTAGCTATCTAAAGGCTCTAAACCTTCATAATATGACTATGCAAAAGAGTAGAGTAAAGATCCAATTTAAAATTAAGGTTTACCTGTAGGTAAAGTTAATATTTATTTTCGTCGATATTGTAGGAAAGCATCAAAGAAGAAACACGAAATATATACAGATTACAGAAACAAAAAACCCGCTATTAAGCGGGTTTCAATATTATATCAATGAAGCTTATTTGGTTTTACGACGAGAAGCGCCGGCTAAACCTAATAGTCCAAGACCAAAAATAGCAAGTGAAGCTGGTTCTGGAATTTCAGATGGACCAATTGAACCATCTAAAGTTGATTGACGGACAGCAACAAAGCCACCATTACCATCAGCAGTCGCGATTAATTGATCTGGAGTTGGAATTGGAGGGTTAACGTTAGTATCAAGCGTTAACTTGAATGGACTAGTTATAGGATAAGTTGATACATCTACAAAAGAGCCATTATCACCAAACCATAAAAAGCCAGGTTCAGCAGAAGTAATGTCCATAAATAAGTCTAGATTAGCAGCTGTAATTGAAGAGCCTGTTATAGTACCTTCAAACACTGTTCTATCGTTTGAATCATCATTAAAGTCATTGAACATTACAGTAAAGTTACCACCAGTATATTGAGGTGCTCCACCGCTAATAGTACCATCTAAATGATATTCAACTTGCAAGTCCCATGAACTTAAAAAACCTTCGTTATCAGTGTTATTAATCGGTGGCACTAACGGGCTCAGCGCATCAATATCAGTTTGAGCGATTAAAGGTAGAACGATTGCTACGTCGGTAACAGTATCAAGAGCTTTACCTTTTAACGTTGTTGCTGAAGCATCTGTGCTGTCAATGCCTAAAGCATTAAGTTCACTTACAATGTTGGTATCATAAAAATCACCTGTTAATGTAGGATTAAGAGGATCCGACACATCTAGTGCGTAAACTGAAGTGGCTAAAAGCTGGCTAAAGCCAAACTCTGTGAATTGACCCGTGCGTGAATCAGCATCACCAGTACCGTTTGCAGATTGACCTGGAATTGAAGCAGCTAAGTTTGGACAAAGTCCAGGGATAGCTAATACAAGTGCTGGAGTACATGGTGTAGCTGCAGTGTTTACACCGTCATATAAAGCACTATTTGAAGTATCTAACTGAAAGAATCCAGCGTTTGCAACACTACCAACAGAGGCTAAAGCCACAGCGCTTATAATTTTATTTAATTTATGCATGTTATATCCTATGTGTTTGAATAACTGTGACCAGTTAAGATTTGTTTCTATTACATAGTAAGCAGAGAATGTGCCACATTTGCATCTCTTTGTTTTTTATGTGAATATTTACTATTCTATTCTGGTTGATTACAGATATGTAAAAAAAGCTGACATTAAAAACACTTGTTTTGTTTAACTTAATAGAAATAACTATCTAAATTCTTTGTGAGCTAGCCATACGGTTATTTTTTGCAACTTATTTTGAAGAAATAAATCAAGTTTTACTATTTACCCCATAAAGGTATCAGTATCTTCTTTTTTAAATGAATCTTTTATTGCCATGACTGATTTTCTACATAAATGAGGAACAAGTAGCTTTAATGGCATCCTAATCAAATGTCCCCGTATATATAATAAAATACGGGCTAATTTGAAACGCCATGTTTCACATGAAGCGTGGTGAGGAATGAATACTTCTCTAAATGTGTTTTTTAAAAATAGTAACTTTAGTTTACTAGGGGAAACTTTTTTTATTTCAGACCGATAGACTTCTTCAAATGGTGTGTTTAATACCAATTCACAAAAATAGCTCGCTAAAAATAAATTGTAGGTTAAACCCAGTTGTTTCGCTCTATTAAAGAGATCAAGTTGAAAGTCTTTATTTTCATTTGAGAAATGTGTAAATAGAAAATCTAAATCAATTAAGTCTCTAAGGCCTTTTTCAAATTCACCTTCATGAAATAAATGTACTGCACAATGTAATAATATATCGGTATTCGATAACGTTTTTAAGCCGTTACTAAGGGTAATTGCATCCTGATGTAAGTAGGTGATATCAGGTGTGGTTTTAACGGTTAAGGGTAATATATTGTGGTGTAAATCTAGCACAATACTTCTTTTATGATGTCTTAACGGTGGAATTTCATGCATCCACTTTCGATAATATTCCTCATTATAGTCTTCAATCTCTGTTCTTCTAAAGCCTTGCAGCATTAATTCTGATTCGGCTAAATTAAGGTCTTTTTTGGGTACTAACAGATCAATGTCAGAATATAAACGTCCTGAAGCGTTAGGTAGGTTTGTAGCTATGTAGGCAGCCCCTTTTAGCAAGGTAAAGTCTAAATTTCTCTTCACAGACAATGAAGCTAACTTAGCGATTTCATATTTACCTTGCTCAACTTGCCTGTCGGCAATTAGTTCTGCCGACAAAAAGTGCAACTTAGCTTTTTCACAAAAATTTACTGTAGCCTCTTGCGTAACTAGTCTTTTCCATAATTGCGCACAAACAGAAGCACTAACACTTTGTCTAATCAAGATGTTTTGTTGGGGGATAGTTAATGTAAGGGCTGACGTTGGCGTGCACCAAACTTTTAAAAGTAAAATTCGCGATTCTTTCGCCATGTTAGCTAGTTACCAAGTCATTAAATAATTCAATTGCTTCATTTATATTACTGTATTCAAATGTATATTTTTGACTTTTATCTATCAACGTTTTGGCCGATTTAAAGCCATCAACCCCCAGTTGATTATAATTGAAAGATTGTTCAACTAGCGGAATAAACGCTTGTGCAGGTGATAGAGGTGTTAATGATGTTTTAGCTCCACGATTGTACTTGGGAAAAACAAGCCAAATGTTTTTTATTTTAACGGGTGCTATATTTTTAATAATATTGTGATGCATTAGGTGAGCAACATCCCCTTTAGCAGTTCCTGTTACTAAACTATTCACTTTTAGGTTGAATTTATTTTCAATAACGTCAATCGACTCGTTTTTTAAGCTAACAGGTCTTCCAAATGGCGTTATAGTGTTAATATCTTTAGATAATAAGGCAAACTCGTCTGAGAATAAATTCCAGCCACTTAACATTAAGCAGGCACTAAGGGTACTTTTACCTGAACCAGGCGCTGCGGGAAAAATAATAACATGGCCATTTTTTTCTACCACAGCGGCATGTAGCATAAAATAATGGTGTGCATGGGTAGCAACACACCAATTGAGACCCCATTCAAAAAATGGAAAAGCTTCGATTATAGATAGTGGTTTAAAGGGGGTTTTTCCGTCGAGGTTAAAATTTATATAAGGACGAATAATTTTTCTTAAGCTTGCTGGACGACGAATATCAATATAGAAATCTATATACGCACCTTGTTCAACTATAGGGAAATCTTGATAAATATGACAAAAAGTCTCAGCAAAGTTTTTCTCTGAGCTTTTAATATTTATTGTGAAAGGGCCTATTTTAAGGTTAAGCCCTTGGGTTAAGATGGTTTTTTTATCTTTTTTTAAATCAACAACTTTTAACACTTTATGACTATTTCACATTCTATTAATTCTGATAGGTAAGAATCTACTAATTGCTCAGTGTATTCAAGAGATAAGGTGTTTTTATTACTTTGATGTAAAGAGTTAGTTAACTCGTTAATTTGAAGTTTACCTTTGGAAAGTAATACAATCATTTGTGCGGCAATATTATTAAGATGGTTGGTATCCCCTCGGTAAGGATGATAAACAATCGCCTCATTTGGCCACAAAGCGATTGTGTTTTCAATATCAGGGTTGATTTTGACTGTTAATTGCAAAAGATCTCTACTTTAGTTATTTAAATAATCTTTTGCCCAGCCAAATCTTTCTTCTTTTGATGTGCCAGCTGAAAGAATTCCTGATGGTTCATAATGGTCACCAATAAACTGTCGTTGTAAATCATCCAATTCTTGGCGTTCTGCTGCTGTACCCTTCCATTTACTCCAGATGTAAGGAACAGTCCATTCATTACCAGGATAAGGGTAAGCAATACCATCATGAGCAGCAGAGAGTAAGCCTGCGATTAAGTGGCGATACTCTTGATCACCATTATTGTTTATCGCAAGGCCTACTGGTGTAATGTTGCCATTAGTATCGATAGGGGTTAAGTCCACCCAGCCACTTAGATTATTGCTAGCTGCAATATCGTTAGCTTTCATGGCTGCGTAAGCAAAGTTATACAAGGCTGCTTTCTTGCTTCCTAGTCCATTACCAAAGTATTTTTGTTTATCATCATCAGTAACATCAGCAAATAATAGACTCGGGTTATCAGAGAAATACTTATAAGGTTTTTTAAATTTCCCCCACCAACCAGGCGATTTACCTGTGGCTTTACCCGTACAATCATCACGGTCAGGATTTGATAAGTTACCAGACATATTACCTGACACTGTACAGCCAACAGCCCATACAGGGCGGCTAGACACTGTAGTTAATAAAGCTGAACCTATAGCGGCTTTTTTAAAAAACTGTCGACGCGTATTTGTCGGCACTTCACTTGATTCATTAACTGATTGTGTAGACTTGATGTCTTTCATATGATGATCCTAAATCCATATCTTAAAAAAATGCTGGCTAACAGTATTCTTGTACTTATTGTCAACGGTTATTTAAAGTAATTGCAATATTGTAGTTTATTCTTATAGTACGCAATATTCATACCAGAATAAAAAAAGCACACACTAACAAGGTACTAACAAGGTGCTGATGTTGTTTATAATTCATAATGATATAAGTGTAAAAAAAATAGACATTTATATCTCGTGTTTTATGCTTTTATTTGATAAAACTTTTTATACCAACAGACAAACTCTTCAACCCCTTTTTCCACACTCATTGATGGCTTATAATTAGTTACTTTAAATAAGTCATCAACATCAGCATAAGTTTGATAAACATCGCCCGGCTGCATTGGCATTAGGTTTTTATTGGCGGTAACACCCAGAGAGCTTTCTAAAGATTGAATGAAATCAAGAAGTTTAACTGGATTACCATTACCGATATTAAATATGTTATAAGGCGCAGAACTAGTAGCAGCCGAATTACCCTCAACTGACCAATCATTATTTTTCTGAGGAATAATATCCTGAATTCTTATAATTCCTTCTACGATATCATCAATGTAAGTGAAGTCTCTACGCATATCGCCATTATTATACACATCAATACTGTCTCCATTAACAATCGCTTTGGTAAACTTAAATAAAGCCATGTCTGGTCTACCCCATGGACCATAGACCGTAAAGAATCTCAAACCCGTGGTTGGAATATCATACAAATGAGAGTAAGTGTGGGACATTAACTCATTAGACTTCTTAGTGGCCGCATAGAGTGAAATGGGGTGATCAACACTATCAGAGGTGGCAAAGGGGACTTTACTGTTTAACCCATAAACTGAACTTGAAGAGGCATAAACTAAATGTTGTACGTTGTTATTACGACAACCTTCCAATATCGTTAAGTGGCCGATTAAATTAGAGTCGGCATAAGCCATAGGGTTATCAATAGAGTAGCGAACACCTGCTTGAGCGGCTAAATGTATAACACGGTCAAATTTTTCTTGAGCAAAAAGTTGAGCAATGCCTTCTCTATCAGCAAGATCTAGCTTAATGAATCTAAAAGAGTTGTATTTTTTAAGTTCATTTAAGCGCGCTAATTTTAAATTAACATCGTAATAATCATTTAAGTTATCAATACCAATGGCTTCATGGCCTTGTTCACATAAACGTTGCACTACATGAAAACCTATAAAGCCTGCTGCGCCAGTCACTAAAAATTTCACATTTTTTCCTAATATTTAAGATTGGTTATGTTCTTTCCCTGAGCCTAACGAAGGCTCAAATTACCAGACATTATGTTTTTTTAATGCTCTCACCACGGCCGATACCGTAATAAGAAAAACCACGCTCTTTAAGTAATACTGGATCATATAAGTTGCGACCATCAACAATCACCTTATGTGCTAATGTTTTGGCGATCAAGTCAAAATCTGGTGCTCTAAATTGACTCCACTCTGTGCAAACTACTAACGCGTCAGCTCCATTTAAAGCTGATTCTTTTGTACCAACCAGTGACAAATCCTCTCTTGAGCCATAAATACGCTGACATTCTTCCATAGCCTCTGGATCATAGGCTTGTACTTTCGCACCAGCGGCCCATAAAGACTCCATTAATACCATAGATGATGCTTCACGCATATCATCTGTTTGTGGCTTAAATGATAAGCCCCAAACGGCAACAGTTTTGCCTGTTAAGTCACCGTTGAAATACGCATGTAAATTTTTATATAGTTTTTGTTTTTGTGCATAATTGACCGATTCAACGGCTTCTAATAAAGCGGGTTTATAATCTATCCCATGAGCAGTGCGCACTAGTGCTTGTACATCTTTAGGGAAACATGAACCGCCATAACCACAGCCAGGATAAATAAACTGATAACCAATGCGTGAGTCAGAGCCTATACCATGGCGAACGGCTTCAATATCAGCGCCAAGTAACTCAGCTAAATTAGACATTTCATTCATAAAGCTAATTTTGGTTGCTAACATACAGTTCGCTGCATATTTAGTTAACTCAGCTGAACGAACATCCATAAAAATCATGCGATCATGGTTGCGGTTAAAAGGCGCATATAATTCACGCATTGCTGCTTGCGCAGATTCACTTTCTGTACCAACGACTATACGGTCTGGCTTCATACAATCACTAACCGCGGCCCCTTCCTTTAGAAATTCAGGGTTTGATACCACACTAAACTCAATATCGAGTTTACGTGACGCCAGTACATCGGCAATTTTTGCTGACACTTTATCGGCCGTACCAACAGGAACAGTTGATTTGTCAATAACGATTTTAGGGGTGTTCATATAAGTTGCGATAGTTTCGGCGACGGCAAGTACATATTTTAAGTCAGCTGAGCCGTCTTCATCAGGAGGGGTACCTACCGCAATAAATTGCATTTTTCCATGCTCAACACCGGCTTTAGCATCAGTAGTGAACTTTAGTTGACCACTTTTGTAAGTTTCCTCGACTAAAGGTGTTAAACCTGGTTCATAGATAGGAATTAAGCCTTTTTTAAGGTTATCAACTTTTGTTTGATCTATATCGACACAAACCACATCATGACCAACAGAAGCTAATACTGCGGCCTGCACTAAACCGACATAACCAATTCCAAAAACTGTAACTTTCATTATTTTCCTTAAATGATGATAACCAACTTATAATACTATTGAATATAGCGCTTTTATAGTCTTTTTTCTATCGATAAGCTTTATTTTGCGACAATTTTTTTTGCTATATGAAACATGATTTTTGGCATTAGCCCTGCGTTACCAAATGGTCGCCATGTTTTTTTGTATTTATTGCGGTATGCATCAAAGTGAAGTCCGTAGGGCGCTGCAATTATTTCGCCGCGACCCAGTAATATTTTAAGTGCATAAGTTTCTGCAATTCCGGCACAAAGATTAACAGCCATAGCGGTTGAAGGACCACGTTTTTCTTTAAAACTAACACGGCTTTGATCTACTAAATATGGACGCTGTAACATGGCAGGTGATAATCCGATTAAAAACTGAATGAGTTGATCTTCCTCAGTTTTTTTATCTTCAAAACGAAAATACTCTTCGTAGGTCATTTTACCTGGCATAAAACAGAGAAAAGCGGCTCCCATGCCAAGAGGGGCGGCTGTAATTACCGGGATGTTTTTTTCATAGCATTTCTTAAAGACTGTTTTTCTGGCTTGCAGAGCAAAGAAATCAAGTGCGTCGACATATAAATCGACACCCTCTAGGAATTCATCTACATTGTGTTCAAAAATGCCATCAGGAAAAGATTTGATATTCGCCTCAGGATTTATATCACGCGCCATGCGTTCCATAACATCAACCTTTTGTTCTCCTAAGGTTGACATAAACGCCCCGGATTGACGGTTAAAATTATGCACTTCAAAATCATCAAAATCAGAAATGTAAAAATTTCCGACACCTAATCTTGCTAAGGTTAGTAAATGTACACCACCCACACCACCAGCACCCGCTATGGCCACTTTTTTTCCTCGAAGAATTTGCTGCTCTTCATCTGTCACCCAGCCAATATTTCTTGAAAAAGCCTTTTCATAGTTAAACATTCCATGCCCCTTTGCTTAAAGTTATCTTAACAATCATAGAAATAAGATTCTAACCTACAGATGATATTATAAATATACATCTTAATCAGTGTATTAAGTAGGTAGTGTTTGTTTTAATTTCGTTTTAAAAACAGCCGTAATGCTTTATTATCATAGAATAACTATTCTTTTGCTAATGGAATGACAATGAACCAAGTAAACTCAATTACACTACCTATATCACCTATAATTATGTGTGGTGGTAGCGGTACCCGCCTTTGGCCACTATCTCGCGCACAATTTCCGAAGCAGTTTTTACCTTTAGTTAATGACACTAGCATGTTGCAAGACACTTTGGCTCGCTTACCTAGTCAGCATCAAGCGCCTGTATTTATCTGTAATGAAGACCATCGTTTTTTAGTAGCTGAGCAGGTTAAGCAAACGAACAGCGCCAAATCGACTATTTTACTTGAGCCTAAAGGGCGAAATACTGCACCAGCAGTCGCATTAGCCGCGCTCAATGCGTTAACTAATAATGACGATACTTTGTTGTTGGTGTTAGCGGCAGATCATGTCATTAACGACACTGAAAAATTTCATCAAGCGATTAGTATTGCGGCTATGTCTGCTCAGCAAGGTAAGTTAGTGACTTTTGGTATTGTGCCAACCCATGCTGAAACGGGTTATGGATATATTCAAAAGGGTTGTAAACAAGAGGGGCCGCAAGGTGGTAACTCAGAGCATGAGACATTTCAAGTAGCAAAATTTGTTGAAAAACCTGATGTCGAAACGGCACAAAGTTACTTAGATTCGGGCGACTATTTGTGGAATAGCGGTATGTTCCTCTTTAAAGCGAGCCGTTATATAGAAGAATTAGAAAAATTCAGACCTGATATTTTGTCTGCCTGTAGAGCGTCAATGGCGAAAGTAGAAAAAGATCTAGACTTCACTCGTCCTGATAGAGAGTCATTTCTACAATGTGCTGAAGAGTCTATTGATTATGCAGTAATGGAAAAAACTGAAGATGCTATTGTTGTTCCACTTGATGCAGGCTGGAGTGATGTTGGCTCCTACTCAGCACTTTGGGAAGTTTGTCAGAAAGATGCCCAACAGAATGTTATCAGGGGTGATGTTATTGCTCACGATACAAGCAATAGTTATATCCATAGCGAAAATAAATTGATAGCCACGCTTGGTGTTGATAATTTGGTCATAATTGACACGCCTGATGCTGTGTTAATTGCCAACAAAGATAAAGTTCAAAATGTTAAAGAAATTGTAAATGAGCTTAAAGCGAAACAACGTAGTGAAAGTACTATTCACCGTGAAGTTTATCGCCCCTGGGGGAAATACGATAGTGTAGATAATGGCGAACGCTTTCAAGTGAAACGTATTACAGTTAATCCGGGCGCTAAACTTTCAGTGCAGATGCATCATCACCGTGCAGAACATTGGATCATTGTCTCAGGTACCGCAAAAATCACGCTTGATGAGAAAACTTTTTTATTAAGTGAGAATCAATCGACTTATATTCCTATTGGTGTGGTTCATGCGTTAGAAAACCCAGGGAAATTACCATTAGAGATGATTGAAGTGCAATCAGGTAGTTATTTGGGTGAAGATGATATTATACGTTTTGAAGATAAATATGGTCGGGTGAAATAATGACAATGAAAGAATTAACTTGTTTTAAAGCCTACGATATTCGCGGCAAACTTGGCGAGGAGCTAAATACTGAGATAGCTTACCGAATTGGTCGCGCTTTTGCTCATCACACAAAAGCTAAAAAAGTAGTCGTGGGAGGCGATGTCCGTTTAACGAGTGAAGAGCTGAAATTAGCACTTGCCAATGGCTTAATGGACGGTGGTACAGATGTTATTGATCTAGGTTTATGTGGTACGGAGCATATTTACTTTGCTACAAGTCATTTAAATTGTGATGGGGGTATTGTAGTTACGGCTAGCCATAACCCTATCAATTACAATGGGTTGAAACTCGTACGGGAACACTCTAAACCTATCAGTGGTGACACGGGGCTTTTTGACATTAAAGCCTTGGCCGAAGAAAACAACTTTAGTGATGTTGAGCGCAAAGGTAAGATAAGCGACTATGATATTACTCAGTCTTATACTGAACATTTATTAACTTATGTTGATACCGATAACTTTTCTTTATTAGGCTATTCATTAGATAAGCCGTTAAAATTGGTGGTCAATGCGGGTAATGGCACTGCAGGTCCGGCAATTGATGCCATCGAGGCTGCTTTTAATCAACTACAAGTACCCATTGAGTTTATTAAAGTGCATCATCAACCGGATGGAAATTTCCCTAATGGCATTCCTAATCCACTTTTAATTGAAAATAGGGCAGCGACACGTGATGCGGTTATTAAGCATAAAGCAGACATGGGGATTGCTTGGGATGGCGACTTCGACCGTTGCTTTTTGTTTGATGAACAAGGTGAGTTTATTGAAGGTTACTATATTGTTGGCTTGTTAGCCGAGAACTTTTTAGCTAAGACAATGGATGCCAATGGTTCACCACAGAAAATAATCCATGATCCGCGTTTAACGTGGAATACTATCGATATTGTTGAGCAAAGTGGTGGCCAAGCGGTTCAAAGTAAAACCGGCCATGCTTTTATTAAAGAGCGTATGCGCAGTGAAGATGCGATTTATGGCGGCGAAATGAGTGCGCATCATTATTTTCGCGATTTCTTCTATTGTGACAGTGGTATGATTCCTTGGTTGTTAATTGCTGAATTGACTTGTTTACGCAAACAGCCTTTATCTAGTTTAGTCAAAGCACGTATTGAAGCGTATCCCTCATCGGGTGAAATAAATAACAAAATTGTAGACCCTAAAAAGGCTATTGCTAGAGTACTTGAATGTTATCAAGCAGATGCGCAAGTAATAGATAAAACTGATGGCATTAGTATGGAATTTGATAATTGGCGTTTTAATTTACGCAGTAGTAATACCGAGCCTGTGGTACGTTTAAATGTTGAATCTAAAGGTGATAAAGCGTTAATGGAAAAGAAAACACAAGAAGTGTTAGCGTTATTGTTACAGTAAAATTGGTTGGTTACTCGATAAAGACAACGCGTAACGATTAAAACTCAAAACAGGAAAGCTAAATGAATTTTTTTAAATTTATAGTTTGTGCCAGTATTATCTTGGCTGTATCAGCTTGTGGAAATAACGAAACGTCACAAACACATATTGCACAAGCAGAGAAATTGTTGATGGAGAAACAAAACTCATCGGCAATTATTGCATTAAAAAATGCGATTAAATTAGATGTGAAAAATGCCAAAGCGAGGTTTTTACTCGGTCGTTTGTATCTTGCCTCTGGTGATGGTTACAGTGCAGAGAAAGAATTAGAACGAGCGTTGGAATTAAAGTATGACGCGAATAAAACACTACCTTTACTTGCCCGTGCTTATATGCTCAACGAATCAGATGAGGATATTTTCTCACTTGAAAAAGAAGCTAAGTCGTTAACTCAATCAAGTAAAATACAGTTTTTAGCATACAAAACTATTGCAGCTTTGCGAGCCGATAACGAAAAACTTGCGAGTGAAACGGTTGAATTGGCAATGTCGATTTCTAACTCTGAAGGTTATAGCCTGTTAGCGAGTGCTTACTTAGAGTTTGCTAAGAAAAATACGGCTCATGCGGCTACTTTGGTGGGACGTATTCTAACGGCAACACCTGACAATGCCGATGCGCTTATGCTACAAGGTCAAATCGCTATAGTTGAGAAAAATTATTCACAAGCCATCATTAGTTTTGAAAAATACTTTGCGTTGCAGCCTAACTCCAAAAAAGTGCAATTATTTATTGCTGACGCCTTATTAAAAAATGGCCAATATTCAGAAGCTGAGGCTATTGCTGATAGTATTTTAGCTAGCATCCCTAATCAGCCTTTTTTGCAATATATCAAAGCGATGGCTCGCTTTGAAGTAAAAGATTATAAAGCAGCGAGCCATTTTTCTGGTTTATCACTGGCTTCAGGTTTTAACTCTTTTAGCTTAAAGCTGGTTGCTGGTGCTAGTGCTTTTTACCTCCAAAATTATGAGCAATGTCATTTACATTTAAAAGATGTAATCAAGTATTTACCGGATGATCATGCAGCACGGAAAATGCTTGCTATAAGCCAATTACAGTTAGGATTCATTGAAGATATTAGCGAAACCTTAGGTGACTATAAGTCGTCTAACGAAAACAATACCCAGTTTTTAGCTGCGCTAAGTTATGAATTGATGGAACTTGGCGCTTATGAAAAAGCCAAAGAGCTGGCAAGGCATGTCACAGATGCGCCTGAAATAAGTGCTGAGCAAAGTGCGCGGGCCGGTATATTGAAATTAATGATGAACGACCCGTCAGGTATCGAAAATTTAGAATTGGCCTTACAGCAAAACCCAGAGTTGATTTCTGCCGAGCTTGCCTTGGCATTTGCTTCTATTAAAGCAGGTGATTTGGCCAGAGCAGATGAGATAGCCAATAAATGGTTAAAACAATATCCAACTAAGGCAGGGGGCTACAACTTGAAAGCCACTATTGCGTTTGCACAAAATAAACTAGCACAAGGACAAGCAGCATTAGAGCAAAGCCTAAGGTTAGAGCCAAATAATGTTTACGCATTAACTGAAATGGTGAAATTGGCCAGCTATCAGAAGAAACCAGCTAAAGCCAAAGCGCTTACCGAAGAGGCGATTGTTGCGCACCCCTTTAATATTAAAGCATTAGCGCAATATTTTGAATTTCATAAAAATGAAGAAGGCTTGCCGGTGCTTATAAAAGCGCAACAAGATAATAAAGCGAATATTAACTATGGTGTTTTATTAGCTGACGCTTTGATTCAGTTAACTCAATATAAACATGCAAGCGAAATATTAGCGGCTTATCAGCTTAATACTAAAACACCAAAACGTTATTGGCAGTTAATGTTGATTGCTAATGCTAAACAAGAAGATGCACAAGACGTGTTCTTAATTTTAGATAAATGGCGTAAAAATAACCCTTATCATATCGAGCCTGTTTTATTATTGGTAAATTATTGGGCTGCTAAAAAGCTACCCGATCGTGCTTTAAGTGTTTTAAAGCGCAGTTTTAAAGAACATCCCAATAACTTGATGCTACATTTGGTTAAAATGCAGGTATTACTAAATAGTAATCGTTCAAGTGAAGCGAGAAGTCTATTCAAAGAGCTCTCATCATTTGATTTCAATAAAGACGTAAAGGCAGGAATTGAAGGACGTATTTTACTGTTGGAGCGAAATTTTTCTGCAGCAGTACCCAAGTTAAAGCAGCAATACGAAGCGAAGACGAGTGAGCAAGGTGTCACTTTTCTAGCGTACGCACTTGAAGGAAATAACCAAAAACAAGCGGCAATAGAACTACTTGAAAGTTATTCATTAGAACATGGTCAGCAGCCAAGAGTTAGCTTAAGTTTAGCCAATATGTATTTATCTACCGATGAGAATAAGGCTATTATTGAGTATGAAAACTTATTAAAAATACAGCCTAATAATATTGTGGTATTGAATAACTTATCTTGGCTGTATATGGAGAAAAGTCTCTTTTCAAAGGCATTAATGTATGCAAAAAAAGCGTATTCTGTGTCAGCCGACATCCCTAATGTGGTTGATACTTATGCTCAGGTTTTATTAAAATCGGGTGATAAAGTAGCAGCTCTCGTAAAAGCTGAACAAGCGTATAAATTATCAAAGGCGGGAGATGTAGATATCGCGCTGAACTTTGTCGAAACGTTATTGGCGAATAATGATAAAGAGCAAGCGAAAAAAATACTATTAGAAATTAGCACTAAAACTAAAGTACAAAAAGCAAAACGTCAGCAGCTATCAGCACAATTAAGGTAACTGCTTATAATAAAACCAAGACACTCAGGCTAACTATTCCCCGAGCATCCTAGGTTTATTGAAGGGTTATTTTGACTTTAATTCATCTAATTGTTCAGAAACATCATGTCCAATGGCTTTATAAAGATTTTGAAAGCCGGGTGATAGGTTAGACAAAAACATTTCTGGGTTGATGTAGTATGGTGCTCTTAGGCCGTGATAGTCTATTGGTTCACCAAGTTGGTGGAATTTAATGCCAACAAATTTCATACTGCGAGCTAAGCGAGGCTCCATCATGACATAAGCATGTCTGATGCCAGTCTCTATTGCCATTGTTGCTGCAGCCATGTATAAACCAATCGCAATAAAAGGAAAGCATCGTAGTTCAACTTCAGAATAATTGTTTTCTTGAATAACACCCGTACCAGACCCTTTAAATTGATCTGTTTTACGACGTCTAAAATCTGACTTTACTGCTAAGCGAGATATTTCACAAATTTCATTTCTATTAAAGCGACTAGGGTGGAGGTTTTCATCAGTAATTGAATCTAGGCAAAATTTTTCAATGGGTAAAAGTTGTCCTTCTTTTTCAATTCTGACCACCCGTACACAACTGGTATAAATATTTGAAGGTTTATGTTTTATTAAGGAAAAGATAGATTGTTCATCAAATTCATCTTTTTCTTGGCCACCCTCTTTTATTTCTTCAAAGGCAAGTTCTTCACAGTAAACATTATGGCGTATTTTAAATGCTTCTTCCTTGAGAATATTGCTTACGGCTACTTGGGGCTCTAAAAACTGGGTGAAATGCTCTGCTATATTATAAGCATCATGACTTACTTTCATCGAGACGATTTTTTTTGTTATATCGCCGATAATGGGTGTATTTAGCAGGCGTTTGTTCCAGTTCATTTAATATCCATTTTATCGTATTGGCATTTAGGGTCACCATAGTGACCGGTCATTTAACTACTGTTACAACATTATAAAAATTATAATACCAAAAATCGGATGATTTAGAATCAATTATAGTTCAATTTATCATATTATCTTTTGCTCTAAATATTGGCTGTATAACTGGGGATGTTTTGGTTTTCATCGGAACAATTTCTAATGCGGTTTGGTAGCCTATATCGAATAGTCGTAATTTTTGTTCATCTGTCATAGAAAAGTCTACACCGGAACATTCCCCAGTATTGATAACAATAGTATTATGCCAAAAAGCGTCGTTAATATATTCTCGTGAAATAGTGGTCATAAAGGTGCGAATAAGTAAGGTTATGTAATCAAATATAGGAAAGTAACGATTAGTTTCTAGTTCGTCATATTCATATTCACTTCTAAGCCTAAAGCACATTACCGGCGTACCATCGTTAGCCCAATTTCGATGTAGAGCATCTTCAGATAATATGCTGCCATCAACCATTAGGTGTTTTCCAAACGGTTTAAAGCTAAAAACGAGTGGTATAGACATAGAAAAGCGGACAGCTTCTGATACTTTCATATGGGGCGTATTATCTTGATTAAAAATAACAGGCTTGCCACTTTTAACATCGGTAGCCACCAGGTGTAGTTTCATATTCATCTGGGAAAATGTTTTACCTTGTAGATGTTTATCAACCCACTTTTCAAATACATCACCGGAGCTTAAACCACCATTGCGTATTAGCTTAAATAAAGAAAAACCAGTAAATTGAGTATAGTTAGTGGTTAATGCAATTTCTTTGATTTCCTCAATAGAAAGGCCGGAAGCAAATAAACTCGCGATAATACTGCCACCTGATACGCCAACAATATTATCAAATTGTATCTGTAATTTATTTAAGGCCTGCAACACACCAAGATGGGCAGGTAAACGTGTTCCTCCACCAGCAAGTATGGGAACAATCTTTTCAGTCATGCTATTTCTCCGTAGTATAATTTATTATGGCTGATATCTAAAAGTTTGCCCACTGAAATAGATCCAAATGGTATTATATTTAAAACAGAATTTAGAATATAAGATTGGAAGAATAAAATGTTTAAAAAAGTATTAATTTTATTGTCAGTTTTCAGCTTGCTATATATTATCCCAGTAAAAGCCGAATTTGTTGATGTGGTAGCAAAAATAAAACCTTCGGTGGTTGGCATTGGTATTCATACCCCCACCAGTAGACCACAAAATATATTGCGAGGTACCGGTTTTGTTATTGGTGACGGACATTACGTCATTACCAATGCTCATGTGTTGCCCACGGAACTTGATGAACGTTTATTGCAAAAAATGGCGGTGTTTATTGGTTCAGGAAAAAACGCTAAAGTGAGATACGCCAAAATTATAGCCACGTCAGACTTATATGATCTGGCAATATTGAAAATATCTGGTTCGCCTTTACCTGCGATGAGTTTGGCCGATAATACAATTCGTCCTGACGGCAGTTATATTGCGTTTACCGGTTTTCCTATTGGTGGTGTTTTAGGTTTATACCCCGTTACGCACCGAGGTATTATTTCCAGTACTACGCCAACGGTGATACCCGCACAAACAGCAGGGCAGATTAATTTAAAAATGTTAAAACGCATGCGAAATCCTTATTCTGTTTATCAACTCGATGCGACAGCATACCCAGGCAATAGTGGTAGTGCTATGTATGATATGAAAACAGGCGAGGTATTGGGAATTATAAATAAAGTATTTGTCCAAAGTACTAAAGAAACTATTATTAGTCATCCCAGTGGTATTACCTATGCTATCCCAGTGAAATATTTACACAAAATTTTGAAAGAAAATAATATTAAGTGGTAACTGGCTCGCTAATCGCTAATCGCTAATTGCGTCTGATCCTTTGTTGGTATTTTATACAAAACTGATAGAGGCACTAGCTCAATATTTTTTTGTTGTAATGTTGGGATTAGGCGCAGTAACGCTTGAATAGTTTCAGGATGCGGATGAGCAATAGCAATGGCAGTGCGTTGACTTTGGGCATGTTTAATTAAAGATTGAAATTGTTTGTTGATATAGTCTTTAGTTAATTGATTGTCTAAAAAAACATGACGACCTTTTACCGGTACCCCCAATTTTCTAGCAATAATACTTGCTTTGGAATAAGGGCTAGTTTTACTGTCTAAAAATAGTAAGTGATGTTGTTTGAGAAAGCCCATAGTCCAATACATGGGTTCGGCCAGTTGCGTTAAATAGCTACCCATGTGGTTATTAATACCTATGGCAAAAGGTATTTCGGCTAAAGATTTATTCAAGCTAGCCTGAATTTCTGCTTTATTCATGGTGCTAGTCAGCGCACCAGGCCCTAATTTTTTACCATTTTCAGCTTCCATTGGAATATGAAGTAATACTTCTTTGTTGTTGGCATTGGCCTTCATTGCCAGTTTTTTACCATAAGGCGTGTGGGGCAAAACAGAATAGGTGATAGCGCCAGGTAATAGCAGTACTTGTTTGTCGGTGTATCGATAACCTATATCATCAATTACAATGGCGATACGTGCTGGTTTTTTTTGCGCGGATGCGGCAGATAAAAAGGTAGTAATGGAGAAAATGACAAGAAGAAAAAACGTCGATACAGCTGAAATCATTTTGTTTTTATTTATCAATATGGTGGGTTTTAAAGCATATCACTTCGTTTTATGTTTGTCGCGCCTCCTCCCTTCGATAGGCTCAGGGCGAACGGGGATAGACAACCGCCGAACATCCTGAGCGCGAAGCAGTCGAAGGGCGACATGCTCAGGGTAAGCGGAGACATTGATCAAATAAATTACCTACACCAAAGTTTGGGGTTTACCGCTTTACCTTGATGACGAATTTCAAAATAAAGCCCGGCTTGATCTTGTCCACCACTCTGACCCACTAGAGCAATAGGCTCACCAGTTTCTACTCTATCGCCAACAGACTTTAATAAGGCTTGATTATGGGCATATAAACTCATATAACCATTGCCGTGATCAATAACGATTAATAAACCATAGCCTTTTAACCAGTCTGAAAATAAAATAGTCCCATTATGTATCGTTTGTACTTCTCTACCAATAGGGGCACCAAGTAACACTCCTTTCCATTTTAGATAGCCTTGTTTTCGACTACCAAAACTGCGTAAAATCCGTCCTTTTACCGGCCAAGATAATTTACGTTTTAATTTACTTAACCCCATCAAATCAACTTCCGCACGAATAAGCGCAGTAAGCTTTTGCAAAGCGGCGGTTAGGTTGGCTTCTTCAGCTTTTAATTTAGTCAATTTTTGTTTACTTGATAATAACTTTTTACTTAAAGACGCTAAGGTTTCACTTCGTTTATCTTTATTTTCACTTAAGCTTTTTTCTTGTTTTTGCTGATTTACTTTTAATATTTTTAATTTCGCAACTTGTTCCTGATGTTGCGTAGTCACTTGCATTAATTGGGTAATGGTTGCTTCAAATTTATCAATTTCCTTAATGCGGGCTTTGTTTAAATATTGATAATAACTAATGGTGCGTTGAATCTTTTCACTTTTATCTTGGTTTAACACTAACTTCAAATAATCATGCTGGCCAGAAGTATAAGCTGAGCGAAGCTGTTGGGCGAGTAGGCGTTCTTGTCTATTTTTTTGTGCAGTTAATTGTTGCTTTTCTTTGCTAAAGGTCACTATTTTTTTATTGGTTAGGTTGAGCTGTTGATCGGTGTCACTGATGGCTTTTGCTGCTTTAGCGATAGCTAGATCATCATTTTTTAGCTGTTGCTCTAGAGTTGCTCGATTTTTATTGGTGTTAAATATATTCGATTCTTGCTGGGCAATAGCTTGTTGGACATCATTGAGTTTACGGGTGTTTTGTTGCTGTGATTTTTCATGATTAGTAGTGTCAGCAGCCATACTAAAGCCGACAAAAATTAAGCTGCTTAGGATAACTAAGCAGCTTAATAATTTACCAAATGCTTGCATGGCGTTGAATGACGATTTTAACATTAAATTATGAGTTATTATTATTTTGTAATTCTCATTAGTGTGACGTATTAATCAAGTTGCATCAATACCGAGCCAGTCATTTCTTCTGGTTGCTCCATTGCCATTAAATGTAATAATGTTGGCGAAATATCACTTAATGTTCCTGTTGATGCGGGTGTTGCTTTTCTTCCAACATAAATCAATGGCACCGGTTCACAAGTATGCGCGGTATGTGCTTGGCCTGACTCTTCATCAAGCATTTTTTCGGCATTACCATGATCGGCGGTAATCAAGCACTCACCGCCCGCTTTTTGTAAAGAATCAACGACACGCCCTACACAAGTATCAACTGCTTCACACGCTTTTACTGCCGCATCAAAATCACCTGTATGGCCAACCATATCGCCATTAGGATAATTACAAACGATAAAGTCATATTCGCCACTTTCAATGGCTGCAACTAACTTATCGGTGAGTAGTGTTGAATTCATTTCGGGCTGTAAATCATAGGTGGCCACATCAGGAGAAGGGACTAAAATACGTTGTTCACCCTCAAAAGTATCTTCCTGCCCACCACTAAAGAAAAATGTAACGTGGGCATATTTTTCAGTTTCAGAAATACGTAATTGGGTTTTGTTATGTTTAGCAAGCCATTCACCCATTACATTATCTAAGGGTTGTGGTGCAAAAGCACAAGGAGCATCAATATCAGCGGCATATCGAGTTAACATAACAAAGTCACTAATGGCCGGTGTTTTCTTACGAGTGAAACCTGTGAAGTCTGCTTCGGTGAAGCAGCGACTAAATTGTCGGGCACGATCGGCTCTAAAATTCATAAAAATCAAGGCATCACCATCATTAACTTCAATCGCTTCACCCGCATTATTGAGTATGGCACTTGCACTAACAAATTCATCATTTTCATCACGCTCGTATGCACTTTCTAACGCAGATAAAGCATCGTTATATTGATATTTACTTATCCCCGATACCATTAAATCATAGGCTGTTTCAACACGATCCCAACGTTGATCTCTGTCCATGGCAAAGTAACGCCCGATAACAGAGGCAATTTGTCCTTCACCAGTGGTGTCAGCAAAAAGTTGCTCAAATTTATGTTGAGCTTTTTCTAATGAGGCTTTCGCACTTCGTGGTGGCGTATCTCTACCATCTAAAAAGGCATGCAAATATATTTTATCTGCACCACGATTTTTAGCCAGTTCCATCATGGAAAAAATGTGTTCTTCATGGCTATGTACACCGCCGGGCGAAAGTAAGCCAAAAATATGAACTGCTTTGTTTTTCTCTACTGCTTTGTCTACCGCATTACATAATGCTGGTGTTTGTGGAAACTCACCGTCGTTAATGGCTTTAGTGATGCGAGTGAAATCTTGATAAACCACACGACCCGCACCTAAATTGACATGTCCTACTTCAGAATTACCCATTTGACCGTCAGGTAAACCCACCGCCATACCGGAGGTTTGAATAAGCATGTTAGGATAATCACTTTTGAGTGTGTCTAGTATTGGGGTATTAGCTGCTTGGATTGCATTAGAGCTACTTTGTTCACGATAGCCCCAGCCATCCAAAATGATTAAAACGGTCGGTTTCTTATTCGCCATAACTGCAGTGCCTTGTAATTTTCGCTGAGTAGGAACAACTCAATCGATTTGGTGTAAATTTAGTTGCCGTTATTGTATACCCAAACGAGCATTTATTTAAGCAAGAAATAATTCATCAGTACTTACCATATCGATGTTATTTAGATGTTATCCCAAGATACAGAAAACTTGGATATTTGAAGTATCATCTATAAACTCGCTATTCCAACTCACTTGGGTATAATGTGGCGATTTTACTATTTATCACCATCTTTATTATTTACCGAAAGAGTCACTATTTATGGAACAATTTATTACTTTTGCTACCAACAACAATATGTTAAGTGCAGCTTGGGTTGCCCTTGTCGTTGCTATTATCGTGATTACGATTAGAATTCAAATGTCACCGATTAAACAAATTAGCCCACAAGATTTAACTTTTTTAATGAATAGAGAAGAAGGCGTCGCCCTTGATATTCGTAGCGAAAAAGACTTTAACACCAATCATATTCTTGATGCGGTTGGTTTGACTAATGAAAAAATCATCAAAAATGGCTTTACTAGCCTTGAAAAGTACAAAGAAAATCCCATCATTGTTGTATGCAGTGCCGGCATTAGTGCGGTAAAAGTTGCTACTAATTTACATAAAGCGGGCTTTTCCCGTGTGAGTGTATTGAAAGGTGGCATGGGTGCATGGACTGGTGCGGGTTTACCGGTAACTAAAAGGTAGAGTTTTTATGGCCAAAATTGAAATATACACTAAAGGCTACTGTCCATTTTGTACACACGCTATTGCCTTACTTGAACATAAAGCTGCGGATTTATCAACGCTGAAAATTGAACAAATCAGCATTGATAGTGATATGGCATTGCGTGAAAAAATGATTGCCCGTAGTAACGGTAGTTACACTGTGCCACAAATTTTCATTAATGATGTTCATATTGGTGGCTGTGACCAACTAGTTGCATTAGAAAGAAATAATAAATTAGATGCTTTGTTGGCAGAATAAATAACTGAAAAGTTAGCCAATAAAGATAAAACACAAATATAAAAGATAGGAAATCCTTATGAGTGATGAAAACCAAAACGAAGTAACTGAAGCTGCACAAGAAGAACAAGCCGGGCCACAATTTGCCATTCAACGTGTTTACACTAAAGACGTGTCTTTTGAAACTCCAAACTCGCCTGCTATTTTCCAAGCAGAATGGAAGCCAGAAATTAAATTAGATTTAGATACACGCTCTAATAAATTGGCAGAGAATACCTTTGAAGTTGTTTTAGCGGTAACGGTAACGGCTACTGTTGAAGGGCAAACTGCCTTTTTAGCTGAAGTACAACAAGCAGGTATTTTCACTATTGGTAATTTACCTGAAGCACAACTAGCGCATACGATTGGTGCTTTTTGTCCAACAACATTATTCCCGTATGCACGTGAAACAATTGCTAGCTTAGTTAACCGTGGTTCATTCCCACAATTTAATTTAGCGCCAGTAAATTTTGAAGCTTTATTTGCTTCTTATGTACAGCAACGCGCTGCTGAAGCCCAAGCGAATGTTCCAGAAAGCACTGAAACTCACTAATTTGTAGGTCGAACTCACGTTAGTTCGACAGTTAAAATAAACGTCAAATAGCGAGAAGTTATGACCATTTCTGCCAAAATCACCGTGTTCGGTGCAGGATCTTATGGTACTGCATTAGCCATTTGTTTGGCACGAAATGGTCATGAAACCCTTCTATGGGGACGAGATGCCCACCAAGTCGATGACATGGTGAGAGCTCGTGAAAATGCCAAATATTTAGCAGGATGCCCTTTTCCTGATAGTTTATCCGCAACAAGCGATTTACGCCTAGCAATACAGGCAAGTGATAATATTTTAGTGGTTGTGCCCAGTCATGCCTTTGGCGATATGCTTAAGCAAATTAAAACCGTGCTTGATGAATCAGCTAACCCTAATGTTAAAATTGCTTGGGCAACCAAGGGATTAGATCCCCAATCGGGTGATTTATTACAAAATGTCGCTCGAAATATCTTAGGTGAAGACGTTGCGCTAGCGGTATTATCTGGCCCAACCTTTGCTAAAGAGATGGCCGCAGGTTTACCTACTGCTATTTCGTTATCGTCTACCGATGATGACTTTGCTGCGACACTCTCCAATTTATTACATTGTGAAAAATGCTTTCGGGTTTACCCTAATAAAGACTTTATTGGTGTGCAATTAGGCGGTGCTGTTAAGAATGTTATCGCTATTGGCGCAGGCATAGCTGACGGTATAGGTTTTGGGGCTAACGCTCGCACAGCCTTAATTACCCGAGGCTTAGCTGAAATGACCCGTTTAGGTATTGCTTTAAACGCTGACCCAGCCACTTTTATGGGCATGGCAGGCTTAGGTGATTTGGTACTTACCTGTACTGATAATCAGTCTCGAAATCGTCGCTTTGGCTTGGCGCTAGGTAAAGGTATTGACGTTGAACAGGCGATGACAGATATCGGTCAAGTGGTGGAAGGGTATCGAAATACTAAAGAAGTTCATACATTAGCACAGCGAATGAATGTTGAAATGCCTATTGTTGAGCAAGTATATCAAGTGCTTTATCAAGGTAAGGCAGCAAAATTGGCCGCAGCTGATTTGTTATCAAGAGATCAAACACAAGAATAATCCCCATTACTTTTTGTTATGTAAAACAATTTCTGCGTTACAAGTGCCCATTGATCATCGTACTTCGACCCTGCGCCTCACCGTTCAGCCGGAGACCCCCCATTCGTCCTGACCTCCATTTGCCCGGAGCTCGGTTTGCCCTGACCTCCGTTTGCCCTGAGCCTGTCGAAGGGTCGAAGGGTCAGATTGCACTATACTGCGTTGATAAAACCTAACTGGCGCCACGCATCATAAACAATGACAGCGGCAGCGTTTGATAAATTCATACTACGGCTTTCTTTTAACATAGGAATACGAATTTTATCTTCATCAGGTATCTGACATCGTACTTCTTCAGGTAGACCACTGGTCTCCGAACCGAACAATAAATAATCGCCCTCGGTAAAAGTGACATCACCATAAAAATTATTGGTTTTGGTGGTTATAGCGAGTATGCGTTTTGGCTGTTCTTGCTTAACAAACGCGTCAAAATTCTTATGACGATTAATTGCGGCAAATTCATGATAATCCAGACCTGCTCTACGTAGTTTTTTATCTTCTAAATCAAAGCCAAGTGGCTCAATTAAATGTAAACGAAAACCTGAATTAGCACATAAGCGAATGATATTGCCAGTATTTGGCGGTATTTGTGGTTGAAAAAGGACAACATCTAGCATAATGATAACAACGTAAGTTTGGGTTATAATAGGAATTCTTGCTATTATACCGACAAATCACCTTTTAAGTCTTATTTTCATGTCAGAAAAAAAAACTACTAAACAAACAAGTCACGCAATTCATCATGAAAATTATGCTTATTGGGTGAAACTAGCCGCTATTGGTTCTTCGTCTGTGGCGTTATTACTCGTGATTATTAAATTTTATGCTTGGTTGGTTAGTGATTCTAGCGCAATGTTGGCGTCTACCACTGATTCTATTTTAGATTTATTTGCCTCGGTAATGAATATTGTTATTTTGCGTTTTGCTTTAGCGCCAGCCGACAAAGAGCATAAATTTGGTCACGGTAAAGCGGAAAGTTTAGCGGGTTTAGTGCAGGCAGCTTTTGTACTTGGCTCCGCTCTTTTACTCATTTTCAATGGTGTAGAACGGGTAATTAACCCACGAGTGATTGTACATAGTGAAGTGGCCATTTGGGTGACCATTATTGCAATTATTTTGACACTTGGCTTAGTGATTTTTCAGCGTTTTGTTATTAAAAAAACGGGTTCTATTGTCATTAATGCAGATGCGTTACATTACCAATCAGATTTATTTTTAAATGCAGGCGTTTTAGCTGCCATCATTTTAAGCCAAGGAATTTGGCTGCAAGCCGATGGCGTTTTTACTATTGCAGTCGCTTTATATTTATTGTTTGGTGCAGGTCAGATTATTTACCAAAGTGTTTACCAGTTAATGGATCATGAATTGAATGATGACGAGGTAGCTCAAATAACTACCATTATTTTAGCTCATGAACACACCTTAGGTTTACATGAACTGCGCACAAGGCAATCCGGCGCACAACGCTTTATTCAATTTCACTTAGAATTAGATGACAGTTTATCGCTATTAGAAGCGCATAGCATTGGCGATGATATAGAACATGAAATTTGCCAAGCGCTTGCACCGTGTGAAGTGTTTATTCATCATGATCCAACTTCCGTTGTAGCTGAAGAGTTGAAGCAACAGCTTTGAACAACCTCCTTCGACCCTTCGACCCTTCGACAGGCTCTGGGCAAACGGAGCTCTGGGCAAACGGAGCTCTGGGCAAACGGAGCTCAGGGCGAACGGGGAGAGTCAAGACGATCGGGGATAGAAAAATACCGTTCATTCTGATTTTTTTAGAGCGCTACCGTTCGTCCTGAGCTTGTCGAAGGGAATACAACTTCTAGTGCTGTTCAAACCATTGAATAGCCGCTGCTAATGCTTGTTCACGGTAAATATCACTCTCAAAAAATAATTCATGATAAGCATCGGCTATTATTAGCGGTTTGCCATTGGGGCACGATTGCGGCTGTAATTGGTGTAACTGTTGGCAAAAATCATCTTGAGCTTGGTTTTTTACAATTTTATCCTGACCCGCTTGTAACACTAATGTTGGGATGGTGATTTTATCGATATTGTTGAATATTTTTTCTATCGCCTGTTGAGATTCCGTTAACCATTGTATGGTTACCCCACCAAGTTGAATTTCTGGTGTGGTTTTATATAGCTGAGTAAATTGCTGATAGCGTATTGGCGAATGCATCAATACATTATCGGAAAACGAATGTTGAGAGAAATCCTTATGGCCAGGAAAATACCAAGGAGTCTCATCAAACCATTGATTTAACTGTGCAGAAACCTTTAAAACAAGCTCGGCAATAAAATTTGGCACGCTGCCGCTATTAAAACCTAACATAGGCGAAGACAGTACAGCGGCTTGTATTTTTTCGGGGAAGTCTTGTAAATATCTGGCGGCTATTGCGCCCCCCATTGAATGGGCTAATAAATAAGGTTTGCTACCGTTGCAATGGGGCGTGACTATATTTTCAATAAAGCTCGTTAGATCATCTACATAATACTGAAAATTGTCGACATGACCTTTGTGTGGATTTACTAACAAACGCTGAGATAAGCCCTGTCCGCGGTGATCAATAATAAAAAGGCTATAACCGCGATTGAATAAATCAAAACTGAGTTCTTTATATTTTAGATAACTCTCACTGCGCCCTGACGCAATAACTAAGCATTGGGTTGGCGTAGACTCATGGTGGTTAATGAAGGTAGCGTAATTGATACGCACATCATTAACGCCACTAAAATGGGAAAAGCTACCTTGCTGCCAAAAGTGAGCAATTTCATCCGCATATTCACTGGTTAGTTGAGATTCTGTGGTAAATTCATTGTTGTCAGCTTTTGTCATAAACCCTACCAGCAGAAAAAGAATGAGTAGATATTTCAACATCTCTATTGCTACTTTTCAGTTAGGTTTGATTCTAATTCAGTTAATCGCAATTCTAATTCGGCTATTTTAGAGCGGGTTTTAATCAATACTTGTGTTTGTACATCAAACTCTTCACGGGTTACCACGTCGAGTTGTGATAGTTTGCGTTGCAGTACACTTTTGGTTTTATCTTCAAAATCATTGGCTAGATTCTTTAATCCTGGCGGAATAGAATCGGTTACTTGTTTAGCTATTTCTTCAATTTTTTTTGCGTTTAACATGGGCGTTTCCTAAAATTTCACTTGATAACATTGTAACTGTTTTGTCTTCGAGTAAAAACAGGTAAAATCAGTGACCGTAAATTTTATTACGCCTTTAATAACTCTCTGTAACTTCGCAACTTGAAGTGCTTTAACTCAAGTGCTAAATGAACGTATAGAGTTTATCAGTAGAAATGAGTACTTTCGATAATGAAACTTAATCCCGGACAAAACGAAGCTGTTAAATATGTTAGCGGCCCTTGCCTTGTACTTGCTGGCGCTGGCTCTGGTAAAACCGGCGTTATTTGTCAAAAAATTGCTCACCTTATTCAAAAGTGTGACTACAAAGCGCGCAATATTGCTGCGGTGACTTTCACCAATAAAGCGGCGCGTGAAATGAAAGAACGTATTGTTAAAATGCTAGGCAAAGACTTAACGCGTGGTTTAACCGTTTCGACCTTTCATTCGTTAGGTTTAGATATTGTGCGTAAAGAAATTAAAGTACTAGGGTATAAGCCCGGCTTTACCTTATTTGATGATCAAGATTCGATGGCGTTAATGAAAGAGTTAACCATGGACGAACTTGATGGAGATAAAGATTTACTGAGCAAATTACAACGGATGATTTCTAACTGGAAGAATGATCTGTTCTTACCTGATGCGGCACTGAAAATGGCGGGTGATGCAGACACCCAAGAGTATGCTGAATTTTACCAGCGTTATCATCAGCACATGAAAGCCTACAACGCGCTTGATTTTGATGATCTCATTCTTATTCCTACTTTATTAATGAAAAATTATGAGGAGGTACGGCTGCGTTGGCAAACTAAAATTCGCTACTTATTAGTGGATGAATATCAAGATACCAATGCCAGTCAATACGAATTAATAAAACAACTTGCCGGAGAACGTGCTCGACTAACGGTAGTAGGAGATGATGATCAGTCAATTTACTCTTGGCGTGGCGCAAAGCCAGAAAACTTAAATTTACTCGGTAAAGATTTTCCGCAGCTTAAACTAATCAAACTAGAGCAAAACTACCGCTCAAGTGGTCGTATTTTGAAGTGTGCCAATACCTTAATCGCTAATAATCCCCATATTTATGATAAGGCGTTATTTAGTGAGTTAGCTTACGGTGTTGAATTGCGTGTGGTGCAAACTAAAAACGAAGAAGATGAAGTCTCGCGCATTATCGGTGAATTAATTGGTCACCGTTTTATGAACCGTAGTAGCTATAAAGACTATGCCATTTTATACCGGGGTAATCATCAATCACGCTTACTTGAAAAAGCACTGATGACTAACCGAATTCCCTATAAAATTAGTGGCGGAACGTCTTTTTTCTCACGTGCAGAAATTAAAGATATTATGGCCTATTTACGCGTGCTAGTTAATCCAGATGATGACAATGCTTTCTTGCGTATGGTTAATGTACCAAAGCGTGAACTGGGTCCTGCAACGTTAGAAAAACTTGGTAATTATGCCAATATACGTAAAATTAGTATGTTTGCTGCGAGTTTTGAATTAGGGCTAGAGCAAACGTTAACGGGTCGTAGCTTAATGAAGCTGCAAGCATTTACTCGATGGTTAGTGGATGTTGCTGATCAAACGGAGCGGGGTGATACTGCGGCGGTGTTGCGTTCAATGATACGTGAAATTAACTATGAAGATTTTCTTTATGATACGTCGACTAGTGCTAAAGCGGCGGAAATGCGTATGAAGAATGTTACTGAGCTTTTTAGTTGGGTTACGCAAATGCTAGAAGGCTCAGATGATGAAGAGCCGATGACTTTACCGCAAATTGTTACCCGCTTAACACTTCGTGACATGATGGAACGTAACGAAGAAGAAGATAATAACGATCAGGTGCAATTAATGACGCTGCACGCATCAAAGGGGTTGGAATTTCCTTATGTATTCTTAATTGGCATGGAAGAAGGGATATTACCCCACCAAACCAGCATTGATGAAGGCAGCGTTGAAGAAGAGCGTCGTTTAGCTTACGTAGGTATTACCCGTGCACAGCGTGAGTTAATATTCACTTACGCAAGAGAACGTCGCCAGTATGGTGAGGTTTCTCGTACTGAAGCCAGTCGTTTTTTACATGAACTACCCCAAGATGATTTGAACTGGGAATTAGGGCAAGTGAAAAAAACAGAAGCCTATAAAGAACAGTCTAAGAAACAGGGCATGGCAAGTTTACGGGCGCAATTAGCTAAGGGTAAAAAGTCTTAAGTCTTCTTCGATTCTTTAACCCTTCGACAAGCTCAGGGCGAACGGGATACTTATAACTCAACGGGGATAAATAACCGCCGTTCGTCCTGAGCCTGTCGAAGGAATGAAGCTAAACCAAGACTATCGCTAAAGCAATCAACGCTCCAGCCACGAGTATACTGACCACTACCTGTTTACTTTGCTGGTTTTGTTGCACAAGTAACTTTTGCATTAATAAGGTTTGCTGTTGTTGATTTTCTTTGCCAATTTTTAAGTAGTCATAAACAAGATCAGGAATTTCAGGGAGTTTTTCACTCCAAAAGGGTATGTTGTCTTTAATTTTAGTAAATACCGCTTTCACGCCCATTTGCTCTTTTACCCAGTTTTCTAAAAAAGGTTTAGCGGTTTGCCATAAATCTAATTGTGGATAAAGCTGACGACCTAAACCTTCGATGTAAAGTAAGGTTTTTTGCAGTAGCACTAGCTGTGGTTGTACTTCCATATTAAAGCGACGGGCAGTGTTAAATAAGTTAACTAATACCTGTCCAAAAGAAATTTCAGATAGCGGTTTGTTAAAAATAGGCTCACAAACGGTGCGAATAGCGAATTCAAATTCATCTACGCTGGTACCGGCGGGTACCCAACCTGAATCCACGTGTAATTGTGCTACTTTACGATAATCCCGGTTAAAAAAAGCAACAAAATTTTCCGCCAAATAACGTTTGTCGTCTCGGTTTAGCGTGCCAACAATCCCACAATCAATCGCGATCCATGTGGGATCAGCCGGATTAGTTGCATCGACAAAAACATTGCCAGGGTGCATGTCGGCGTGGAAAAAGCTATCGCGAAAAACTTGCGTGAAAAAAACGGCTACACCACGTTCCGCTAATAATTTCATGTCAACGCCAAGCTCGGTTAACGTATCAACTTCAGCGACGCCTATGCCATAGATACGTTCCATCACTAATATATTTTTAGAACTGTATTCGCTATAAATTTCTGGTACATAAAGTACTTTTTCGTATTCGCTACCTTGTTCGAAGTTACGTTTTAGCTGAATGGCATTAGCCCCTTCACGGTTGAGGTCTAATTCATCTAAAATGGTTTTACGGTATTCAGCAACAACTTCTTTTGGCCTTAAGCGTTTTCCGTCGGGTAACCATCGGGCGACTATACCAGCAAAGCGCGACATTACTTTCAAATCGGCTAAGATGGTTTTGTTAATATTAGGACGCAATATTTTAATAACGACATTTTTTTCAGTATCGTTTTCAAGCAAAGTAGCGGTATGAACTTGGGCGATGGAAGCGGATGCCAAGGAGTTTATGTCAAAGTGACTAAAATGTTGCTCGAAGACTTTAACACCCATGCCATCTAAGATTAATTTTTTAGCTAATTCACCATCAAAAGGGGCGACTTGATCTTGTAAAAAGGCGAGTTCATCGGCAAAGTCTGGCGGTAATAAATCACGACGAGTGGAAAGCATTTGGCCAAACTTTATAAATACGGGGCCAAGTGACTCAATTGCCAATCGAAAGCGCACAGCGACGGCTTTATCTTGATGCTCGTTTTTTATCCAAAAAAATAAAAATCGACCAAGCTTGGCATACCAAGGCAACATTTTCCGTGGCACCATTTCATCCAAGCCATAGTGTAAAAATGTTTTAACAATGCGGTATAGTCTAATGCTACTCACGTTATAGAAAGTCCTTGCTGTTAATTAATGGTTGGCTTTACGGTTGACTAGTTGTGAGATACGTTGACTAAGTTCATCAACTTCTTGGCTCACTTCAGCGACTTGTTGGTTAAATTGGTTAATTTGGCTACGTGTGACCACTAAGCGTTTTTCGTGCACTATATATTCGCTGGCATCGGCTTTAACCTGCTTAGTTGCAAATTGTACTTTCGCCGAGACTCGCTTACCTAATTGCATTAACTTATGCGTGGGTATATCACCAATGTGATTGGCTAATTCACTTTGCCAATCAATATCTAAATTTTCGGCAACGCTAGCAAATTGTTGCGCTACTTTTATATCACCGGTTAAGTCTAATTTACTTTGTTTAATTAACTCAGTAATTTGTTGCCCTGCTTTTAATTCTTGTAAGGTACTTATACTTGTTTTTATGGTGCAGTCAGCGTGTTCAGTCAGTGTTGTTACCATAACTTGTGGGTTTTCGATGGCGTTACAAACAGTGAAGCTCAATGGAAAGCCTAACTCTTCTAAGGTAAGCGTTAAGGTTTTTTGCGTTAATTTTTCTAATGATGCATTGTTACTGCTTAATGCTAACGTTTTATTAATCAACACTTCTAATGCTGCTGTTAACACTTGTGAAATCATTAAGCTGGACGTCAGCTTTGATAAGATAGTTGTCATAAAAATTAAAACTTATAACCTTTGTGTAGGGCAACGACACCACCCGTTAAGTTTTTAAAGCTCGTTTGTTCAAAGCCAGCCTCATCCATCATAACTTTTAGCGTTTCTTGATCAGGGTGCATACGAATAGACTCAGCTAAATACTGATAACTGTCACCGTCTTTTGCGACTAATTCACCCATTTTAGGTAAAATATTAAACGAATAAAAATCGTAAGCTTTGTTAAGTAATTCATACTCGGGCTTGGAAAACTCAAGTACTAATAAACGGCCACCAGGTTTTAATACCCGATATATTGAGCGGAGCGCCATGTCTTTGTCTGTGATATTACGTAAACCAAAAGCGATAGTAACAATATCAAATGTGTTATCTTCAAAGGGTAAATATTGGGCGTTGGCTTGCACATACTCTATATTTTGCACTAAGCCTTTATCGCGTAATTTATCACGACCCACATTTAGCATAGAGCTGTTAATATCCGCTAATATCACTTTGCCTTCTTTACCGACCAATTGAGAGAATTTGGCAGTTAAATCACCTGTGCCACCGGCTAAATCAAGTACCTTATTGCCAGGGCGAACACCACTAGCATCAATGGTAAAGCGTTTCCATAACCGATGAACACCAAATGACATTAAGTCATTCATCACGTCATACTGCTTGGCTACCGAATGAAAAACACCAGCAACCATAGAAACTTTATCTTCTTTATCAATGGTTTTATAGCCAAAGTGAGTGGTGTTGTCTGGTAATGAATCTTGTTTATCTGGAGATTGATTTTGTTCTGAGGCTGACATCTGCTCTTCACTGATTTTGGTAATTGTTGATAGTTTACTGTATGTGAGGTAAATCAACAAATACCCGAGGAACTTTTGTTGATTTAGCGCAGTTATAAATGTGAAAGATAAACTAGAGTAAGCAAATATTTACGACAATATATACCCGTTCCACCTCAAGATGCAGTTTCAGAGTTAAGCTAGGAAATCAGATCAAGGCGCGATACGAAGAGAATGGTTGTTCCCTTATCAAGTATATACACTTACCTTTTCAAAGAAAAAAAGGGAATTAAGACCTAATTATACTTTTCACTTGTCTTCTTAGAGTATATGCTCTATAATTCTTTTCGTTCCCTTCTCCTTATGTGAACGCTTGTTGTAATAATTGAATATTCTAGCTCTCCTCATAGCTAATCCACCAGTAGTTTTACTACTGGTTTTTTTTGCCTAAAATTTAGAAAAATCCAGTATCAAATTAACCTACCTCACAGTCTAATTCAGTGAGCAAATAGTGTTGTATATTCTCTACTAAGCATGCTTCCTTATTTGTTAACAAGTCATTATTTTGCATACTAAATTTCAATATGTGTGGTTGAATCTGTTTGTGTTACTATACTCAAGCGATCTAAATATGCTAAATCATTTAACAAAACCTTTTCTTCAAGGATACCTATGAACTTTTCTAACCTGTCATTTAGAAAGAAAATTTTCAGCTTACTCGCTTTACCTATGTTGGGCTTTCTTTGGTTAAGTATCAGTTCAATTATTGATGGCGTTGCTATTAAAAAAGAAATGTCGATCATCGCACCATTAACTAAGTTATCAGTGGTATATAGTGAATTAGTACATGAACTACAAAAAGAGCGGGGTATGACCGCCGGCTTTCTAGGTTCAAAAGGAACAAAATTCGCCAAGAAATTACAAAATCAACGCCAAAGCACGGATCAAAAGCGCGTTCAACAAGAAAGTTTTTGGAGTGACAATGATTTTAGCTTTAATGAAATAAAGCAGCTTAACGAGGCTATAAACCAATCCTTACAAAAATTGGTGTCAATTCGCCAGCAAGTCGATTCGCAATCTATTACGTTAGGTAAAGCACTTACCTATTACACACAGCTCAATAAAAAATTATTAAGTGTCGCTATCTTGAACACTAACATTAGTTCAAATGCACTAATAACCAAGGAAACATTTGCCTATTATAATTTTCTTCAAGGTAAAGAGCGAGCCGGTATAGAGCGTGCAGTCTTAAGTAATACCTTTGCTAAGAATAAATATGGTGAAGGGATGTATGCCAAATTTATTACCTTAGTTAGTGAACAAAATACTTATTTTGATAATTTCAAGCAACTGTCTAATGAACAGGGTAAACAATATTTTGAGCAGCAGTTAAATAATAGTGCGGTTAAAGAAGTCTTGAAATTAAGAGTAATAGCAAAAAATAAACAGAGTGACTTTGCTATTGACGCTGAATACTGGTTTGCTCAATCAACAGGGCGCATTGGTCAGCTGAAAAAAATTGAAAATTATTTAGATAATAAATTATTAACTTTAGTTGAAGAAAAACAAAGTGATGCCTTTCAAGCGATGTTGGTTAATATCATTGTGAGTTCGTTATTAATCGTTCTAGCGTTGATTATTAGTGTCTACACTATTAAGGAATTAACGGGCCGAGTAATAAATTTGACCACCGTGATGGAAAAAGTAAGGCATGGCAATGACTTAACCGTAAAAAGTAGCTTTGAAGATAGTAGCGAACTAGGTCAAATTTCAGTTTCTCTGAATAAAACATTAGATACGTTTTCGACGGTAATCAAAGATATTTCATCTTCTAGTATTACCTTAGCGTCGGCGGCAGAAGAAACTTCACAGACTTGTGAACATAATTCTCAATCATTAATTGAACAGCAAGACGGTATTGCATTGATTGCGACAGCCATTGAAGAATTATCAGCCACGGTAAGAGAAGTCGCAGCGAATACGCAAAATACAGCAGCGTCTGCAAAAGATGCTGATGATAAAGCAAAAAATGGCTTGGTAACCGTGCAAAAGTCTTATCAATCAATTGAAACCCTAGCGAGTGATATTGATGGTTTAGCACAACAAATTAATAATCTACATGAAAGTAGCATTAAGATAACTAGCGTGGTTGATGTGATTAAGTCTGTTGCGGAACAAACCAATTTACTTGCCTTAAATGCAGCTATTGAGGCGGCAAGGGCGGGTGAGCAAGGGCGCGGTTTTGCTGTTGTTGCCGATGAAGTAAGAACGTTAGCTCAGCGAACTCAGCAATCTACCGCAGAAATTGAAAGCTTTATTCTCTCGTTACAAAGTGATGCTAATGCCGCTTTTAATGTGATTGAAAAAAGTCAGAAAAAAGCAGAAGATGCGGTGAAAAATTCAAAAGATGTTGAATTTTTACTTGAAGAAATTAGCGACTCTGTCAGTACTATTTTTGGTATGACTGATCAAATAGCGACAGCAATAGAAGAACAGGCCGTGGTAACTCAAGACGTTGCACAAAATGTAGTCGCGGTTGAACAAAAATCAATGGAAAGTACTGAAGGGGCGAATCAAATAGCAATAACCGCGAGAGAACAAGCAAGACTAGCTACATCATTACAAGAGATAGCTAGTACTTTTAAGGTATAGAGGAGTAGGTATTAATACTCATATTTAGGCTGTTTTTTTAGTAAAAGATATCTTAGTAAAAACAGCTAAATATATACCACAAAAAATTAATAAAATGCCGCCAATATGGAAAGGATAAACTTGTTCATTAAGAAAAAATGAAGACAATACCAGTCCATAACAAGGCATTAAGTGTATAAATAAACCTGCTTTAGCAGCACCCAGCTCGTGGACACCTTTATTCCAAAAAACATACGCTAAAATGGAAGGAAAAACAGCCATGTAGAGTATGGTTAACAGTGAACTGTTTTCCCAAACAATCACGGGTGAATAGTGATACTCAATCAGCGCGAAAGGCAGTAGGGCGATGGAACCGATTAACACGGTAATGCCAAAAAACGTAAAGCCATCTAGCTCGGCCGGTCGAAAACGTAATAATATTGAATAGGTTGCCCAAAAAAGTACCGCAATCAACACGTATATATCCCCTTGATTTATGGTGAATTCAAGTAGGCTTGATAAGTCTCCTTTCGTTATCAGTATTAATACACCACTCAGCGAAATAAACACGCCCAACCATTGCTGTTTTGATACCGCTTCTTTAAGCCAAAATGCTGATAATACTAAAATGGCAATTGGGATCACTGATTGTAAAATGGTCGCGTTAGTTGCGGTTGTAATGGTTAACCCTAAGTATATAAAAGTATTGAAACAGGCTACACTCAATATTGACAACAGGATGAGGATTTTCCAATGTTGCAAAATAATAGCTTTATTTTTTTTGAGTTTTGGTAATAAAAATGGAGAAATTATTAGTAACGCTAATAACCAACGTAATTCAGCCATAACAATGGGCGATACGACTAAATGCATAGAGCGACCTAAAACAAAATTGCCAGCCCAAAATAGTGTTGTTAGTGATAAAAGTAAGTAAGCCATTAAGTTCTCAGTGTTTGATGTTTGAATATTTTCATAAATAAGATAATCCATTTACTCGTTTTGAAATGATACTTTTTGAAACTCAAGATAGTACATAGCGGCTGAGCATTGTAATTTTTAATTAATCGAAATACTATTTTATTCTAATCAGCTCGGCCAAGAAGGTATAAATAAATGAACAATAAGCCGAAACCCATTTTATATTATATTTATGATCCAATGTGTAGCTGGTGTTGGGGTTATCGACCAACGTGGCTTCTTTTACAAACAAAGCTTAAATCAGTGGTGCAGGTTAACACAATGGTGGGTGGTTTAGCTGAAGATTCTAATGTTCCTATGCCTGAAAAGATGCAACATTTTTTACAACAAACCTGGCATAAGATTTCTGCGGAGTTGGGAACTCAATTTAATTTTGACTTTTGGTCACAATGCCAACCAAAACGATCCACTTATCCAGCGTGTCGTGCGGTTATTATTGCAAGACAATCTCAGCAAGAGCAAGCAATGTGTTCGGCCATACAAGAAGCTTATTATTTAAATGCGCAGAATCCATCTGAGGTGGCTACATTAATAAAAATTGCTAGCTCTATTGGGATTGATGGTGATCTATTTGCACAACAGATCAATAGTGACAAGTTAAAGCAACAGTTAGGTCATGAAATAACGAGAGTAAGAGCAATGCCTATTCAAGGTTTTCCTTCTTTAGTACTCTCGGTGGACGGAGAGCTATTTCCAATTAGATTAGATTACAAAAGTTGGCAAACGAGTTACGATATTATTTTAACCACCTTAGATAGCGTGGGTAACAAGTGATAAGAGTAAAAACGCAGATTAACGGAGTAGTTTGATGCAATTAAAAGGGAAGTTAATCAAATGGAATAATGAAAAAGCATTTGGCTTTATTGCACCTATACCCGTTCCACCTCAAGATGCAGTTTCAGAGTTAAGCTAGGAAATCAGATCAAGGCGCGATACGAAGATAATGGTTGTTCCCTTATCAAGTAGTGCAACGCAGGACTGGTTTTCTAGCTTAGCTCCCTACGGGCAAGCCGATAAAGGGTCATCTCCTGCGTTATGGATTTCGACAATAGAACAACTATTCTCTTCAATCCATGCCTTGTACCTAACCCTTTCTCGACTGGCTGAAACCTGCATCTTGAGGGGGAGCGGGTATAACGGTGGTAGCGAACATGTATTTATTCATAAAACGGCATTTTCAAATCGTAAACGCACCCCTCAAATTAATAATGTGATTACATTTTCCATCACAAAGGATAACCAGGGTCGGTTTTGCGCAGATGACGCCACTTTTTCAGGTGAAAAACTGATTAAAAAGCAGGGTAAACGCATTAACAAATTTTCAATTTATCTTTCAGTTATATTTTTAGGCTTAATGATCGCGGTATCATTGATGAACTATATTCCTATAAATTTAGTGTTTATATACTTAGGCGCTAGCATTGTGACCTTTATCGCTTATGCGTTTGATAAATCTAAAGCTCAACGTGGCGCATGGCGCACACCTGAAAGCACCTTACATTTTTTTGCACTTATGGGTGGGTGGCCAGGTGCCGCTATTGCGCAACAAACGCTCCGGCATAAATCGCAAAAAAAAGACTTTAGATTGGTATTTTGGCTTACCGTTATTGTTAATTGTGGCGTATTAGCATGGCTTACTTCTGCAAATAGTGGTCATTGGATGAGTATGTTCAAGTAGTAATTTTTTTGGCTTTACGTTTAGGTAAAGCACAATGAAATAGAGTTTTATTGGTATTAGTCATCGTATTACGCTGACACAGGTAACTCTTTCGACCTTGCTGATAATATTTGTGGCGGTTGACAATTTTATTAAATTACGCCTATGTAACTAGGGCTATAGAGCGTTCGTTTATGCCCTAGTTATTCTAGGTGTTAAGTTTTTTCGAATACAGTCACTCTTAACTTTCGATCAATATCATCGTCAGGAAAGTCACACTCGCTAGTAAACCGATCAATTATTTTTAAAGTGTTAGTAGATGATTCAATAATCTCGGAATCTGACTCATCCCACGTTGCGTCAAAGCGATGAACCATGCAAATTAACCAGCCTCCTGGGTTCAATAACTTTGAACACAGACTTACCAATCCTGAAAAGTCTTGCCCTTTAGACTGAAGCGTTGAATGAGGTGATTTGCGCAATTTGGGGGGGGGATCTAAAATAATACCGTCGAACGTTTGGCCACGCTTTATTGCTTTAGGTAAATGCTTATAAATATCTCCCTGCACAAAGCTGCGAGTACCAAGGTCAAAGCCATTCTTTTCGTAGCTCTTTTGGATGCGTGATAACAAATGTTTTGATCTATCTAGATGAATCACCGCTTTTGCATTACCTTTTAAGGCAGCGATACCAAGACTTCCCGTGAATGAAAATAAATTGAGAACACGGCGGCCCTCACTATTTTCAGCTAACCATTTGCGAACGGGACGTGCGTCCAGATATAAGCCACAATTATGCATCGTATCGGGCAGTAATGCATAATAAACTCCGTATTCTTTAGCAAATTCTGGTGCAACGG
Organism: Colwellia sp.; assembly: GCA_047633255.1. Lineage (GTDB taxonomy): Bacteria > Pseudomonadota > Gammaproteobacteria > Enterobacterales > Alteromonadaceae > Colwellia. The sequence goes on from JBLIEW010000001.1 coordinate 99,812, forward strand.
AAATATCGCCATGAATCGCAAACATTCTATCCTTCAATCGTAACCCGATAGATTGATTACCTTTGGCAATAATTAATGTGAAGGGAAAATGTTGTAACAACGCATCTTTGATTTCATCAAGCTCCTCACTAATATCATCCTTATATTCAACCAAGGCCATCGTGCCAAACTTCTCAATAACAACACCTTTTACTCCTTCAGTGTAACCATGAAAAACTCGCCAACAATCAAATTCATCAGACTCATGTAATACTTTTCGATCATTCCATGCTTTCTCGATCAGCTCGCGCCATTTTATTGCCAAATCTATGCCCTGCCGTAGGTATTTTTTTAGTGTTGATTATCTGTATTAGCTGACTAATAAGCCAACATCAGACACTATCGTTTAAATATTGTAAGAACGGATTAGCTCCCGAAAACAGCCCATAAAATCAACAAAATAAAAGGGTGAGGAGACTCGAACTTATTGAATTAATAGTATAGCGAACCACCGCTTGCGTTAATACTGATATCCGCCTGTGGATCGCCATAAATAATAAATATTGAAGCTTACTCAATGTACCCGTTACCATTCAAAGTGCACTCACAAACATGCATCTTGAGGTGGAGCGGGTATATGTTCACTTAATCGCACTCTTGATTTTTGATATAAACGTAAGGGCTGAAAAGTACGAATTGTTAACCTTAGAGGTTGCTTCACTAACGGCAGCTCCTCGATAAAGGGCTCATGAATACCACTGGTTGCCCTATGAGTTTTGATCGCTATAAGTGGACATTTTGAAACGTCTTCTTTTCTATCATTGTTATCAAAAAACACCATCAATATTTATCTTAGCTAAAGACCGTTGTGTGACTTACAATTGGCGTTAAGGTACTAAAAGCTAAATTCTAGAATACGGTAAAGTTAGCTTTATCACCGATAGTTGCAACATAAAAATCTCAAGCGGGACAATATATAAAGAAATGAAAATATTTTTACTGACACATGAACGTGAATTGCATAGAGCAACCAATACCGGCTCTCTTGCCATAGAAGATTCTAATATAATTGTTGAGCGTATACTTTGGGAAAGAGTAAACCCTAATAAAAACCTTACTAGGCTAATAGAAAATAATGAGGCGTTATTATTATATTCTAAAGGAGAATCATCATCGGCAATAATTGAAGAATATGAAAATATCATTATTATTGATGGCACATGGCAGGAATCACAAAAAATTTTCAACCAGAGTGCTTATTTAAAGAGTGCTCCACAATTCACATTGAAAACGACAAATGATTCTTTATACAAGCTTAGGAGTAATCAACCTAAAGGCGGGTTATGTACCATCGAATGTATAATCGAAGTATTAAGAATTAAAGGGCAAAATAAAATGGCATCAGAATTAGCATTAAAATTTGATCAATTTAATGGCTAAAATTTTAAACGATAATCAATTCATGGATAAAGTTTGCGGTGTCAGGCCTGACATTTAGCAAAGCTTTGTAAAATAGAAAGGGTGACCTAGAATATCTAGATAACCCTTTTAAATTTTCAGTTCACACCGTTAGTCCATATTTGTACTAACAATCTGTATTGAACAGGTGTTCTCCATGTAAGAGCTAAGTAGTCTGTTACGTAAGTCACATGAGCCACTGTAAATATTGAAGATTATTATTTACTCATTTACTGCCATTACAGAATTAGCATTTCTAGATGCTAAGCACTCAGTATCTTCTAACACTTTGCCTTCAGCAATGATTTTTGATTGACCGTAAATATAAGGAATCCACCACGAATAACTGGTTAATGTCGCATCCTTCAACGCTATTCCACAAGGTTTCGTTTCAATAGCTTCATCAAGAGCTTCTTTCATATCCGGTCTACCTGTTGGAATGAACACTATTATTTGTTTCATATCTTCACCAGTAACACGAACATTATCAGTGGTAGCTTTAGAAATCTGACTTTGGTTGACTGCTTTTGTTGAAATGTATGTAACGTCAGCTATTCTAGCTGTACACCCACCTAATGCCAATCCTGAGATTGCCGCTAAAACAAGTGAGTATCTACCTAACTTTTCCATTATATAATCCTTTAATTTATTTGAGCGTGGATGATAAATAACTGGCAACACTATGTAAAGGTTCTAATTTAAAAGGATTAATTATCACCTTTCTCTTAATAAGGTTAAATAACACAAGGTATTGTAGGTAAAGTCGGAAATCCTTAGAGGTAATAAATTTATAATGGTGAATGGGCATCATTCATAGTGGATTTTATCATCACATTCGTAACAGATTAGTTTATTGAATAAATACGGGTAATATGATCTAGGTAATAATAATTTTTACAATTATATTTGGGCTGTGTAAATGTCAACTTTCGAATCTCATTCGATGTCTAATAATCTCACTAGTAGTGTCTATTACACATTGTAAGGAAAACATTTAATCCTTACGAGAAATTATTTAGAGTGAGTACTTTATTCGGCTAACTATAATATATAATATTCGGCATATGCACTCATAATTGATTATTTATCACGGAATTCACATGAATTTACAACAAGCTTTATTGGTAATAGGTAATGCACAAGACAACGAATTACCTATTGCAAGTCTCGAAGTGGTTAAAGAAAATTGGCCTGAATTTTATCCTGAACTTGAGCGGCTGATAGATCAATTTACCGCAGAAGATACATCGTTAACCGACGAGCAGCAGGCCATTTTATTTTTTGGTACTTTATTATTAGCGGAATTAAAATATTCTCCAGCGTTAGAAAAGTGTTTACAGTTATTTGCACGTAGCGATACGTTTTCATCTCCTCTTGAAGGGGTGTTTGGCGATGCGCTTACTGAATTAACGCCAACCTTATTTTATAATGTGGTCGATGGTAATACACAAGCATTGTGTAATTATATTGTTGATGGCCATCAAGCTATGTATTGCAAAGCATCTGCTATTGAAGCTGTATTTGCTCAGTACGAAGCGGGTATTATTGATGAATTCGTATTAAGTGCACATGTAACTCGATGGATAACTGTATTTTCGGCTTTACCGAGTTCAACCAATAGCTTTTTAATTAGCGCATTAGCTGATTCTTGCATTGAATATCAACTTGATAATTTTAAATCTCAGTTTGTTGAATTAGATGATAAAAATGTATTTGATGAAGACCGCTTTAAATATGACGAAGTAAAAGCATGGGCTAGGTCAGGTACGCCTAAGTTGATTGAATCGGGCATGATTCAAACCCAATTTAATGTTGTTACCACCTTAAGTGCTTGGGCCGATGATGACTCAGACGTTGAAGAACTCGACAATATGTCAAATGAAGACTTTGATGACTTTGATTCGTTAATGGCTGAAGGCGGTTTTTTGGCGAATATCCTGTACGACGAAAATACAATTTTAGAGAACAGTGTATCTGTTAGTTCATTAACGTTGGCTGGCCGCAATGATCCTTGTCCGTGTGGCAGTGGAAAGAAATATAAGAAGTGTTGTTTAAAGTAGGGCTGTAATGCATATAGACACTTGCAACAAATGGTTTGCCATATATTTTTTAATGAATTATTGGAGTTATATTACTGAGAGGTATCTATAATATTTTATATGTCGCCACTTATTCAAATTAAGTTTTTTTCGAAATAAGCATTTAACATGCAGGTTTGTGCTTTTTTTTATTAATTTTTATGGTAACTTTAGCGGCATAAAATATTTTGTATTTTTGGTTCCACAGTTTTCGCCTAAATGGATTTAGTGCACTTCGCTCAACTCCCTCTAGGTTTTATAAATCATGCTTATGTTTTCGCTAAATGAGTTTTATATAAACGGTTCAATATCAAAAAGGATTAAAAATGAACTACGATGTACCCGCTACTATGGGTGATGTAAATAAATACACTGGTTTTTGGCCTCGTGTAGGTGCAAGTTTAATTGATACAATTATTATTCTTGCCATAACTTATCCTATTCTAATTTTAATTTATGGATGGGAATATTTTGAAGGCACCGATATATTCGCAGGTTTTGCTGACTTTATTCTAAGTTTTATTTTTCCTATGATTGCGGTGATTGTATATTGGCTTTATCGTCAGGCAACTCCAGGTAAAATTGCTATATCCGCTAGGATTGTAGATGCTAAAACAGGTGGAAAGCCATCACTACAACAATATATTACTCGTTATGTTGGTTATATCTTGGCAGCCTTACCTTTAGGACTTGGTATATTTTGGGTTGCTTGGGATAAGAAAAAACAGGGGTGGCACGACAAACTTGCAGGAACTGTTGTTATTAGCCCAAAAGATAATTCGACGCAAAATGTTAATTTTGAGTCTAAACAAAGCTAACAATGCGCTTAAACAGAAAATTACAGTTGGCTTGCGTTCTGCGTAGTTTAGCCTAACTGTATCTTCCGCTCAGCTTTGCGTTATCAATAAAAGATCTAATGCGAAACGTTTTTGGTGCTTGTTAGCTAATGTCTCGAATGTGGCAATAGTGAATATTACATAAAGCGTCTCAATCTCATTTCATGTCTAGAGTTCTCACTAGTGATGTCTATTCACATTATGCGTAGTCACATTTACTGTCGTAGAACTCATTATTTAATGCGATGTACAGACCAAAATCAACAGAAATATGATCCAAATCAAATAAATAGAGTATTTATACTATTAATGCTTTGCGTTTGTAGAGTGGTTACTCTATAATTACTTTGTTCCCTAGCGAACACTTATTGTAATAATTTTGATTCTAGCTTTCCCCATAGCTTATACACCGATGACCTTTAATTAATTTAAAGATATCATCGGTTTTTTTTTGCCTGTTTTTGACTGATAAAGAGAAAGTGTTTAGTGATGAATATCATTAAAGATAGATTTCAACACTCAACACTCAACGTTTAAAACTTAAAATTGATTATTCGCTTGCTTGATCTTCTATTTCTTCTTGCACTTCTGCAAACCAATCACAAATAATTACATCTGCTTGCTCTGAACCAGTACGTTTAAGCGACGAAAAAGCTTGCACTCTGATGTCACCATTAAGCGCATCTAATGTTTTTTTAACTTTTAGTACTTCGGTACTGCGTTTACCTTGGGATAATTTATCGCACTTAGTTAGTAAGGCTAATACTGGAAGGTCGCCATCAACAGCCCACTCAATTAAATCCATGTCTAAATCTTTTAGTGGATGCCTGATGTCCATAAGAACGACTAAGCCTTTTAAGCTTTGACGTTTTTCTAAATATTCACCTAAGGCTGCTTGCCACTTCTTTTTCATTTCTAGTGGTACTTTGGCAAAACCATAACCGGGTAAATCAATTAGGCGTTTATTGTCACCTATTTCAAAGACATTGATTAGTTGAGTACGACCGGGTGTTTTACTGGTACGAGCCAAGCCTTTCTGATTGGTTAATGTGTTTAATGCACTTGATTTACCTGCATTTGAACGTCCGGCAAAGGCAACTTCAATACCACTGTCTTCTGGTAATTTTCGAATGTCTGGCGCACTAAGGGTGAAGGTCGCTTTGCTTAAATGTATTGTTTTAGAAGACAAGGGCTTAACTCGTTGAAAAAGTAAAATCGTATTATAACGTTTTCTGTTCCTTTTTTATTAAAAAAATAAATAAAATGGCAAAATATTGTGTTTTTCAGTGATTTTTTCCTAGATGTTGTTACACACTGTATATATTAGTGTAAAATGCCGTCACTTTTTATCTATTTAGTTTTTTACAAGCAGAGAGCAACTCAATGAAAAAAATTATCTTTTCACTATTGTTAACAATAGGCGTTATTAATACAGCGAGTGCCGTAGAAGGCAATGCTGATGCAGGTAAGACTAAAGCAGCTATGTGTGGTGCTTGTCATGGTGCAACAGGCCTTAGTTCTAGTCCTACTTACCCTAACCTTGCAGGTCAGAAAGCGGCGTATATTGTTCAACAGCTAACTGATTTTAAATCTGGTGCTCGTACCAATATGATGATGGCGCCAATGGCGGCAAATTTATCAGAACAAGATATGGCTGATTTAGCCGCTTATTTCTCAATTCAAAAGCGTTCTAACGAAGTAGCAGCGAGTGATGATAGTTCAGCACCTGCAACAGCAACAGCTGCAGCAGGTAATGTTGAGATAGTTACTTCAACGCCAGCGAAAGGATTATATGCGGGTGATGTTAAAGCCGGCCAAGAAAAATCAGGTATGTGTGCATCTTGTCATGGTGCTGACGGTAATAGCCTTATCGCTATGTACCCTAAATTAGCGGGTCAAAGTGCTAACTACACGGCCAAGCAATTAGCTAATTTTAAATCGGGCGAACGTGTAAATCCGATTATGGCTGGCATGGTTGCCGGATTATCTCCAAAAGATATGGATGACCTAGCGGCATATTTTGCTGTACAAACGTCAACACCCGGTCAGGGTGAAGGTAGCGACATTGGTCATAAATTATATTTTGGTGGAGATGTAAATAAAGGCATTACTGCTTGTGTTGCTTGTCACGGTGTCAATGGTAAAGGTATGGCCCAAGCTGGTTTTCCTGCTCTTGCCGGACAAAACGCGACTTATTTGAAAACGCAACTGTCGACTTTCCGTTCAGGTAGCCGAGGTAATGACCGTAACAATATGATGCGTAATATCGCGATTAAATTATCAGATAGTGATATTGATGAGCTAGTTAACTATATGTCTTCGCTCAAATAGTCTATACAGTTATTGTATTATTTTTATAAAAAGCAGCGTTTATCGCTGCTTTTTTAGTTTATATCCCATAGAATATCAGCAGCTTGGATATAAAAAGTTAGGACGATTTGAATAAAACAAAAAATACTAAGCAGTTAATTGCTTGTCAGCAGTGTGATGCACTGTATGACTCACCAATATTAAAGCAAGGGCAAAGTGCAAAATGTACGCGTTGTGGCTGTCTTTTGGCTGAGCGAAAAGTAGACTCAATAGAGCGTAGCTTTTATTGGTCGCTTGCGGGGATTATGCTATCAGTTCCTGCGATATTTTTGCCAATTATGGGGGTGACACTAGTAGGGCAATATCATCATGCCTCACTATTAGATTGTATTGTGGTACTTATTGATCGTGGATTTTTTATGATTGCCACGTTAGTTTTTTTATTCACTTTGGCAGTACCCGTTGTGCGTTTGTTAGGCGCCTTTTACATTACCTATAGCTTTAAGTTTAATCGACTAAAGCCTTCATTGTTGCATTTTTTTCGTGCATATCATCACCTAGACAATTGGGCAATGTTAAATGTTTTTATGCTAGGCATTGTTGTGTCTATGTATAAATTGCTTGATGATACTGAGCTTTCAGTCAATATGGGGTTGTTGGCTTTTATTCTCTGGCTTATCTGTTCAACTATGTCTTCAAGTGCATTAGACCAAGATTATATATGGCAAGAATTGGAGAATGAATTTGTCGATTAGGACCGCCCAAGAAAGTGGTCTAGCGCTTTGTCCAAAGTGTCACAAGCTCAATAGTATTGAGCAGGGCTCTAGCCATCATGCACGAATCAAATGTACTCGCTGTCATGGTCTATTTTACTCGCGAAAACCGCACAGTTTACAATATACCTTAGCGTGGAACATCGCTGCCTTAATCGCCTTTATTCCGGCAAATATTTATCCCATAATGATCCTTTATTCGATGGGCATTGCCGATCCAAACACGATACTTTCCGGTATCGGTGAGTTTATTGATTTGGGACTGTATCCTATTGCTGTCATTATTTTTACGGCCAGTATTATTGTGCCATTAATTAAAATCATTGGCTTGTTTTTACTGGTTTATAGAGTACATACGGGGGTGCGACTACGACCAGATAAGCACAGTAAATTTTATCATGCATTAGAATTTTTAGGTCCGTGGTCTATGCTGGATGTTTTTGTGGTAGCCTTACTTGTTGCCGTAGTGGAACTTGGCTTTGTTACGTCAGTTTCCGCAGGGCCGGCAATTAATTATTTTACGTTGACGGTGATCTTTACCATGATTGCAGCAAATAGTTTTGACCCTCGTCTCTTGTGGGATAAAAAACAAGGATTTGAAAACGCTAAGGAAGAAAATGACTATTGATAAATCATTAAATAATAGCAGTGAAAAACTTTCCGCTGAGGTGGTACCACGTCAAGGAATTTCAATTGTTTGGTTTGTCCCTTTTATTGCGCTGATATTTGGTGGATGGTTAGGCATTAAAGCCCTGTCTGAACAAGGGACTTTTATTACCATTGAATTTGAAAACGGTGCGGGTATTGTGCCAAAAAAAACTGAAGTTCGTTATAAAGGTTTAGTCACTGGCTTGGTTGACAAAGTGGTACCGTCCGATGATTTACAGTCAGTTATTGCCTATGTAGAAATATCAAAAACGTTTAGTGATTATTTAACTAAAAACACGAAGTTTTGGTTAGTTAGTGCAGATATATCCTTACAAGGCGTTTCAGGTTTAGATACGTTGTTGTCAGGTAGTTATATCCATATTATTCCAGATACCGACGACGATGCAGATGATCAAGATCACTTTATCGCTCTAAAAGAAGCACCGCAACTTGATATGACTACCCCAGGGTTACATCTTACGTTGCAAACAAGTGTATTAGGCTCTATTAGTGAAAATTCGCCGATCACGTTCAAACAAATACCTATTGGTTATGTCACGGGCTATCATTACTCAGAAGAAAACCAAGCCATCAATATTAATATTTTTATTGAACAAGAATATGCACACCTAGTAAAAGAAAACTCATTATTTTGGAATACTAGTGGTGTACAAGTTACTGCATCTATCTCTGCGGGCATAAAAGTCAACACCGATTCATTAGCTTCAATTATCGCTGGCGGCATTGCCGTTGATACGTTGAGCTATCAAGAAAAATTATCATCCGCTAAAAATGGGCAAATATTCCCACTACATGCCGATTTTCAAGCGGCAGAAATGGGCTATGAAATTGAATTAACCTTAGACTGGAACTCAGGCATTAATCATAATGCGTCCATTTTATATCAAGGGCTAACCATCGGTACAATAGAGTCGTTTAGTAAGATAGATCCCAAAAGTAGAAAAATAACAGCCAAAGCTAAAGTAAACCCTAGAGTAGTCCCTTATTTAACTGATCAGTCTCAGTTTTATTTGGTATCACCCCATATTGACTTGTCGGGTATTTCTAATGCTAAAACGTTGATAAGTGGTACTTATATTAGTATTCGTCCGTCCTTACAAGGTCAACCAACAGACAAGTTTGCTGTGTTCAACTCTAAGCCACCTTATCAATATACTGAGCCAGGCTTGCATTTAGTATTGCAAGCCCATGATCGAGATTCGTTACAAGTGGGCAGTCATGTTTATTACAAACAGCAAGCGGTAGGTAGTGTCCAAACAGTTGAAACTATTGGTGCTAAGCAGCATTTAATACATATTCATATTGAAAAGGAATACCAAGATTATGTGTCAGTTAATAGCCATTTTTATAACAATTCAGGGCTAAAAATCAAGGCTAATTTGCAAGGCGTTAATATTGAAGCACAATCACTGCAAAGTATTTTAACAGGCGGTATTTCTTTTACTAACTTTGAGGACAAAACGGATGAAAAGAGGGTGGTTAATGGTGATACATTTGACTTATTCGCCAATCAAAAAATAGCACAGCAGCGAACTAATTTTACCTTAATATCGTCTGCAAATGAGCAGGTTAGTGTCAATACCCGCATTGTCTACCGTGGTGTTGAAATTGGTGCTATTCATAAAATTGAACACCAAGGAGATAACAATAAGTTGTACCTAGGTTTGTTACCCAAATACCAATATATTCTGCGTGAAGGCACTCAATTTTGGTTAGCAAAACCTAATCTTTCTTTATCTGGATCATCCGACATAGATGCGTTGTTGGGTGGCAGTTATATTACTTTTAATCTCTATTCAAACACAGGTAAAGATAAAACAAATTTTCTTTTATTAACGTCACCGCCAGCTAAGCATGCCAGCGCCAGAGGTTTGCAATTAAACTTGTTAAGTGAAAATGCTAGTGTGGCAACACCGGGCAGTAGTGTGAGTTATCGCGGTGTTACGGTAGGGCAAGTGGATAATGTCACCTTGGATAAGAGAGCGGATAAGGTACGCGTTAATATTACCATTGATGAAGAACATAAAGCATTAATACAGGCGAGTACACGCTTTTATAATGCTAGCGGTATTACGCTAAATGGTAGTCTGGGTGATTTTGTAGTGAAAACTGAATCTGTTGATGCCATATTGCGAGGCGGTATTAGTTTTTATAACCCATCCACTAACACGTCGGTTCATTTACCTGAGAAGGTGGCGGTTAAAGAGTTAGAGAGTTTTCATTTATTTGAACATTTTGAACAAGCGAGTCGTGCAGGTTTGTCTATTAAGATACATTTTAATGATTTTACTGGCCTGAAAATAAACACCAAGGTTATTTATCAAGAACAAGAAATTGGTAATGTGGAACGGTTAGTTTTTGATGAAGAGGCAATAGGTGTTACTGCGCTTGTACTATTAAATGATGTAGGGAAAAAATATGCAAAACAAGGAAGTCAGTTTTGGCTAGTCGAACCGACAATAGGCTTAGTGGGATCGAAAGATGTTGCCCACTTGCTCAAAGGTGCTTTTATTGCACTATTACCTGATGCAGGTTTGTCAAATGAGGAGAATATTGAGTTTCACGCATTAGCAATTGCGCCCACTATTACCCAGTTACCCTATGGTTTGAATCTAAAATTAATCACGCAGCGATTAGGTTCAATTCGTGTAGGAAATCCGGTGTTATATCGACAAATAACGGTGGGTAAAGTGATAGGTATAGACCTGTCAGCAACAGCAGATAAGGTCAATGTGTTTATTAATATTGCCAAACGCTACGCCCCTTTGGTCAATCGTGGTAGTCAGTTTTGGAACACGAGCGGTATCAATATTGAGGCGAGTATTTTTTCGGGTATTAATATTGATTCAGAGTCTATTGAAACCCTGATCTCTGGCGGTGTCGCGTTTGCTACACCGGAGTCTAGTAACAATGATGGTGAGCAAAAACAGAGTTTTACCTTACATCAAGATGTTGATGAGGATTGGCTCAAATGGCAGCCAAAAATAATGATTGGGCAGTAAGTATAATAAAAAATTAAGTCATAACTTAATTTTTTCAACAAGTTGTGCAACCACTTCTTCAGGATTTATTGCTTCAGTAATCGCCGTTACCACGGCAATACTGTCAACGCCGGTTGCCAAAACATGTGGTGCCCGCTCAAGGTTAATGCCACCAATGGCAACAACGGGAATAATATTGTTATCTTGCGGATTACTTAGTGGCTCGTTAGGCTTGAGGCCTGTTGATTTATGATTTTGTCGCCTCAATGCTAATAATTGCTTTAAATTGTTAATCCCCTGAATTTGTCCGGTCATATCCTTGGTTTTAGTAGGAAAAATCGCCCCGACAGCTAAATAGGATGGTTGTAATTGCTGTGCGAGTAAAAATTCATAACAACCATGGGTACTAATACCTAAGCGTAAACCGGCTTGTTGGATTTGTACTAAATCCGCATCAGCTAAATCTTCTTGTCCAATATGTACACCGTAAGCACCATGCTTTATTGCCAGTTGCCAATAATCGTTGATAAATAAACGGGTGGTATAGTTTTTTGCTAACGCCACTGCGGCAATGATTACTTGTTCTACTTCATCAGGAGCTAAATTTTTTACTCTTAGCTGAATGATTTCCAGCCCCAAGGGGAGTAGACGCTTAAGCCAATACAATGAGTTAATAACAGGATAAAGGCCAAGTTTTTTGCCCTGTAAAGCTAAGTGATTAAAGCGTGGTAAGTTTTGATATTGCTGGGTTAAGTCGTCACAGACGCGCGGAAAATGTTGAGATTTTTGGGGCCATGTCAGTTGTTCAATAGCACCATAATATTGATGACCGTTTAGCATGCTTGCTGATACGGTTGCGGCTAACCCTTGATTAATAAATGCTTTACTTAAGGTAAATGCATCGCGTAGCAAATAACCATGGGCTAAAAAAGCAGCCAGTGCACTAGCAAAGGTGCAGCCACCACCATGGCTATAATTTGTTGATAAGCGTGGTGAGCTAAGTTGATAACCAATCGTTTTTTTATTTTTATCCTGATTGTCTTGTTTAAGTTGATTTAATTGGTGATAACAAAAATCTACACATTGGGCTTTATCATCAGTGTGACCCCCTTTAATGATGATTGAACTAATAGCAAATTTTTGATGGATGACATTGGCTAATACTTCAATATTACTCCAGTTTTTTATGTTCGCTAAGTGTTGTGCTTCAAGTAAATTTGGTGTGATAATGTCGATTAGTGTTAATAGCGGCGTTAACTCAGCCACGGTTAGTAAAGAAAAGGTACCGCCGACACTGGCTTGTCCTACGGGATCATACACAGTGATCATTAATGGGTTTTTTCGCTTTAACCCTACTAATACTTGCGTCAACCACTGCACTTGTTCAACCGTAACGATTAAACCAATTTTGATGACTAAGGGCGATTTATCGTGAGTTAATACCTCAACTTGTTGTTGTAATAACTCAACAGGCACGGCATTAACCGACAGAAGTTTTTGCGAGTTTTGTACGGTATTTGCGGTAATAAGGTGGCAAACTTCCACACCTAAACCATGTCCTGTTTTAATGTCCGCGGCTATGCCTGCACCACCGGAGCAATCGCTACCAGAAAGGGTCCACATTATTGGTTTCTTCTTATTCATGTTAATCATATCAGTTATTAATATCACTATTAGTCAGGATTGGTGCCAGAAAGGTGTATCAAGTGTTGGCGTTGATGGGTGGGCGGTTTGTCTTTGCTGCATTATGCCAGCCACATAACCTTGTTCACCTGCTTGTAACGCTTGGCTAAACGCTTTTGCCATCAATACAGGGTTATCAGCCAGCGCTACGGCTGAATTTAATAATATACCGTCATAGCCCATTTCCATTGCCAAACAAGCATCAGAGGGTTTGCCAATACCGGCATCTAAAATCAACGTTGCATCGGGTAAACGTAATCGAATAGTTTCAAGGTTATACGGGTTCATCAATCCTTTACCTGTGCCAATAGGTGATGCCCACGGCATAATAACCTGACAACCTAAATCATAAAGACGTTGGCACAGTACCAGATCGTCGGTGCAGTATGGCAGTACTTTAAAACCATCGTTTATTAGCTGTTCAGCCGCATTGAGTAACTCAATAGGATCGGGTTGTAAGTTGTAGTCATCGCCAATCACTTCAAGCTTAAGCCAATCAGTTTGAAAAATCTCTCGACTCATTTTCGCTAGTGTTACCGCTTCTTTCGCAGTTTTACAGCCAGCTGTATTGGGTAGTAAGTGACCGTTCACTTCTGTTACTACTTCTTGTAAGTAGCGCCATATTTGTTGACCCGATTGTTCGGTAGGATTTTGACGTTTAAGTGATAAAGTGACTACTTGTGAGCCACTGGCCAGTATGGCTTGTTTCATTACGTGTGGTGATGGGTATAAAGCGCTGCCAATGAGCAAGCGACTATCAAGTTTTTGCCCATAAATAGTCAATGCCATTATTAACCCCCTTGTATTGGCAATAGCACATCAAGGCTATCGCCATTTTTTACCATAACGGTGTCGTAATCTGTTTTACCAACAAAATCACCATTAAGTGCCACCGCAAAAGTACTCCGTTGTGGCTCAATAAAATGTAACGTTAATGCTGCACTGACACTAATATGTACTTCATGGCCTAATGAGTAGGCTTTTCCGTTAATATGAATGTTCATTAAATCATCTCTTCTTGTCGTTGCTCTGTGGGTAAATAATGGCTATAGGGTAAGTTATCGTTGGACTTATTTATCCTATTATTGACCAGAGCCAAGACTTGCTTAAGTACTACGGGGGCGATTAAAAAACCGTGACGAAACAAACCATTCACTTGAATTAGCTGGCTTTGGTCATCTGTACTCAGCACGGTGATTTTTGGCTGATTATCACTAAAGGCGGGCCGACACTGACTCACGTGTTGACGAATATTCGCTTCAGCAAAACCTGGATGCACGCTATAAGCCGCACTGAGTAATTCCATCGCTGAGCGAACGGTCATGGGAGAGTCATCATCACTTTCAATTTCAGTGGCCCCCACCACATAAAAACCTTTTTGCTTTGGCGCAATATAAAGCTGATACCTAGGATGCATTAACCGTATAGGCCTTGAAATATGGACATCTGGTGCAAATAGCTGAAATAACTCACCTCGCACTGAACGTAAATCACTTAACGGTGCGCAATTAGGCTGACTATTTTTAGCCGTTGCACCTGTGCCTCGACAATCAATCACTAAATCAAAATGCTGGGATTGTTTATCTCCACCGCGCATATAATTCACTGTACTTGTTTCGTTACCCGTTTTAATTTCAGTCACTTGGCATTCACTTAACCAATTAAGCTGATTGCCTGAACTGGTGTGCTGGCCTTCTTTTTCAAGCTGTTTACGTAAGGCCACTAATAAACGGCGATTACCCACTTGCCCTTCTTGTGGCAGATATAAACCTTGATTGAAGCTTCGCCCTATTTCAGGCTCTAAATCGAGTAATTCTGCACGATTTAGCGTATGCAAAGTATGCTCAGGATAATTATTAGCAAGGTGTCTAACAAAACGCTGATAATCCCCTTTATCTTGCTCATGACTTACCATGATGGCACCCGTTTGTTGAAAAAAGGTATATTCATCTAAACTGTCGAGCAAAGTCGGCCATAAACGTAATGACTCAAAACCCATGCTAACAATATTGGGCTCGCAATGAAGTGACTCACCCAATGGTGTTAATAATCCGGCGGCAGCATAAGCTGCACTGTTGTGAGCGAGTTTATTATCTTTATCAAACAAGGTAATAGTTACATTTTGGGGCTGTTTGTCTCTCAGCTTATTACCTTTGAGATCTTCGCCTCGAAGTAAGGACAGAGCGACTAATCGCCCCATCAATCCTGCGCCAACAATGGCAATATTCATTATTTATCCGCCGTAGCTATTCAGCAAGTTGATAGATTTTGCTACCAGTCGCTTTAAATTCAGCCGATTTTTCTTGCATCGCTTGTTCAATGGCTTCATCAGAAGTTAAGGTAATTTTTTCATCAAGTAGTTGAATTTTGATCGCATTTTTATCAAGGTTAGCGGCGTACTCTCGTACTTCTTGTGAAATTTTCATTGAGCAGAACTTCGGTCCACACATAGAACAAAAATGGGCAACTTTACCTGACTCTTGCGGTAATGTTTCGTCATGATAAGCTTTGGCTGTTTCAGGATCTAAACCAATATTAAATTGATCATACCAACGAAATTCAAAACGGGCTTTACTCATGGCATTATCACGAATTTGAGCGCCAGGATGACCTTTGGCTAAATCGCCTGCATGCGCAGCAATTTTGTAAGTCATTAAGCCTTCTTTTACATCTTCTTTATTCGGTAAACCTAAATGTTCTTTGGGTGTGACATAACAAAGCATGGCACAACCGTACCAACCAATATTAGCCGCACCTATGCCTGAAGTAATATGATCATAACCTGGGGCAATATCAGTGGTTAATGGTCCAAGGGTATAAAATGGTGCTTCATCACAATGTTTTATTTGTTCTTCCATATTCTCTTTAATCATATGAAGCGGTACGTGACCTGGACCTTCAATAATGGTTTGAACATCATGCTGCCATGCTATTTTGGTTAATTCGCCTAAGGTATGCAATTCAGCAAACTGTGCTTCATCGTTAGCATCGGCTACTGAGCCGGGACGTAACCCATCACCTAATGAAAATGACACATCGTATTGCTTTAATATTTCACAAATGTCTTCAAAGTGGGTGTAGAGGAAATTTTCTTGATGGTGTGCTAAACACCATTTCGCCATAATTGAGCCACCACGCGAAACAATACCTGTGACACGCTTCGCGGTCATGGGTACATAGCGCAATAAAACACCGGCATGAATAGTAAAATAATCAACACCTTGTTCAGCTTGTTCAATTAAGGTATCGCGGAAAATTTCCCAGGTAAGATCTTCAGCTACCCCATTTACTTTTTCAAGCGCTTGATAAATGGGTACAGTGCCTATAGGCACTGGTGAATTACGCATAATCCATTCACGCGTTTCATGAATATTTCGGCCAGTAGATAAATCCATTACTGTATCTGCGCCCCATTTTGCCGACCAAACGAGTTTTTCCACTTCTTCTTCAATAGAAGAGGTTACTGCTGAGTTACCAATATTAGCGTTAACTTTAATTAAAAAGTTACGACCGATAATCATAGGTTCACATTCAGGATGGTTAATGTTTACCGGGATAATAGCGCGGCCGCGAGCGACTTCATCACGAACAAATTCAGGGGTAATTTGTTCAGGAATGCTAGCACCAAAAGACTGTCCTTTGTGCTGTAGCAGTAAGGTTGCATCTTTTACTTCTTCACGCTTTAAGTTTTCACGAATAGCAATGTATTCCATCTCAGGGGTAATGATCCCTTGGCGAGCGTAATGCATTTGTGTCACATTTTTACCTTTTTTAGCAATACGCATTTTAGGTAAATGTTCAAAACGTATTTCATCAACACCTTCGTCGGCAAGTCGTTGCTGTGCATAACTTGAACTATTGGAAACCAAAACCTCAACATCATCACGGGCATCGATCCATGATTCACGTAAACGAGGAATACCTTTATGTACGTCTACACTGACATTTTCGTCGGT
Source organism: Colwellia sp. (assembly GCA_047633255.1). Classification (GTDB taxonomy): domain Bacteria; phylum Pseudomonadota; class Gammaproteobacteria; order Enterobacterales; family Alteromonadaceae; genus Colwellia. The sequence goes on from JBLIEW010000001.1 coordinate 116,535, forward strand.
GTAAAAACCTGAGGTGTCATAAACACATAACGGTTCATTTTTTTCATAAATGGAATTTTCTTTAGTACCGCTGATTAAGGTATCAGTTAAGGTGATTTCACGCATACCTACTTTGATATCGTGGATTTTACCCTGTACATAAACTTTTTTGGAATTGGGGAACGATTGATCCGAGACATTTTTTAGAAACGCTTCGGCTGCTTCACGTTTTTCACGACGTGTTTGTGGTTTTTTCGCTGGATTAACAGCATTGGTTGATTTGGTCATGTTCGCACCTTGTTTTTGTTTTTCTGTTTTATTAAAAAAAATAAAATCAGAGAAAGATAAAAAATAGGCGGAGCTTTTGGCAAAAAAAGAATTGAATAACCCGTTGTGAATAATAGGTTATTTATGCTCTTTCTTGTTCCCTACGCAGATATTAATCTGATCAGGTTATACGGATCTCGCTTTCGCGATCTCAGCCTATGGCACTCCGACAAGTCTTGGGTTGTGTTTTATTAAATAGATAAAACTCAACGAGAATGATTCTAACTTGAGCAAGACTTGATAAGCAAGCATTATAAATACCAAAAAAAAGTGAGTGGTAAATACTTCATGTATTTTAATCTTCGATGCTAAATTAAGAGTATGGCAATTATTGTCTGATCTTTGGTGTGATATTTTTATCGCAATTTATCGATAAAACTCAGTGACGGATACTAGGCAGAATAGGTGGGTAGTTCACAATGAGGCGTTATTATTTTACTCAGTTTACGTGCTTTGTTAACGTGATAAAAGGGCATAAAAAAAGCAGTAACGGTTTAAGACGTTACTGCTAGCTGCGGGAGAATAAACTTATTCTTCGTTAGCGGTTTCTTTTGTTTCAGCTGTTTGTTCTACTTCAACTTCTTGCTCTTTTTTATCTTGATGGTCTTCACCACCACATCCGCCACAACAACCCATAATATACTCCAATAAGAAAAATCAATGGCAATATAATACCTGAGTAATTTACTCGGGTACTTGATCGAGATCAGGCTTTATCAATTCTCTAAACGATCACTATACCAATAATTTTTACGCATAAAGTTTATGGATAGCTACAGTGTGTAATAGCAATCTTATTTTGCCTAAGCCTGTATTTTTTGTTAATAACAAAAGTGAGTTAGTGCTGTTTTTAACTTAAGGTTAAGGTTTTCGACATCTTTGGCATTACCAAGAACCAACTCGGTCGTGTCTTTACTTTTTTGTGATAAGAAAAAAATTTGAGTCATCATGTTATTTACGTCTTTAACTGCTTGTAGTTGCTCACTTTGATTTTGATTAATAAATTCATTTTTACTAATAATATCGGTAAATGACCCCATAATAACCTGCAGACTGACTTCCGTTGCTTTAATGGTTGATGCGCCGTCATCGGCAAATAAGGCATTTTTTCTCATTTGTGCAGCGGCTTCATCTGTTGCTTGTCTTATATTTGCTATGACCGATTCAATTTCTACTGTTGATTCTTGAGTACGTTGAGCTAATGATCTTACTTCATCGGCAACGACAGCAAAACCTCGACCTTGTTCACCAGCTCTTGCGGCTTCTATTGCTGCATTTAGGGCAAGTAAATTTGTTTGATCTGCAACCGTTTTTATTACCGTTAATACCGAATTTATTTGTTGACCGTGTTCACGTAACACATGCATTTGATCAGCAGAGTGATTAATCGCTTCTGCTAATTGTTTTATTTGTAATGCTGATTTTTCAACCACATTTAAATTGTTAGCGGTATGTGTATCCGCGTCTTTACTTACCGTAATTGTTTCTTCAGTATGTGCTTGAGTTATTTCAACTGCTTTAGTCATTTGTTCAATAGAAACAGTGGCATTAGATAACTCATCTTGTGTGCAGCTAACTTGACTTCTCGCTTCCACACAGGCTGTTAAGGTGTTTTCTGTTGCGCTGTCTAACGACGTGCCGATATCAGAAATTGTGCTAATAAATTCAACAATTCTGTCCATCATGGTATTAAAGCTTTTACCAATCTCACCAAATTCATCTTGGCTATTTAGTTCAACACGTAGTGCTAAATTAGATTGTTGCTCAACATTAGTCATTATTTTTTGAAGGTGTTTTAACGGTTTACTTATGGCTCTAAATATTGAAAAACCTAATAATAAAATTGCCAAGGCTATACAACTAACCACCCAAAATATAGTCTGGTTGGTTTGTGAAGTTAATTGTACATTGGTTATTATTTCCTCACGTGCTAATTTCTTTTGTAAAACGACTAGTTGCCCTAATTTAAGAAGAAATGGCTCAAGTGCTCCATACATTTGTAAGTCAACAAAGTTTCCCATGCTATAAGAAGAGGCTTCGGCCATATAATCTGAAATTTTATTCATTGCCTCTACACTGTCTTGATAAAGAGGAGTAGAGCTGTTGACTATAGCGATTTCTTGGGCTGATAAGTGAGACGTTTGATAGCTTTGCCATTGCTGGTCAATTGTTGTTTTCGCTGCGTTTACTTGTGTTTCTGCATCTTGCCATAAGGCCATACCACTTCGGGCTTTATGAGCGATATCAATAATGTCAGAGGCGAAGGTTCTGATAATCAAGTTGAGTTGCTGGGTTTGGTTTAATCTAAATTCTAGGGTGCGTTGAGAGTCTTGATAACGTTCAGCCGATATTTTTATACTAGCAAAAATTATTATACTGAATATCAGTAACGGTACTAGTGATAATATGACCAACTTACTGCTTACACGTGCTAACGTTTTCATGTTAAATCCAACAGTCATTTTTTTGGCTTTAAGCCAGATAATTGGGGAGAAATTAACAAGTGGATATGACGTGAGTGTTACAGTTATGTGACAGTTATATTACACGGTAAGCTTGGCTTATTTTGTAATACAACTGGTTTGCGGTAATTGGTGCTTCATTATTTGCGAGGTAGTTTGGATATTCTTGAACCAACCAGGCTAGCTACTAAGATGGCAAGGTAAAATTGTCCAATGATAGCCTCTAAATAGACTAAAAATCGCGCAACGGGTAACGTAGGTGAAATATCACCAAAACCTAAGGTGGTAATGGTAACAAAAGAGAAATAGATAAAATCGGGAAATAAAGTAAACCATTGGCTATTGCCATGCATCACCTGGAATGAATTGGGAAATTCAAGTTGCAATAACGTGTAAGCTACAGCCCAAATTAAGCCTAATAATAAGTATAGGCAGACAGCACCAAGTATTTTATTACCATCAATTTCACCGGTAAATAAAACCTGCTTAGCCGTTTTAACCGCGGTAAAAATAAAAAAGCTTAGTAACAGTAGTAAATAAAATTTATCAAATCCGACACTATTAAGCCAGTTAGACACAAGGGAAACACTTAAAATAGCCAGAGGAAAAATAAAGGTTTTTCTTAAAAAAAAACGTTTAGATTCCACCCCCCAAACCGCCACTAATAGTGTGATTACTGTGGTTGATTGCATTAACCGTTGTGCTGAAGGACCAAAAAACTGTTCAGCTAGTGCCGTGCCTAATAATAACAGTATTAATGCAAAAGTAAGATAGATAAAGTTGTCTTGTTGATCCATTCTCTTCACAATAATAACTCTTTATTATTCATATTACCCACTACATAACTCACTAGATAGATAGCTCAATACGTGGCTGTGCCTCTTCACTACTGTCGATTTTTGGTGAACAGAGTAATAATCTTGATGACGCAATATTACCCTGTTTTATCATGTATTCTTTAAAAGCTTCTTCGCGTTGCTCGCCTATTTCTTTGAGTTGCTTTATTTTATTTTTATCAGTTACTTTACTACCTGATTTAAGATTGATATCGGCAGGAGTACTAACCGCACAAATATTTACTCGGGTGTCTTCTTTGTCTTGCATTAGGGCAATGAAGGCTTGTACATAGGCTTGTTGATTTTCATTTATCTCTATTTGTTTAGTCTGATAAGGTAAATCCTCAAAGCGTAATTTTAATGCAAATTCGCCTACCGTCATGGCTGCAGAAACAATATTTGCGTAGGGAACAAAGGTCTTTACTAAGTAGTCTTGTGTTGCCATCCAAATGGCTTTTTGTGTGATTAAGCTAACAATACTGCTCATGCCAAACTGTGGATCGGAAGTGGATCCCGACAAGGGTACATCAAGCTCTACATTGCCATCACTATCTTTCAGCATACCTAAGGCAATATTTAACGGTAAAGCACCTTTATCGATCAATGCACCTGCTTCATGGCTATCTGCTATGCCAGTTTCTAACCCTTGCAATAGTATCACTACATTACCATCAAGCTGTTCACCTTTAAGCATGAGATTAATATCGGTATTGAGCTGACCATTTTTTAATTCTATTTGCATTGCTTGTTGGGTGTAAGTAGAAACAGTACGCAAAGATAACTCCTTCAAAAAACCGTTAATTTGATGTTCAGGCTGTTTTGAAAATGGCTGGGTGAAGCCTTTAAAATCAAAGTGGGCGTATTTATTACTGCGGCCAATTAGTTCAAACGGTGTTTGATTATCTTTTGTTTCTTGGGCGTTACTCAGCGCGCCCAGCGTTAATTTATCGATAAATAAGTTACGTTTAGCTACAGGGTCTACACTGTTATCTACAAATGATATTTGATTGTCATTGATTAATGAAAATGCATTTAATGAAATAATAAAATCGGCTGATGTAGTATTTATCTCTTGCTCAACTTCTTCTACCGTATCAATAATTTCTTCTTGTTCTGTTTTCGTTACTGGCATTGTTACTAAATTTTCAATGGCTTTTTCTTTGTTTAAAATTAGGTGACTTTGTAGGCTATTCAATATTATTTGGTTAACGGCTAAGTGGTGCTTATTTACGATAATATCACTGATGCTAAACTGTTTTAACTCCATTATAGCGGGGAGATCAAGCGCTTCATTTTTCGACATGAAAATATTATCAACAATAAATTCAGCGATTTTTATTTCTGGAATGTCGGTAAAGTGAAAGCTCATATCGTTTAAGGCTAATTGTTCAAAGTAAGCTAATTTTTGACTAGGCTTATTATGATGAATACTGGCTTTATTTAGCGTAAGTTGTCCTTCACCGCTTAGTTCAGTGATTTCACCTTGATTTAACGTTAATGTTAAATTACTGATATTTTGTTGTAGTTTTTCTAAAGTAAAAAATTGCTCTTGATAACCGACAACAAGATTTTTGTTGGTTATCTCTGCTTTAGTTAAATGCAGTTTAATTGTATCTTTTGTGATTGAAATTGATTGCTCACTGGCTAATGAAAAAAAGCCCTTAAGCTCAGTCAAGTCTTCCACATAGCGTTGTAGATTAGCAATAGGATAATCAATTATCGCTAGTTCAGTGTTAATATCTCCTTGTCCTTGCTCAAATAGAGCATCAGCATCTAATGTAAGCTCAGTGCCATCAATAATCCCGTGTAGGGTTATGTTAGCTTGTTGAGATTGTTCGGTTGCTTTCATTTGCGTGATTAACAAATTGCTAACTACAACATGATGAGGTTTATTATTGTTTTCTATATCAATATTAATTTGGCTAAAGTCTACTTTTGGTAAGATGAGCTGATAATCAAATGGTTTAGGTTGCGGCTCAGCGTTGGTGCTCCCTTTTGGGTCCACATTAGTACTTTCATGAGACTGTTCTTTGTTTAAATCAATGCCAGCAATAACAAGTTGCGTTGCTGTTTTATTAATTTTTATGTACGCGTCATCTAATTGAAATTCACTAATGACTATTTTGTCAAAGAGCAAACGGAATAATGTTAAACGAATAGTTAATTTGTTTATGGAAAGTACTTTTTCTTCTTTATTGAGATACAGTGTTAAATCGCGAACGGTTAACTGACTTAAAAAAGGGTTATAGCGAATGCTTGTGTCAGAAGATAACGTTAGCCCTTGTTCAACTAGTATTGGTTTGATGAAATATTTACTAAGCGGTGACGAAATTGCCCAAATGACAAGATAGACACCAATAAATAGCGTTGCAATTATTTTTATTGGTTTACTGAAATAAACAGGTGGTTTTTTAACAGAAGAAGAAGCGTTCATATACGTGAGTTTTGATTATAAAGGTAGCTGAATGGTAACAGATAATCCTTTATTTTCATTGTTTTTGGCAAAAATATTACCTTGGTGAGCCACAATGGCTTGTTTGGCTATAGCTAATCCTAAACCCGTACCACCTGTTTTGCGATCTCTAGCAAGGTTTACACGATAAAAAGGTGTAAATAATTCTGTTAAAGATGCTGGTGGTACCCCAATACCGTTATCACAAATAACTAAGCTAACAAGCTGATTATTTACCGATAAAGCCACCTTAACGAGGCTATTTTGAGGGCTATACTTTACGGCATTAGTCACTACATTACTGATGGCACTGAATAGTAAATTGTGATCACCTAGTAGCTCAACTATTGCGGTTGAATCTAGCACAATTGTTATTGCTTTTTCATTAGCAATAAATTGTTCTTCGTGAATGATTTTATGCACTAAAGCAGTAAAATCAATATGTTTTTTCTCAATAGTTTGTAGCGTGTTTTCTAATCGCGACAAGATTAGTGCATCTTCAATCATTTGATTTAAACGCTCTATTTCTAATTGGCAGCGCTGTAAATATTGGTCTCGAGCAGCTCGGGTAGTGGACTCTTGTTGTGCTAAGCCAAGTGCCATTTGTAAGCGAGTCATTGGAGAACGTAATTCATGTGAAACATCGCCAAGCAAACGTTGTTGTGCGCTTTGGTTTTTTTGCAATTGTTCAGCCATTTGATTAAAGCTGTTAGCGAGTTGACCTAATTCATCATTACGCTTTGTAACCTCAGTAACACGAGTGGATAAATTGCCTTTACCTAATTCTATAGCCGCTTTTTTTATAATCGCAATAGGTTTACTAAAAGAGCGTGCTAATAATAAACACAGTATAAAACTAATAAAAATAGGCATAGTAACGCGAGCCCAAGAAGGAAGATCTTGCACAAGTTGGCCAAAATTGCGTTTGTGTTGCTTCCGTGAAATGAATAATTGGTAGTTTTGCTTATTAATTTTTATTAAAACAGGGCCAACCAAACGGGTATGAGCAAAAACACTAGTAATGGCTTGATCAAATACTTGTTCGTTAAGGTAGCGGGTAAGTGCTTGCTGATGCTTTGGGGGTAATCGGAACAGACTGGAAATGGTTGAATTATTATCTATACTTTTAAACCACAGGTTAAAAGGTCTTTTGATAAAACGTTGCTGTTTTTTTTGTAGCAATTCTTCAATATTTTTTATTTTACTTAGTTCAATTCTTCTTGCTGTATTATTAAGTTGGCGAAGTTCATCATGCAGCGGTGCTTGACTAACAACCTTTTGATAAGCATCACTTGATAGCTGATGAGAGATAAAGCGGGTACTAAAAATCGACGTGATAGCGATAAGCCAGAACCAAGCGAATAACTTGATGCTAAAGGAGGAAAATAACGCTCTAATCTTTTTAGATGGTTTCATCTATATTTATTCTCATCAATCAGTGTCTTGTCTATACCCGTTCCACTTGAATATGCAGTTTCTAGCTTAGCTCCCTACGGGCAAGCCGATAAAGGGTCATCTCCTGCGTTATTGATTTCGACAATAGAATAACTATTCTCTTCAATCAATTCCTGGTAGCTAACCCTTTCTCGACTTGCTGAAACCTGCACCTTGAAGTAGAGCGGGTATAAAGGTGTTTATAATTCTAGCTCAATTCTGCATATTCAAATCACAGAAATATCTCTACTGGCTTAGTTACATTCACCGGTTAGAAATAAATACCCAGCACCACGTACTGTTTTTATTTTTTCAATGGCGCTAAAAGGGAAAAATTTACGACGAATATTACCCACATGGACATCAATACTACGATCAAAAGGCGCTAATTTTCGACTGAGTACTTGTTTTGACAGTACCTCTTTGGCAACGATTTGTCCGTGGTGTTCCATTAGTATGGTTAAAATTTGATATTCAGTACCGGTTAACGTTATAGGGTTTGTATGGCAAGTAACAGCTCTGGTGGCATGATTAAGTTGAATATTATTGACTGTTAATACTGAGTTTTCACTGTGTAAATCTTGCTGGTTCTGTTGAGTTACAATATTAATACGACGTAAAATCGCTTGTATTCGGGCTAATAATTCTTGGTGATGAAAAGGCTTAGCTAAGTAATCGTCAGCACCTAATTCTAACCCGAGCACCTTGTCATTGTGATCACCTTTAGCCGTAAGCATCAGAATAGGGGTTTTATATTCGCTGCCAAGTGCTTTTAGTACTTCAAAACCATTGAGTTTTGGCATCATTACATCAAGTAAAATAAGATCAAATTTACTCTTATAGGCTAGCTCTAATCCTGACTGGCCATCAAAACAGCATTGCACAATAAAGCCTTGCTGGGATAAATAATCCACCAACAGCTCAGCTAATTCATGATCATCATCAATGAGTAATAATTGTTTTTTATTCAAGTGAAACTCCGTATTAATTAGTATAAACCCATCACACTTCAATTCTAGCTGAATCAGGCATCTTCAAGTGGAACGGGTACATCTATCTTATCTTATTTATTATCATCTTATGATCGATCGCTACAACCTTTACTTAACCTTTACATTGGCTTTACGTATCTTAGCACAGGGTTAATTATACTGATTAATATCAATTGAATCATAAATCGCTAAGTGGGGAATCCATTGATTCAATTGTTATTCACTTATAGAACGAAATATAACGAAATTATTTTTTGGAGAAAATTATGAAGATGACTAAACCAACGAAAACTATCTTTTCAACTATAGCGGTTTGTATCGCTATTGCCTTTGCCAGTATTGCTAGTGTTAATGCCTCAGATAATGAGATGGCTTTTGATTCCCCAAGAGGGCACGGTCATAAACATCATATGCAGCGTATGGCTAGACACTTATCTTTGAGCGAAGAACAACAAGTAGAAATAAGAGCAATAAAAATACAAGCAAAAGAGCAACATCAAATTTTACGCGTGTCGATGAAGAAATTTAAAATGGCAGAGAAAAAATTACTGCAAACAGAAGCATTTGATGAGCAAGCGTTTAATGCGCTGTATGAGGCCTATCAGCCTATTTTTAAAGAATTAGCGTTAATGAAAGTAAAGAGTAAACAGGCTGTTTTTAATATTTTAACCGCAGAGCAACAAGTGAAATGGTTGAAAAAAACTCAGCATAAAAGAGAATACGCTAAAAATAAGTGTGGTTAAATTTTAATACCTAACTAAAGTAACCTTAGCTTTGTAAGCTAAAAGAAAATACTTTAGCCATTTGGCTTTCTACTGGTTTTTCATCAACTTTGGCAGGTAGGTAACGCCATTTTTTAATTGCTGTTCGTATTGAGCTTTTGAAGTAGTTGATTTTATTGTGTTGAGCAAATTTTATATCTTTTATTTGACCATCAATATCAATGGTAAAGTTTACTTTTACTTCTATTTCAATTCCTTTACGCTTTGCCACAGTAGGGTAAATAGGGTCAACTGATTTAACTTGTTCTGCGCTATGCCAAACAGGTGTTGTGGGAACAATTGACTTATTTGCGATGATAATAGGCTGAACCCACTCTGCCTTTTGTCTTTCAATATGATCAACAAATTTTGTATTGATATTTTTTTTATTAGTGTAGGGCAAGTCATTTTGTTTGTTATGCTCGCTAGAGGAATCAGCCAATAATACCGCATGTGAGTTTTTGCGTGTCGTTGTTATTTGTTTAGCTTTGGCTATTTTTCTCTCAGATGATGTCGTTAATATTGCCATTTCTTCTTGATATGGGCTAGTGACTAAGGATGATTTTTTTGGTGAAACAGTGCGTTCAAATGCTTGCTCAACCTTTAAAGGAGAAGGGATAGGCAGTACTTTATTAAGATTTTCAGAGGTGTTTTTTGCTAAGGATATATTTTCTAACTGTGTTTCTAACAGGGTGATGGATGATATAGTATTGTTGGATTTTTTTTGTCGCTGGCTCGCAATAGTTAATTGTTTTTCTATCGCTTTTTTTGTCAGGGCTTGGCTATTATTTTGTTGCTTTGTCGTTAATTCATCTGGCGGAATAAAGGTCGTTTTTAAGTCGACAGTACGCACTATATTTGACTTGTCTGCCTGCGGATTCAATAACTGCTGAGCAATAGAGCCATTAGGTATTACATTGTCTGTATGGCTAATTTTATTTTGTGTTTTCGTCGCCTTATTGGAATCCTGCCATGGTATTTCATTATACCAAATGTCGAGTAATGGCATGGTCAGTATCTGTTTACTTGATAAAAGTAATACTGAAAATATAATAGTCACACTAGCAAACCATTTACTGATGTTGTTTTTGGGTGCACAGTGATGATCAACTAAACGAATCACTCGTTGTTTTAAATCGCCACCAGACGCAGCCATTGCTAGATCAGGAATCGTATGATGATGAGCTTTAGTACATAAAGAAGCGGTATCAGCTAAGGTATGAGCATAGGCAATGGCATCACCACAATGTTGCACGGCAATATCATCGCTGCAATATTCACGTTCATTACGCATCTGTTTAGATACCCAATGTACGGCCGGATGGAAGAATAATAATATTTCCACTAACGTTTGAAAAAAATTAGCTAAGTAATCATGGCGGCGAATATGAGCTAATTCATGTAAAAGTAGCATTTCTAATTGAGACGTACTTAAACCAGTTACCATGCTTGCCGGTAATAAAACCACAGGTTTCAGCCAACCAATCGCCATCGGCACTTCAACAGTTAATGAAATTAATAGTTGTGGTGTCATCGTCAAATGAATTTGTTTCGCTAATTCATTAAATCGAGTTTGTAGCTTTTCACTGGGTGCAACTGTATTTTGTTTTGGTAGGTTATTAACATTATAAACTTCTAATAATAACTTTCCTGCCAGCAGGGTAATTGTCGCTAACCATAAAATAGCAATATAAGGCAATAGTGAAGGCAGTAATGCGGTGAACTCTTGATAACTAAAAAAGGCATCAGGCTGTTTTAGCTCTTGTATGAACTCACTTAACGCTAATGAGTTTGCTATTGTATTAGTGGGTGAGCTTTCAGTTTGATAGATAATAGCAAAGGTAATGATGGGTAATAGCAAATGAACGGCCATTGCCAAAGCCGACAACGCATAGCGTAGTTGAGCTTTATGATTGTTGAAAATAAGTAATGCTGACTTTAATACCGCGGCCACTAATAACCCTTGCCACAGAAAGTGCAATAAAGTCAGTGATAAACTGGTTAAAAATGGGCTGCTAGATAAAAGGGTTAACATGGGTTCTTTAAAATTATTTTTCTAAAGAATTAAGTAATTGACGAATATCATCAATTTCTTCAGCAGAAGTTGACTCATCAATAGCGCGCATCACTAGTTTTGATGTTGAGCCACCAAAAGCTTTACTTATCAAATCTTTAATTAAAGATGATTGGGTATGCATCTCACTATCAGCGGGGGCGTAAACATGGGCACGGTTAGTTTCGTCGCGAATAACAAGTGATTTTTCATGCATTATTTGTAATATTTTTAATACCGTGGTGTAACCCGTTTTTTGTGTGGTACTCACTGTATCATGTATTTGTCTCACGGTAGCTGGACCCATCTGCCAAAGAATATTGAGTAAGGTTAACTCTGCTTCTGTTGGTTTTATTGGCTTTACTACTGATTTATCGCGCGCCATGTTTTTTTGTCCTTGTTTAATCGTATTTTAATGTTTTTTCTTATAATAAAAATGTTCGAAATTACGAATGTACTTGTTACAATTATAATCTTATCCTATCCTGTGTTGAATTAATGAGCAACTTTTTTATTTTTCATCATTCTTAGGTATTAATTTTGCATACAAGTCACCTAAACGAGTAACGGTTTCTGGGCCAGCTTCAGGGGTAAAATCAACCATGTTAGGGGCAAAAGTGCTTACAACGGTTGAGCCTAATTTAAATCGACCCATTTCATCGCCTTTTTCAAAAGTAATCGTATCAGAACCCTTGGCTGGATATTGCCATCGAAAAATATCACTACCTGCGGGTGGAGTAATAGTGCCTGCCCATGTGGTTTCAATACTGGCGACAATGGTTGCGCCAACAAGTACCATAGCTAATGCGCCATGTTCGGTATCAAAAATGGTGACTACTCGTTCGTTACGCGCAAATAAATTGGGAACATTGTTGGCAGTTAATGGATTAACTGAGAACAATTCTCCGGGCACATAAATCATTTCACGTAAGGTTGCTGCCATTGGCATATGAATTCTATGGTAATCTTTTGGTGCTAAATAGATGCAAGAAAACTTACCTTTTTGAAATGGAGCCGCAGTTCTAGCGTCGCCGCCTAACAATGACGTTAGGCTGTAATTAAAGCCTTTTGCTTGAATAAGCTTACCTTCAACAATATCACCTTGTTGTGATATTGCGCCATCTACGGGATAGCATAAGGTATCGCTATCGGGATCAATGATCCGGGCACCGTCTTCTAATTCTCGGGTGAAAAAGTCGTTGAAAGTTTTAAAATCACTAGCTTTCTTTAGCTTAGCTTCGTTCATGTTAATACCATAAGCGTTGATAAAAACATCAATCAACTTAGTGGTTAGCCAACCCAGTTTAGCTGCCGCTAGTTTGCCCACTAAACGGGAAACAGCATGCTTTGGCATCGCATATTGTAATGCTATTTTAATTCTGTCACCAAGTGCATTCTTTGCGGGTAATGAATTTGAAGATGAGTTTTCTGAAGACACTTTATTTCCTTTAATTTATCAATCGATTAGTCATTAAATCGTGAAGTTAATTTGTTGTCGCCTAAACTGGATAAAATTCGTTGAAAGCTTGCTAGCCGTTTAGGGTTAATTTGTTGTTCATTAGCACCGGTTAATGCACAACCCGGATCGTTGATATGTTTACAGTCTCTAAATTTACATAGGCCCATAAACTCTTCAAATTCTTTAAAACCATTAAAAACTTGTTCAGGCGTTAAGTGCCACAAACCAAATTCTCGAATGCCTGGCGAGTCAATTAAATCACCGCCATCGTCAAAATGATATAACCTAGCAACGGTAGTAGTATGCTGTCCTAAGCCGGAATTTAATGACACTTCTTTAGTGATAACGCCCAGATCTGGCATTAACGCGTTGACTAAGGTTGATTTTCCAACACCGGATTGACCAACAAAAATACTGATATGTTGGTTTAACTGAGCTTTTATTCCGTCAATACCGGCATTTGTTTTGCTACTAGCATGAAGCACTTGGTAGCCAATATCGCGATAAATTTGTAATTGCTGCTCAATCTCATCTTGTTCTGCTTGGCTTAGTTCGTTCAATAAATCAGTTTTATTTAATACGATAATAGGCGTAATACCGGTTTGTTCTGCGGCAACTAAGTAGCGGTCGATTATGTCACTATTAAATACGGGTAGTAATGAAGAAACTATCAATATTTGGCTGATATTAGCGGCAATGGGTTTTACGCCATCGTAGACATCAGGACGGCTTAGTACAGTATCTCGTTCGTGCACCGCTTCAATAATACCGCGGATACTGTGCATTGTTTCTTTACCTAAGCACCAAAGTACTTTGTCACCACACACTAATGAACGAATAGAGCGACGTAAATTACAGCGATAAACGATGCCATCAGCACCTTCAACATCAGCGTGTTGACCAAAACGACTAATGATTATGCCATTTTGTGCCGTGCCTAAGTCATCATCTTGCCATTGTACTTTGTCTGTTTTATCTACCTTGGCATGTAATTTTTTGTCATGATTTGCTTTAATACGACGTTGCTGGCCGTGAGTTAGTTTTTTTTTAGCCATTATTATTGTTGTGACCAGATGAGATTAATCATTTTATTTAATCCTAGTTATTTGTCAGCTATTATACTTACAATTATACTCTATTGCTTGTGCAATTTATGATACCAGGACTAAAACTTGGTACTAGGAACACTTATGACATGTAACGACACCAATTTAATTTGGCTTGATTTAGAAATGACAGGGCTAGAGCCTGAGATTGATGTAATATTGGAAATAGCCACTATTATTACCGACAGCCAGTTAAATATCTTAGCTGAAGGGCCGGTATTTGCTATTAGCCAACCGGATAACGTGCTCGATAATATGAGCGAGTGGTGTATTGAGCATCATGGCCAATCAGGTTTGACTAAACGTTGTCGAGATAGTGAGGTGAGCTTAGCAGAGGCGACGGCACAAACTATCGCGTTTGTGGAGCAATATGCACCCAAAGGTAAATCACCTATGTGCGGTAATAGCATAGGGCAAGATAGGCGTTTTATTAATAAATACATGCCTGACTTTGAAGACTGTTTTCATTATCGTAATCTAGATGTTAGTACGGTAAAAGAGCTTGCGCGCCGATGGAAGCCCGAAGTGTTAGATAAAGTGATTAAAACAGGCGCACATTTAGCCTTAGATGATATTCGTGAATCTATCGCTGAATTGAAAATATACCAAAAGCACTTTTTTAAAATATAGAATAATTTGATCAAGAGCGAGGAATAGTGATTATTAGATTAGTCACTATTTCCACTAATGTGACTAATCCTCGATATCCAGCAGACATTCACATTTGCTAACCTTTAATAGCTGACATTAAAAACAGCCACATGATAATCTCGATTTATTCCTATTAGAGACGAAACCAAAAGATTAAATTCGAATGTCCATTACTTGCAATCTTACCTATTTTTTTACAATATCATTATTTAGCTGCTTTTCTTACACTAGCTATGCTGAAACTGACGGCTTAATGGATCTTAATAAAGCCTTAACAAGGCTTGATGGTAATTCCGCTATTTCAGCAACACTAAAATCAGTGTTTACAGAAAAAAGAGGACGTAAAAAAGAAATAAAAGTTACCAGTGGTTTAGCTAATATTCAACTACTTGATGATTTAAATGGGCTACAAATTACCTATTCAAATGCAGTGCTGACCCAGCTTGAACGTGAAGAAAATGAAAAAGAACGTAATGAAGAAGTTAACACCCCAACGCTTAATGCCATTAACGACATTGAGGCCAATGAATTACGTAGTATGCTTTCAGCGGCACCAAAATTAAGCCGTTCTCTGATCAAAGCAGAGTTCTTAAAAGAAGAAGTAATCATACATCAAGACAAAAATGCACGTGTTTTACATTTTAACCTACCTTTAGATGCCCTTATCAGTGACAAAGACATTCGCGCTTATGTTAATGATTTTGAAGGAAAGTATAAGATCATCATTGATGAAAATGGCGTACCATTGCAAGCAGAGTTAACTTTTGAAGGAAGTGGTAGTGCTTATATTTTTTTTAAGCTGTCGGTAAATCAATCAAGAACCTATTTATATAAAGTTATTGATGACAGGTTAGTGAATTATCGCAATGAATACACCAAGGAGCAGCAGTCTACTTGGGCTAAAAGAGATTCATCAGGCTTTAAAGAATTAATTATCAATGAAGCATATCAATAGATAGTCTTGAACAATTGATATCGGGTGATAATACCAATCAATCTTACTAAGTAATTTTTGAAATAGTCTAAATATTGACTTCATTAACAATAAAACTTGCAGGTCAGACCAGTTTAATTAACAATAACGCCATCAATCACTCTTCAGGTTAGTAAACATGGCAAACCGTTTTAGTTCATTTGTTAGTAAAGTAAATAAAGCACCGAAATTCATGCGGTCATTTTTATTAACAACCTTTTTCAATACCAAGGTAAGATTTGCAGGAACCACAGGCATTAAAATTGAAAAGGTAACCCGCCAGCAAACAATATTGTCCTTAAAAAACAAAAAATCAGTGCGAAATCATATTGGGGGTATTCATGCTATTGCGGCGGCAGTATTAGCAGAATCGGCTACTGGCATAGTGTTTGGTATGAACGTACCCGATGATAGGGTGCCATTGTTAAAATCAATGAAAGTAGAATATCAACGCAGAATGCAAGGAAATTTAAAAGCGGTGGCAAATTTAACGACAGATCAAATAAATAGGATTGAGGGGCAGGAAAAGGGCGATATGACTGTGTCTGTTACTATCACTGATGATTCAGGGCAAATGCCTATTATATGTGAAATGCAATGGGCTTGGGTGAGTAAAAAACGTTAATTTACATTCGGTACGCTATTATTTTGCTTAAGGTATAGTATAAACTAAAGCGACAGAGGACTTTAGAAAAATAATAGTTATGAGCAATACTGACGACTTGGCTGAGCAAAAGCCAATCGAACAAAAAGACAATAGACAGACACAGACTTTAATTTTAAAGCCATTTCATCGTCAATTTTCTGCAAAATTAACCGCTTTATTGTCAACTATTATTGTCGCTTTAGCGTTGATGTTTATTTTATTTTATCAACAAAGTGAGCGCAGTCGTTTTTTGATTGAGGGTGAATTATTTCCCTTAAAGCAACAATTTGAGCAGCTAAAAGCCTTACAAAAAGCTGAATATCTTGTGGATGAATTATTGTTCACCGATAGTGGAATCAACTTTGTTGAATTACAAACAGAGTTGATTGCGGTAAATAGGCAATTATTGCGGTTAGAAAGTTCAAATACACATCTATATCAACAATGGTTAAATGCGAACAAATCGGCTAATGATATTGTTACTCGTATTCAAGACAATTATGGGCGTAACGAGCAGTTAAAGCAAAGTAGTGTTATTCAATTACAACTAATGTGGTTTTCTGTTACGCAGATAATTAATAAGAAAGCAGCCCAACAAGAATCACTTTTCAAACAACTTCAAGCTGATCAGGTAAATGACAAAATTACGCTCAGTCGATCCAACGCCTATGTTATCGCTATTCGACAATTAACTCATTTACAACAGTTAAAAACTTTATTGGCAGATGTCTTAGCCCGTTTTGAGCAACTCACTATTCATACAAGTATGGACGATTTTGATTTGATACGCTTAGGTGTAGAACAAATCATTACTCAACGTAACAACTTAAAAAGATATGATAAAACAAAAGCGATGGTTGATTTTGACCAACAAATAGATACATTTGAAGCTATTGTATTAACGGAGCAAAGTGCGCTAGCAAAGTGGCAAGGTTACATTCGTTTAGAGCAAAGCTATCAACTTGATTTAAAAATGCAAAAGAATCAATTGATGCAAATATTAGTTGAGCCACAAGAAAAAAGAACAACGCATGTTTCTGGTGTACTTAATGATTTGCTAATTAAAGTCAAAGTTAAATTTAACCTTAAAGTAACGCAAAAAGAGTTGTCGATGATTCTATTGGCTGCTATTGGCTTGTTTTTGTTGGTTTTTTGTTATTTACTCTGGCGCTTACGAGAACAAATTAAACTAGCAGCACAGCACAGCGTGGTATTAATACACAAAAGTATCCGTGCTGAAAATAGTGACGACGTTACGGCTAATTGCGCCGAAACTCAGGAAATAATGCAGCAAGTGCAAAGTATTGCCAAGCCCGCTCATAATGAGCAAGAATTTCAGCAACTGCTTCAACAGTTTGAAACACAACAACAAATTATTGATGAGCAAGCGCAAGCATTGGTTTTGTATACCCAAAGTTCTGATAAACAGCAGTTAAAGACTAGTGAACAAGGTGAGTTCCACCTTAGAGGTGAATTACAGCGATATAACTATCTGGAAGGTAAGGTTTTATTATTACTACAGCAACAACAAGCTATATTGGTTAATAAGCTAGTAAACAGTGAAACAAGCGCAGGAGGTCAATACGCCTCGTTAATCCCCATTTATGAACAATTAAGACAGTTTTATCTGTCAAGTGAAATACGCTCAGAAAACGCAGTGCTAACATTGGTTGATGTGAACTTCGTTGATAATATACATGCAATTTTAATGACTAAGCAGAATGGTCTGCAAATGGTTAATAATCAGTTGTATTTTAGCTATGATGAGCAACTGTTAGTGCAAGCTAAGCTCGATTTTCGTTTGTTTCAACAGTTGATAAACGTATTCATTGATATTGCTTTATGTGACTGCCAAGATGCTCAATTACATCTTCACTTACAGCTACAAGATAAAAGTACAGGTCAACAATTAGTAAACTTTGTGGTAAAAGTTCAAGCCGAATCGGTAGAGACTTTACCCAATTTAGTCTCCCTGTTGATTGATTCTCAAATGACTGATTTACAAAAATCACCATGGGTGGATATATTTAATATTCTATTTGCTAAGCAGCATGGTGCCAATATTACCGCTCAACTTATTGATGATGGTTTTCAGCTTAGTTTTGAATTACCCTTGGCTATCGTGTCTTCCCCTATAGTTAAACAACAGCAAGAGCATAAACTTGAGGGTACTAAGGTTATGCTGCTCTCCAATAATGACATGGTAACCGGATTACTTGAAAAAATGCTTCAGTCAGCTTCGGCTCAATGTGAAATATTTGTTCGTATGGATAGCTTTGAGCAACGACTGACCGCGAAACGCCTTAATAAAGACAAACTTGATTTATTAATAGTGGCTAGTGATATTGCACAAAATAATATTGATTTAATAACACAACAACTCAATAGTTTACCTATCTCTGTGCAGCCAAAATTGATGTTGTTGCAATCAGCAGCATTAAGCTTAGATAATTTTGGTTTCTATTCGCAGACAGATCAACTATTGTTTAGAGATGCGTTTTTACAAAACATTAAAGAGTTACTTGCAGGTGACGTTAGCACTAATCAGTTACTTTCACCTGAGCAATATCAGCCAAACCATTACTTGGCAAGTGAGTTACCTGTGTTGCTTGCGGTAAATTCGCCTCAGCAATACCAATATTTTCAACGATTATTACACTGGTTAGGGTTGCGAGTACATGTTGTTTCTCATGCTGACGCTCAACGGGAATTATGGCAAACAGGTCTATACAGCATACTTTTTACTGAGTTTTCAGCAACATCATTATTGAAAATGGTAAGTAAACCTTTAGTGAATGTTGCTGTGTTTAGTTTAACTGAAGATGTTCCAAACTCAGAGAATGATACTGATTTTGACGATTGGCATATAGGACAGTTAGTTAAACAATCGACATTGGAAGAATTGAGCGTTGTGTTAGCCCCTTGGCTGCAAACAGTTAGGTCATCAAGCCGTGCGATAAGCCCAGTATTAACTTTATCGGAAGAAATAATCGAGTGTTTTGATGAGGTCCATGATGAATACACCGATGAAGGTAATGATGATCGTGTGATTACTGAACTTGTTGCATCGCTTACTGAGGATAACACTGAAGCTGTTTTTGATTTCTCACAATACTTACATAATCAAGGCTCTGTTGAGTTAGCCTTATTCATGTTGGATGATTATACCGAAGATAATCATCAGCATCTCGATATTTTGATCGATGCAATTAAAGCGAAAGATCTTGATAGGGCTAATAATGCCATTATTGATTTACAATT
The DNA here is from genome assembly GCA_047633255.1 of Colwellia sp. Lineage (GTDB taxonomy): Bacteria > Pseudomonadota > Gammaproteobacteria > Enterobacterales > Alteromonadaceae > Colwellia. The sequence goes on from JBLIEW010000001.1 coordinate 135,927, forward strand.
AAATGCTAAAATTTTAGCCGCTTCAGATCTAGCTAAATTATGCACTCAATGGATAAAATTACTCAGTGGTGATGACATACCGAATAGCTTAAAGGAAGTGAATATTTTACTTAAGGAGACTCGAGCCGCATTGACCGCTATTGATGGTTATGCTGAAAGTATCTAGTGTGGAAACAACAGATATAAAAAAGCGCTTCGATTAGTCTTAGTTAAAGCGCCTATTTTTCAGTGAATTATAAGTTAATAACACGGGTCAATATTAGGCATCTCTGGGAAGTCCTTTCTCAATAGAGCGAATTAATCGGGCATTAAGCCTTTCATTAGCATTGTTGTTATCGCTTAATTTCCGTTGGTTTTGTTGAGACAGCGCCCAATCGATATGTTCAGTAACCATCGCTGATGCGGTAGTTAATTTTTGCTCTAGTGCGGTAATAATCTCACTATCAAAGGGAGCATTGCCCAATGCCACGGCAATATTACGTTGCCAACTTTGAAAGCCAATTCTGCGAATGGGTGAACCTTGTAAATTATCTAAAAAATACGCTTCACTCCAAGAAAACAATTCCAGTAATGTCACTTCATCCAGATGATGTCTGGCTTGAAAGTCGCTTTCTAAGCTTAGCTTGGCATACTTATTCCACGGACAAATAAGCTGACAATCATCACAGCCATATATTCTATTGCCCATTAACGGTCTAAGCTCTAACGGAATGGGATCAGGGGATTCTATAGTGAAATACGAAATACAACGACGGGCATCGACTACATAAGGTTCAACAATTGCTTTGGTAGGGCAAATTTTAATACAAGCAACACAGCTGCCACAATCATTGGTTTTTGTGCTGTTATCGGTAGTCTCAACTACGCTTACGGGTAACGGAATATTGATGAGTAACTCACCTAGAAAGAACCAAGAACCCGCTTCTTTATTGAGCAATAAACTGTGTTTCCCTACCCAACCTAAACCTGCTTTTTCGGCTAACGGCCTTTCTAAAATAGGCGCAGAATCGACAAAAGGACGAAAATTAAAGTCTTCCCCTTGAAGATCTTCAAAGTAGGCGGTAATTTTTTTTCCTAGCTGCTGTAAACGTTTACGCATTAATTTATGATAATCACGACCTAATGCATAACGACTGATATAAGCGTGATCTTTTGATTTTAATATTTGCGCACATTTCGCCTCGGTTGGTAGGTAATCTAATCGAACACTGATCGCTCTAATAGTACCTAACTCTAATTCGGCAGGGCGAGCACGCATTAAACCGTGACGTGCCATGTAATCCATATTACCGTGATAATTGTTGGCTAACCATTGTTCAAGCGCTTGTTCATGCTTTGATAAATCTATATCGGTAATCCCTAATTGAGAAAAACCTAATTCTTTGCCCCAACACTTGATTTTTTCTACCAATGCAGGATAGTTGATAGCAGGGCTGTTAGCCGTTGTATTTGTCATTTTTGAAAAAATTCAACCAAATGAGTGCAAGGTGCACAAGGTGAAAAAGTATATATGAGTTTATCACAACTACCTTTAGCAAAACATAATTGGCATTGCGCCTATAGTGCCAAGCAAGTTTTGAACAATGAATCCGGTGTTGCGCAAAGCCAACAAATAGCGCTGTATCAATTAATGGAACGAGCAGGAAGCGCGGCTTTTGAAACGTTACAGAAACATTGGCCTAAGGCTAAATCTATTTTAGTACTATGCGGCAAAGGCAATAATGGTGGTGATGGTTTTGTTATTGCGCGTCTGGCTCATTTAGCCAAAATGCAGGTTACCGTTCTTGTAACCTGTGATGTTACAAGTATTAAAGGTGATGCATTGCTTGCTTATCAAAATATGGTTGCAGTGGGGGTGACTGACATTGTCACCGATAATGTAATTGCGCAAGTAGCACTATTTTCTGGCGATATCATTGTTGATGCATTATTTGGTATTGGTTTTTATGGCTCGTTAGCTACGCCAATGCAGCAGTTAGTCACTGCGATAAACACCAATGCAGCGGACGTATTGAGTGTTGATATTCCATCGGGCCTTTGTGCTACTACTGGTTTGGTTGAGAACAGCTTAGCCGTTATTGCTAAAATGACGGTAACGTTTATTGTTTACAAACAAGGCCTGCTTACAGGGCAATCAGCAAATTTTATTGGTGAATTAATATTAGCTGATTTATTACTGGGAGACGCCTTTAAGCAGCAAGTCACTTGCCATCATTACTTTCAAAAAGAATACCCTTTATATGATGGGGTCAGCTTTTTAACAAAACGTCTGAATACTAGCCATAAAGGGACTATTGGGCAAATTCTAGCGGTAGGGGGTGGTGTGGGTATGCCGGGCGCTATTCGTTTAGCCAGTGAAGCTGCGCTTAGAAGTGGCGCGGCGTTAGTCGCGGTATGTTGTCATCAGGATAATCAGGCGTTAGTCTTTAATGGCCGACCGGAATTAATGTTGGCACCTAATGAGGCCAAAAAATTAGCCAACTCTTTAGTGGTGAGCAAAGCAAAAGTTTTATTATTAGGGCCGGGATTAGGACAAACTCAGTGGTCACAAAACTTGTTTGATTTGATCGTAGCCCCCTTTGTCGAAGGTACAAAGTTAGAAGATGAAAAAGTAGCAGGCAAACAAAATAGCAATATAGTAATCGATGCAGATGGTTTAACCTTACTCGCTAAAACAAATTATTTTTGCTCTCGTTGGGTATTAACGCCACATCCGAAAGAAGCGGCAACATTGCTGGGTTGTGATACAGCCACTATTGAGGCAAATCGTTTTGATGCGGTAAAAGCCATTGCCAAAAAATATGGTGGAATATGTATTTTAAAAGGTGCAGGCACATTGATTTCTGATGGCGATACGGTGGTGATTAATAGTACCGGTAATGCAGGCATGGCAAGTGGCGGTATGGGGGATGTATTAAGTGGTATTGTTGCCGCATTAATTTTGCAAACGGATAACTATTTTGTTGCCACCTGTTTGGCTGTGTATATTCATGGCGCAGCAGGTGATATTATTGCGGATAGACAGGGGCAACGCGGTATGTTGGCGAGCGATTTATTTGCACCATTGCAACAGCTAGTTAATCACAATAGCCTCATATTGAATACATAGCCCTAATATTAAATGACTATAACTAAATGAAAAAACTTGAATATTTTTTAGCAGATGAACGAGCAACCATTGCGGTAGGTGATGGTTTGGCTAAGGTAGTATTAGCTCAGGATGAGCAGAGTGATAAAATACAGCCTGCATTGATTGTGTACTTAAATGGTGATTTAGGCGCAGGAAAAACTACTTTAACTCGGGGGTTTGTTCGTGGTATGGGACATCAAGGCAACGTAAAAAGTCCTACTTATACCTTAGTTGAACCTTATGAATTACCACCATGGCAAGTATATCACTTTGATTTATACCGCTTAGGTGATGCGGAAGAACTGGAGTATATGGGGATCCGTGATTATTTTGCTGAAAACTGTTGCTGCTTTATTGAATGGCCTGAAAAAGGCGCAGGAATTTTGGCTAAAGCTGATATAGTAATTGAACTTGATTATCAAGATGAACAGCGCACTGTGGCATTATGTGCTACTTCTATGCGTGGTGAAGCTGTTTTACAGCACTACTCAGAGCTTCAAAAATAACGTTAAAATTTTTAAATATTACCATTTCAAAGGTAGAATATGCGGGTGTTATCAATATTATTTACGGGCTTGCTTTGGCTAATAATGGCTACGGCATCATTGACAGTAAATAATGTGGCCGCAAATAATGCTTCTTCATTAAATAGTATTGAAGGTATTCGTGTTTGGCCAGCGCCAGAAAATACTCGCCTTGTTTTCGATCTTAAAAGTAAACCCGATTATAAATATTTTAGTTTAACTAACCCTAATCGTTTAGTGATTGATTTTAGTCAGACTAAAAATAGTGTTGCTCTGAAAAATTTAGCTGATCACGATCCTCGTATTAAACTGTTTCGTACCAGCAACGCTAAATCAAAATCTAGCACCCGCTTAGTGTTAGAGTTAACAAAAGCTTATCAACTTACTATTTTCCCTTTAGCACCAGCGGGGCAATATGGTGATCGTTTAGTAGTTGATTTATATGATAAAACTCATGCCGTTAAAATAACATCAAAACCTAAAATCAGTCTAGGTGATATTATTATTGGTATTGACGCGGGTCACGGTGGTGAAGACCCCGGCTCTATTGGTGCTAAAGGCACTTACGAGAAAAGAGTGACCTTAGCAATTGCTAAAAAACTACAAACTCTAATTAACAAAGAAAAAGGCATGAAAGCGGTTATGCTCCGTTCTGGCGATTATTATGTTGATTTAAATCGTCGGACTAGTTTAGCAAGAAAAAACCATGTTGATTTTTTAGTTTCAATTCACGCTGATGCTTTTCGTACTCCAGGCCCAAACGGCGCTTCTGTTTGGGTTGTAACACAAAAGCGTGCTGAGTCTGAACTCGCTCGATGGCTATTATATAGGGAAAAAAAATCAGAGTTATTAGGCGGCGGTGGTGGCGTTATAAAAAACACGTCAGACAGTCATTTAGCGTTGGCTTTAGCTGATATGAGTAAAGAACATTCATTAGGGGTTAGTTTTGGTGTGGCGAATAAGGTTATTTCTCAGTTAAGAAAAGTCACTAACATGCATAAAAAAACACCTCAAAATGGTAACTTTGCCGTATTGAAGTCATCAGATATTCCGTCAATACTAGTCGAAACAGGCTTTATTTCTAATCATAAAGAAGAGAAAAATTTAACCTGGTCTAAACATCAGCACTTATTAGCAAGTGCGATTCACAGTGGTATTCGTAATTATTTTATGGCGCACCCATTAACCGGTAGCTACTTTGCTGCTGTAGGTTATAAAAGCCATAAAGTGCGCAGTGGTGATTCTTTATCGGTGTTAGCGCAGCGCTATAATATTTCAATGACCAAATTAAAATCAGTAAACAAATTGAAATCTAATGCACTACGCATTGGCCAAACCTTGAAAATTCCTCGAGCGGGATGATTTTTTTGAACAGACAGTTTTTGAGCATTATCGTACTATGACTATTGAAATACTCCCTGCGCGTTTAGCAAACCAAATAGCTGCTGGAGAAGTGGTAGAAAGACCTGCTTCAGTTATTAAAGAATTAGTTGAAAATAGCTTAGATGCAGATGCAACCCTCATTAATATTGATGTGGATAAAGGCGGCGTTAAACGTATTCGTATTTCTGACAATGGCATAGGGATTGTTAAAGAAGAGCTCACCTTAGCACTGAGTCGACATGCGACCAGTAAAATAAAAAGCCTTAATGATTTAGAAGCCATTAACAGTTTAGGTTTTCGCGGTGAAGCGCTAGCGAGTATTAGCTCAGTGTCACGCTTAACCCTGACCTCTAAACCTAAAAATCAGCCAACTGCTTGGCAAGCAAATGCCGAAGGCCGAGATATGGCAGTAACAGTTACCCCTGCGGCACATCCGGATGGCACAACCATTGAAGTATTAGATTTGTTTTTTAATACACCCGCTCGGCGTAAATTTTTACGTACGGATAAAACTGAGTTTAATCACATTGATGAAGTGATTCGTCGTATTGCATTAGCGCGCTTTGATGTCACTTTTACGTTAACTCATAATGGCAAAACTATCCGTCAATATCGAGCGGCGACCAGTAAGGTACAACAGGCTAAACGTGTTGCTATGGTATGTGGGCAAAAATTTATAGACTGTGCCACTGAAATTGATTGCCAGCACGACAATATGCGTTTTACCGGCTGGCTGGCTAAACCGAGTTTCGCCCGTAATCAAAATGATCTTAGTTATAGTTATGTCAACGGACGCATGATGCGCGATAAGTTAATTAACCATGCTATTCGTCAAGCGTATGCCAATTTATTACCTCCTGATACTTATCCCGCTTTTGTGTTGTTTTTACAGCTTGATTATCGAGAGGTTGATGTGAATGTTCACCCATCTAAGCATGAGGTACGTTTTCATCAAAGTCGTTACGTGCATGATTTTATTTATTCAGTTTGCCACAAAGCGCTAACGAATGATTCGTTAGAGTTAGATCTTAATGATGCAGAGGAAACGCCGCCATTAGCGGTAGTTACCAATGCGTCGAACGCTGATAATACACAATACGTGCGGCCAGATTATATTCAACCTTTGCAGCAGGTTAAAGAAAATACCTATACGCCTAATGTTGCTAAAGGCAGCTATGGCCAACGTGATCCAGTAACTAGGGCAGCGGTGCAAAATTATCAACAATTAATGACGCCTATTATTACTGTTGGGGGGGCGGTTGAGTATGAAGAGCCAGCCAGTGATGAAAACTCGTCTGTTGTATTTACTAGCGATCAATCAGAGGATGATTTTTTTCTCACCATTAAACAAGGTGGTTACGGTGTTTTTAAGTATCAGAGTAGTTTACACCTGTTATCAGTTTTTGAGTTGGCCTATCAGATTAATAAAAATAAAATAGTAAAAAGTTGGCAACAAAGCCGATCAGATTCCACCACTAATTTAGTTAGTCAGCCATTATTATTACCCGTGGTGTTAACACTTTCCAAAGAGCAAATGAGTGCAGTACAAAGTCACCAAACACTGCTTGAATCAGCGGGCATTGTTTGTGTTATTCAAAATAAAACTAACGGCAAGCAACAACTACAAATACGTCAGTTTCCGGCTATATTGCGCGAAAGAGACGTGAATGCCAGTTTTATTACGATTATTGATACCTTATTATCAACACACGACAATGGCAATAATGATCAAAAGGTTAATTTTGATAGCGATATTATTTGTGCGATTGCTAACGTAATGATTGCTTCTGAATATAGTATGGAGCAAGCACAAGCGTTGTGGTTAAGCGCCAAAAAAGAGTTGTCAGATGAATTAATCGAGACGGTGCTCTTGAATTCTGTTCCTCTTGACCTCACATCTGAAATTAAGCAATTAAAGGCTAAGTCAGCAACAAAGAAGAATTAATCAGTGTTAGATAAAAGTTCATCAATAAAGCAACCCCCTGTTATCTGTTTAATGGGGCCAACTGCATCAGGTAAAACTGCTTTAGCATTGGCTTTGTGTGATGCGCTGCCGTGTGACATTGTTAGTGTTGACTCGGCATTAATTTATCGTGATATGGATATTGGTACGGCTAAACCAACCGATGAAGAATTGGCGAAGTATCCACACCGTTTAATTAATCTTCGTGATGTAGCACAAAGTTATTCAGCAGCTGATTTTTGTCATGATGCCCTAAATGAAATTGATCTTATTAGAGCAAAAAACCGTATACCACTGCTTGTCGGCGGTACGATGATGTACTTCAAAAGTCTGATTGAAGGTATTTCACCTTTGCCAGCTGCTGACAGTGATATACGTAAAAAAATAGAAGCCGAAGCAGAGCAATATGGCTGGCAGGCACTGCATGAAAAATTACAAGAAATTGATAGTGTCTCAGCAAAGCGAATACATCCTAATGATCCCCAACGTATTACTAGGGCATTAGAAGTATTCCGATTAACGGGTAAAACGTTAACACAATTAACTGAAACTAAGGGTGCTAAGCTCGAGGGTGATATTTTACAATTTGCTATAACACCTCAGGAACGTAGTACGTTACATGCGCGGATAGAACTTCGTTATCAGCAAATGATAGAGCAAGGCTTTGAGCAAGAGGTTACAAAGCTGAAAGCGCGCGGCGACTTACATGATAACTTACCTTCAATTCGTTGTGTGGGTTATCGACAAATGTGGCAATATCTTAATGGTGAGTTTGATCATAAAGAAATGGTTTTTCGTGGCGTTTGTGCCACGAGGCAATTAGCCAAAAGACAGTTAACTTGGCTGCGTAGTTGGCAAAGCCTGCATTGGTTAACCACAGACGATAAAACAAATTTAGCACAAGTACTATCACTAGTTAGCAAACGTTTATGATGATTATAAATATAAGATATACTCGCTATCATTAAGCAATATTGAAATATTGGTGTATAATTAACTAGTTATATGCTCAGGATTAGCACAATTTACATTAACTTATTAGTCAAAATTTCTTTGATTAATTTATTACTTACTTATTTATTACTCAATAATAAAAAAAAGGAGCCATCTAATGGCAAAAGGTCAATCATTACAAGACCCATTTTTGAATGCTTTACGTCGTGATCGTATTCCAGTGGCAATATACTTAGTCAACGGTATTAAACTCCAAGGACAAGTAGAGTCATTCGACCAATTTGTTATTTTATTGAAAAATACCGTTAGTCAAATGGTTTACAAGCATGCTATTTCAACAGTAGTACCTGCTCGTGCAGTAAATACAGCCCCTATGGCTAACCATACAGATTCGGACGAATAGTTAATCTTCAATATTAATAATGAGTTTAATGAAAATATATAGGTTCAACGCAGTTGTTTGATCGTTATCAAGCAGGTGAACAAGCAGTGCTTGTTCACTTAGATTTTCCTGATGAAAGCACCCGAGAAGATTTAACAGAATTTAAAATGTTAGTCTCTTCTGCCGGCGTGAACGAATTAGCGGTTGTTACTGGTAAGCGCAGTACTCCAGATCCCAAATTTTTTGTTGGTTCAGGCAAAGTTGAAGAAGTAGCAGACGCAGTTCGTTTATATAAAGCTGACGTAGTGTTATTTAATCATAGCTTATCCCCATCCCAAGAAAAAAATATTGAAGCATTATGTGAATGCCGAGTCATAGATCGTACTACACTAATTCTTGATATTTTTGCCCAGCGGGCTCGTACCCATGAAGGTAAATTACAAGTAGAGCTAGCGCAATTGCGACATATTAGTAGTCGCTTAATTCGAGGTTGGACTCATCTAGAACGACAAAAGGGCGGTATTGGTTTACGTGGACCAGGCGAAACACAATTAGAAACGGATAGACGTTTATTGCGTGATCGTATAGTGAATATTCGTAAACGTTTAGAAAAAGTTGAAAAACAACGTCAACAAGGTCGGCGTTCCAGAACTCGCGCCGAATTGCCAACCCTATCATTAGTTGGTTATACCAATGCAGGTAAGTCGACGTTATTCAACGTATTAACTCAATCGGATGTCTATGCAGCAGATCAGTTGTTCGCCACACTCGACCCAACGTTAAGGCGTATTGAACTTGACGGTGTTGGCGGAGTTATTTTAGCTGATACAGTAGGATTCATTCGTCATTTACCACATGATTTAGTTGCCGCATTCAAAGCCACATTAACTGAAACTCGTGAAGCTGAATTATTACTCCATATCGTTGATATTTCTGATGATAGGCGTAGTGAAAATATTGAACAAGTAGAATCTGTATTAGCAGAAATTGAAGCGGCTGATGTTCCACAGTTAATCATTTGTAATAAAATTGATAACTTAGATGATGTTGAACCTAGAATTGATCGTGATGATGAAGGTCGGCCAATAAGAGTTTGGTTATCAGCGCAAGCGAATATAGGTATTGATTTGTTCTTTATCGCTTTAGCGGAGCGTTTGGGTAATCATGTTGTACAGCAACAACTCGCGATCCCCCCGAGTGCCGGAAAATTACGTGGTATATTATATAAGTTAAATTGTGTTAAAGATGAACATTATGATGAGCAGGGTTTTTGTCATCTGCTCATTAAGTTACCGAAAAGAGAATGGAACAGATTGGTAAAACTAAATACCAATCAAATAGAGCAGTTTATTGTAAAATAATGTGTTATTAGTCATATAGAGTCTTATAAAACAAATGTTTTTATCATAAACTGGATGGAATTATTACGCTTCAACAATACCTCTCTCATGTCTTGTATAAACGGAACAAATTACCGTTTGCTAAAAGTTTGTTGGAAAGCTTGTTGAGCGAATAACAAATACTAATTTAATAACCTAGCGGAGAACACCATGGCTTGGAACGAACCGGGGAATAATGATAAAGACCCCTGGAAAAATAAAGGCGGCAAAAACCAAGGACCACCAGATCTAGACGAATTACTGAATGATTTAGGTAAAAAAGTCAGTGGAATTTTTGGAGGTAAAGGTAACGGAAAATCTACTGGCGGTTCATCTCCGTCAGGCAAAAGCCTTTCGACTATCGGCATAAGCCTAGTGCTAATTATAGCTATCGTTGTTTATGCTTTTAGTGGTTTCTACACCATTAAAGAAGCAGAACAAGGGCTTGTACTTCGTTTTGGGCAATACTCAGGTACCGTTGAGCCAGGTCTTCGTTGGAAATGGACCTTTGTTGATCGCATTATCCCTGTGGATATGCAAAGTACGCGTGATATGCCTTCTTCAGGTTTTATGTTAACGCAAGATGAGAATGTTGTTCGTGTAGAAATGCAAATACAATACCGCGTTGTCAATGCGCGTAATTATATATTTAGTGTGACTAATGCCGATGATAGTTTAAACCAATCACTTGATAGCGCACTTCGCTATGTTGTAGGTCATGCTGTTATGGATGACATATTAACAAGTGGTCGTGAAGCTATACGTCAAAGCGTATGGGAAGAGTTAGAGAAGATAATCGAACCTTACAACCTAGGTTTAATTATTGTTGATGTTAACTTTAAAGATGCCCGTCCACCAAATGAAGTGAAAGATGCTTTTGATGATGCGATTTCGGCACAAGAAGATGAAGTTAGGTTTTTACGTGAAGCAGAAGCTTATGCTCGTGGTATTGAACCGCGTGCACGTGGTCGAGTGAAGCGTATGGAACAAGAAGCTTTAGCATACAAATCACGAACTGTGTTAGATGCAGAAGGTGAAGTAGCGAAATTTAATAAGCTCTTACCTGAATACTTAGCTGCACCTAAAGTAACGCGTGAACGTTTGTACATTGCTACAATGGAAAAAGTTTACAGCAATACCAGCAAAGTGATGGTTGATGTTGATGGGGGTAATAACATGATGTACTTACCTTTAGATAAGATCATTCAACAGCAAAGTACCACTAATCGTGATAATACAGCGGTTAAGTCGTATGCGCCGGTGAGCCAGCAAAGTAATAATACTGCGCCATCTTCATCATCAGATCGTGGTGATAGATTCAACAGTGGGAGCAACTAGCACATGAAAAATCTTTCCATTGCAATAATATCATTGTTACTTGTCTTAATCGTTTCATCAGTCTTTGTTATTTACGAAGGTCAGCGTGGCATTGTGTTTGAGTTCTCTAAAATCAAACGTGATAGTTCCACTGGTGAAATGATGGTATTTGATCCAGGATTGCACTTTAAAATCCCATTTATTCAGTCAGTAAAAAAACTTGATGCCCGTATTCAAACCTTAGATGAACCAGCAGATCGCTTTGTTACATCGGAGAAAAAAGATCTTATCGTCGATTCGTTTGCAAAATGGCGCATTGTTGATTTTTCTACTTATTATCTTCGAACATCAGGATCAATTGATAATGCTCGTGCCTTACTTAAACAAAAAGTGAATAACGGTTTAAGAACTGAGTTTGGTAATCGCACTATCAAAGAAATTGTTTCCGGTGATCGCGATTCTATCATGGCGCAAGCGTTAGAAAGCGCTAGAAGTAGCCGTGAAGATTTAGGTATTGAAGTGGTTGATGTTCGTATCAAAGCGATTAACTTACCTACTGAAATAAGTAACTCTATTTATGAACGTATGCGTGCTGAGCGAACCGCTGTTGCTAAAGAACATCGTTCTAAAGGTCAAGAGCAAGCTGAAATCATTCGTGCAACAATTGATGCAAAAGTAACAATTATGTTAGCTGAAGCGCAGAAAGATGCTTTCACCACGCGAGGTGAGGGCGACGCATTAGCTGCTAAAATATATTCTGATTCTTATACAAAGGATGCCGAATTTTATGGCTTTATTCGTAGCTTAGAAGCTTATGAGAAAAGTTTTAATAGCAAGAATGACATTATGGTTGTTAAACCGGATAGTGACTTCTTTCGCTACTTAAAAGACGGAAGTGGACTTCAAAAGTAGTGACAATGTTATCACTTTGAATTTACTTTGAACTTACTTTGAAGAAAAGCCAGCTGAATTGCTGGCTTTTTTATGCGTAATACTTTTTGGAGATAATTTATGACAGACACATTATTGTTAGCCTTGGGTTTAGTACTCATTATCGAAGGATTAGCGCCTGCGTTATTTCCAAACAAATGGCGTACATATTTACTTAAGTTAGCTGAGCAACCTATTACAGATATCAGAAATATAGGTTTGTTTGTTCTATTATTAGGCGTAATGGTCATTTGGTTATCACAATAATAAGGACTTAATTATAAAAAAGACTAACCCTAACTACCTAAATTAATAGATTATTTTAAAATCATAAGAAAAATAATGCATTTTTTCTTGGACTAAATATCTATATTTGTTAGAATCCTCGCCTGATTTTCTTATGAAATAGTCAAAATGGGCAAAAACGTAGTTGTTCTAGGAACCCAATGGGGTGACGAAGGTAAAGGTAAGATCGTAGACTTACTAACCGATAAAGCAAAATATGTCGTTCGCTATCAAGGCGGTCACAATGCAGGCCACACACTAGTCATTGACGGTGAAAAAACCGTATTACATTTAATCCCTTCAGGCGTCTTACGTGATAACGTAAAATGTTTGATTGGTAATGGTGTTGTATTATGTCCTAAAGCCTTGATGACAGAAATCGAAATGCTTGAAGCTAAGGGTATTCCAGTACGCGAACGTTTACTTATTAGTGATGCATGTCCTTTGATACTTCCTTATCATAATGCTTTAGATGCGGCCCGTGAAATTGCACGTGGTGCAAAAGCGATTGGTACAACAGGTCGTGGTATTGGCCCAGCATATGAAGATAAAGTTGCTCGCCGTGGTTTACGTGTAGGTGACCTTTTCTGTGCAGAGTCTTTTGCAACTAAATTAAAAGAAATTGTTGAATATCATAACTTCTCTTTGGTTAACTATTATAAAGTTGAACCAGTGAATTATGAAGAAGTATTAGCTGACGCATTAGCTGTTGCCGATATAATTAAAAAGATGACTGCCGATATTTCAGAAATACTTGATCAAGCGCGTAAAAACGGTGACTCAATTATGTTTGAAGGCGCACAAGGGACATTACTTGATATCGATCATGGTACTTATCCTTATGTAACTTCGTCAAACACAACAGCTGGTGGCGTTGCTACAGGTTGTGGCGTTGGTCCTCGTCATCTTGACTACATCTTAGGTATTACTAAAGCATACACTACGCGTGTTGGCTCTGGTCCGTTCCCAACAGAATTAGATGATGAAGTTGGCAACCACTTAGGTACTGTTGGTCATGAATTTGGCGCAACTACAGGTCGTGAACGTCGTTGTGGTTGGTTTGATGCCGTAGCCATGCACCGTGCGATTCAAGTCAATAGTGTTACGGGCTTCTGTTTAACTAAATTAGATGTACTTGATGGTTTAGAAACATTGAAAATATGTACCGGTTATAAAACACAGTCAGGTGATATCATTACGGTACCACCAACGGCTGCTGAAGGTTATGATAAAATAACGCCAGTATATGAATCGATGGCAGGTTGGAGTGAAAACACTGTAGGTGCAACATCTATTGATGCTCTACCAGCGAATGCTTTAGCTTATATTAAACGTATTGAAGATATTACTGGCGTACCTGTTGATATTATCTCAACAGGTCCTGATCGTAATGAAACAATTATTAAAAAGAATCCTTTTGTTTAATTACTAAATAATCCAAATCTCTTCAAAAACCAACCTTCGGGTTGGTTTTTGCTTTTCTACGACTAAAATTAATCTTATGTTACTGGTATTGGTTGTTACCATTCACTCGATTTAATAAATAGTGACATATAATTCAAAAATTTTGCAATTATGAGCTTGTTAGTTTATCGTTAAAAAGAGAGTATAAAAAAGAAAATAAAGTACGTCGAACACAACAAAAGAGGTTTATTTATGAAAATACTTATTTCCGGTCACCATGTTGAAATTACCGAAGGGATTCAGCAGTCTATAGAAAGTAAATTCGCAAAAATTTCTAAGCATTATCCAAGTATTATGACGCTAAACTCTACGATCACTGTTGAACCACACCAACAAAAATTTGAAGTGACGACAAATTATGAAGGAGTTAACGTGACGGTTAATGCGTCTAACAAAATTCTTTATGCTGCTATTGCCAGTGCGGCAAAAAAATTAGAGGTTGCTCTTGCCCGTCGAAAGGGAGTGCTTTCAGCTAAAGTTCATGAAAAATTTATTGTCGAGGAATCAGATCCTTATCAGATGACATCTTAGCGATATACAGTAAAATTAAATAAATATTCACAATAAAGGCTGCTAAATTCATTAGTGGCCTTTTTTGTTCTTATCATTAAAATAATTCATTTCTATGTTCAATCTGTCTTTCCGCACCTAAAAATTTAATAAAAAAAGCTTGACGCAGATCTCTATATTTGATCTATTACTTATCTTTGGGTGATGAAAAAGTAATGGCGTCGTATTCAACAAAGGGTCTTGATCAT
>JBLIEW010000002.1:0-148578 GCA_047633255.1 Colwellia sp.
ATGTGGTATAACAGTAACCGATTACATTCTTACTTAGGCTATCAAAGCCCGAATGATTTCGAATTAAAAATTAATGAGTTAGAAAAAGTAGCTTAACTGGGGTGACTGAATTTACTTGACCAGGTCATGTCATGCCTACACCTCGTTCACAGCAAATTAGTTTATTGGAACACAGTTTTATCATATTTGTAGCCGCACGGTACGAAAGGCTTTTTTGTGTGGGGTGGATAAAGAAACAGGTATCAGTTTTGAGCACAGGCGTGATTGGATAGAAAAACGACTATTTCAATTAACTCAAGTCTTTGCTATCAATATTTGTGCGCATGCGGTGATGCACAATCACTTACACATCGTATTGCATGTGGATAGTGAGCCAGTAAAAAGCTGGTCAACAGCTGAAGTTCTTTCCCGTTGGCATCAGTTATTCAAAGGCACATTATTAACTCAAAAATATTCAAATCTATTTATAATATTTCGGTTTACAAAGTGACAGCGTTGGGCCGTTTTTACTGCATCAATGTTTGGTACGCCTAAATTTAGCTTAATTTAACTGCAAAGTATCAAGGCGCCAGTTTACTAAAATAGATCCCAATACCGCCTTATATACTATTTGGTTGAATTTTTTATTTGAATGGCTCTGTCTAAAAAATAAACGTTAAGAAATGTTGAGTACCGCCGATTATAAAGCTATTATATATTCGCTCCACTTTTGTTTATTGTTAAGTTATTGTTTTATATGTTTTTATTCATCATTGTTTTGTTTTGATAAAATAAAAATCATTCTTTTCAATCAATGCTTTGCCTAAACGTATTCTAATTTTAGCTTCATTATGCATCCTAAAGTGGAGCGGGTGTGTTTGTTTTACAATGAATGATCAGAAGAATACTCATTAGGAAGAACAAAAATAGTACCTGTTTAAACACTTTTGAATTCTTTAGTTTAGACGTTCAAAAGTTCTACCTGACATCATGGAAATGTTGATGTTGATGTTATAGCCGAGTAAGTAAGCTAACACTGAAATTTTAGTTGTACTTGATTTTTTTGGATTGGATTGGAATAAAATGTTAAAAAATATGAGAACGGGTGATTTAGTTTTGTTTTCTGGCTCGTGTCGTGTTGGTAAATTAATTAAATTGCTTCAACGTAATATGTGGTCTCATGTTGGCATGATTGTCATTGACAGTAATTATGACTTCCCTTGTCTTTATGAATCAACCCATTCAGATAAAATTATTGATTTAGATAGCAAGCAAATTACTCAAGGGGTACAAATGGTATCTTTTGTCGATAAAGTTAAATTGTATCCGGGCAGTATCGGTTATCGACGGCTAACGAATGTTGCTGATAATGAACTAGATCATCATTCATTTGCTAAATTAAAAAAATCGCTCCGAGGTAAAGCATTTGAAAGTAATATTTTGCAAATAGTTAAAGCGAACTACGATGGTCCACTTGGCGCTAATAGGGAAGATCTTTCCTCGCTTTTTTGTAGCGAACTTATTGCAGCCTCCTACCAAACTTTAGGGCTATTACCGGCAAGTGAAATAAAAGCCTCCAATGAATATACTCCTTCAGATTTTTCATGTCAGAGTTTAAAGCTTTGTAAAAGTGCTGAATTATCTGAAATCACCATGATAAAGGATTATAAGAAGTAACTAAACCGAGTTAAAAATCATCAACCTAGCATCCAGCAACAATTTAATAATGACCAATTAAATAATTACCAAATAATATTTAATTGTGTTAGATTCTTATTTCGAATTATTCGAATTATTCGAATTTTTAGAATTAACATATAATGGACTATAAAAATGCGCTATTTAATATTTAAATCCCTTCCGATAATTGCATCATCATTATTACTTTTAGGTTGTAATTCAACCCCCGAAACACATGCATCTAACATCGGTATGGATATCCCAATTTGGGTAACCAATCCAACAGTGGAAAAAGGAATAGCGGCATCATCTTGCGTATTAGCTTCAAATAGTTTTTCAATTGATAAGTCCCAAGCGGCAAGTATTGCCAGAATAGAGTTAGCAAAAAATTTGCAAACACGTGTCGCCAATATGCAGGAAGAATACACGAAGAAAGTGACCTCTATGGGGGAAGCTTTTGATAAAAGTACATTCAAACAAACATCCATCGAATTAACTGACCAACACCTGCAAGGTAGTCGAATTGATAAAGTTGATTACGCGCAAATGGGTGAAAATCGTAATCTTTGTGTACTTGTTACTATTTCAGAAAAAGACAGTAAAAACCTCTTCGCTCAGTTACTAGAACAAGCCCCAATAAAGCTAGCACCTGACAATGA
Source organism: Colwellia sp. (assembly GCA_047633255.1). Taxonomy (GTDB): domain Bacteria; phylum Pseudomonadota; class Gammaproteobacteria; order Enterobacterales; family Alteromonadaceae; genus Colwellia. Next base: position 2,319 of record JBLIEW010000002.1, read on the forward strand.
AACTCTGCTTTATTTAAACTTTATTCAAGCTGAAAATAACACAAAATAAGCGACACATGATTAAACATACTCCAAAAGAGGGCATGCCGCGTTCGGGATGGTCTGCGCTAAAAGAAAAGTTTATATTAGTTGCGTTATCTATTATGGCCATTGGTCAATGGGCCGATACTAAAGCCTTACTTGTAGAAACTTACGTCGATATTGTCTCAAACTTTACTCATCATTATGAATATGAAGTGTTAAGTACCATTAATATTGGTAGTAACCTCGAGTATTTTAAGCAAAACTTTGGTGTGCCACAATTAATAAAACCGTCAAAATATGAAGAAGATGTTCGCTTTGCTTACTTTTTAAATGACAAATATATTTTGACTCTTATTTTAAACAAAACGCGTATCAGCGCATACACGATAACAGCACTAGTGGAAGATTTTGTCCCTTATGGCTTATTAGACAAATCTCCCCAAACTGAGCGACAAAAAATTAGCGATAAAGTAACCGAAATCGCTGATTACACCTTAGATTACAACAATATTGAATTTGTATTGGTACGTGAGCAGCTTGATAAAAGTAAATTGTTCATTAATAAATATTTCGGTGCGATCGCGTATACCGATGATATTAAATTACCCTCTTTTGTATTAAAAGAAATAAGTGATGCGCTTAACTTTGAGGATGAAGAAAGCGAGGCTATTGCAGCTAAAGTAAAAAATCTAATTAGCGAAACATATAATAATTATTACGGTGTGGGAGAGGTGGATTTATCACTTATCACCGACTCTATTTTAACTAAATTTGAATATTCACTTTATGCCAAAAAACCGGCTTAAATAAAAATAGGTGTAACATGAACAAAGGATTGATCTTATTATTACTAACATTACCCTTGAGTAGCGCTTCGGTAATCGCCGAAAATAACAACACGAATAAATATACTGAATATAAAAAGCTTCAAAAACAAAAATATAAACAGTTCAAGAGTGATTATTTAAGTAAGTATGAAAAATATCGGACTGAAATTAAAGAAAAATGGGGTGTAGCTGAACTTAGTTCACCAACAGAATATGTTCACTATAGCGCAGATAAAAATATCAAAGTTATTGCCGACTTTGAATCTGATTTTATTGAAATTAGTATCCAACATCCAAACAATGGTTCTAATGATATCGGTAATTTTTCTAACGATATTGAGAATGTTCTTGATAGTGAGATACACCAAGCGGTGCTTGAATCTCTTAACTTTCAGCCAGCAACACCCACGTTTGTCATCCCTACTTTTACTCAAGATAAAATTGAACAACATGCCGCATCTTTAGCTTATTCTCCAGCTATTTCTGGGCCAAGTCATTCAGTAAAAGCTAAGCAAGCATTGAAGCCAGAACAAAGTAAAGTTCTGCAAGCTGAAACCTTAGTGAAAGTTACGACGCAACAGCTAACACCACCACCGTCGCTAACGGAAAATGAATTAGTTAAATCTCACCGTCAAATTGCACCAGAAAAAGCAGCCCTAATTAGTAAGTTATCAGTACTTGGGCTGCTTGGCATAGAGTCTCCTGCGCAGTTGAAAAGTATGATAAAAAAAGCGGAGCATGTGCCTAGTGATATTCAATTACAACGAGTTGTCGCACGCACCGATGCACGCTTAGAAAAACAAATTATTGCACTCGATAACTTTGCCAATAGTGATGCACCAGTAAAGCAAATTCAAACTTCGCAACAATTAATCAAGAGCATGGATAACGAGCGAAAATCACTTTCTAAAATAGCTCAATCACCAAAAGATAAAAATACCACAACCTATCGACTTAGCTTAAAGCGGAATCGTTCACATAAAGCAGAGCCTTATTTAGATTCAGTTAATCATTATTCGAAAGAATGGGGGGTAACCGTACCTATGATTCTTGCAGTCATGGAAACTGAAAGCAGCTTTAACCCGATGGCTGAATCTCATATTCCGGCCTATGGGTTGATGCAAATTGTTCCCTCAACAGCAGGGCTTGATGTTAATCAAAAACTATTAGGATTAACCCGAAAACCCCAGCCTAAATTATTGTTTTCCAGTGCCGAAAATATTAAATACGGCAGCGCTTATATTCATATATTAATGACTCGTTATCTTAAAGAAGTTAAAGATCCTAAAAGTCGATTTTATTGTGCAATTGCAGCTTATAACACCGGTATTGGTAACCTCGCTAAAGCGTTTAATAAAGGAAAAAAAGGGCGTATGAAAGCTATTTCGGTAATTAATCAAATGACTCCAGACGACGTATATAAAGTGATTAAAAAGCGTACTCATACCGAAACTCAACGTTATCTGGATAAAGTTCTCAAAAGTCATCAGTATTTTTCAGAGCAACGTGCCTAATTTTCTAGGTTAAATTTAATCGATCTTCATTAGAGTGTTTTTATGAACGTATTTATTCGCATTGGTATAATCAAATCAATGTATTTATTGTTAGTTACGGGCTTATTTTCATCCACTTGCCAGGGTGAAGAAAACTGGTTTGCTACAAAAATGTCAACGCCAAGCACTTACTACTTTTATGGTGAAGGCAATAAAATAGCTCAAGCTCGAGCTATGGCATTAACCGATTTAACCCAACAGTTAAATGTTTCAATAAAAAGTGAAACACGCATTAATATGGTTAAAGAACAAGCTAGTATTATTACCGATCGCACTGAATTTGATGCAAGGATAACGGCTGCTGAATTAAGTTTACCAGCGGTTAACTGGTTTAATTCCGATTTGAAAAATAGTCGGTTTCGTGTTGGTGGTGAACTGAGCGTAAAAGCACTTAGCGATTGGCTGATACAAGACTTTACCCAAATAGAAGCGAAATTAAATTTAATAACTAATCGTGAAAGTCTTAGTTATTATTTGTTTTTACAAAAGAACAGTGAAATTTTAACCCGAGCGAACAATACCGCTAAAGTGTTAACTCATCTTTGTCAGCAATATTGTAACTCTGCCCCTTACAAACGATGGCTGGCGCAATATGCGAAACATCTGTCGATACCACAACGCACCTGTATTCTAGTAGATCAAGATAGCCGTGAAGATATAACCCCTTTTTTATCGGATATGCTGGTTGAAAATGGCTTTAGCCAAAATGCTATATCGGGTGACGACACAAAGTGTTACTTGCTTAGCGCAACACTACGTAAAACCTTTACCCGTCAAGATAAGATAAAGCATGTTAATGGCTCGCTAACGTTGTCTTTATCGTCTGAAAATAAAGTGATTTCGGCAAATAAGTTAACGTTATCAGCACAATCTACAACTAGCTACTCGCAAGCACTGGCGAGTGCTTTAAACGAACTATTTACAGCTAAGCAAAACTCCCTATCTTTACTCACTATAAAAAATTAACAACACTATAAAATTAACAATACTATAAAAAGGAATTACCCATGAAAAAAACACTTATTGCATTAACATTATCAACAGTACTTTTAGGCGGTTGTGTCTCTACCGGTGAAAAAGTCGATTACGCCAATGTTGGCAATGAAATCGCTGGGCAAAAATATCAAGCGTCTGCAATTACAGATCTTGAAAAAATACGTATGCCAATCGAAGCCACATTTACTGCTGCCCAAGGAATTTATAATAGCTACATGGCTAAAGTAGAGCAAAGCCCTGCTTATAATAATTATTTACAAGCGACTGCGGGCAAAGATGAAGACGAGATAAAAGCGATCCGTGCAAAGCTAACTGAAGAAGATTTAAAATCGATTGCCGATTTTGAAGAATCTAACAGCAACATTATTTCTGAAATGATGGAGCTAGCAGTGAAGCTTTATGCCATGAATGAAACGTTCCTTGGTTTCAATGCAATGGGTGCCATTATGCAGGTTGATTTTAACAAAATGGGTGAAGAAAAAGATGGTCTTAGCTATACAGTAGACCAACTTGACTACCTAATGGGCACCATAGGTCATATCTATAAGTTGTCTAGTATCGACAACGCGAATAAAAACATGAGCTAATTAGTGTTTTTAGGCTCTTTACGTCCGTAAAGAGCCATTCTATTTTTATCGTAGCGAGTATTCTAAATGAAAAAATTTAAAACGACTTTACTGTCCATTGCGGCACTGACATTAACAGCCTGTAACAGTACAGCTCCATTAAAAGTTAATAGTGCGGTAGATTTAGCGAGTAACACTAACATTAACTATGTTAATAGAAACTCATTGCTCGATGACAAAAATATTGAATTACCTAACCGATACGACGTTAATAATTTTGGTGTCGTTAATGTTGCTGCCTACGTTAATAAAATTAACTGGGAAGAAGGTGCTATCAAGTCAAATATTGATAAAAACCTCGCTGGTAGATTATTCGAAAACGAATTAGCGCGCACGAAGCGTTTTGGCATACTCACTAGGCTGTGTGCTTCTTGTGATTCCGAATTAGCGCATCAAGTAGAAAGAACTGTCGCAGAAGGTGCTATTGAAATAGGTGAAGGTTTAAATCCTGATTATATTATCGAAATGACACTAGATTTTGGTATGGGGATCAAAAAACTTTACGACCATAACGAAGTAGTTTTTTACTCTACAGCGACAACTAAAATACTCAACCCAACCACAGAACAAGTTATCGATTCATTTCCACCGGTTCGCTCAAACTTAGCTGCAAAAGTTTATAACGAAATGAATGGTCGCGTTATTGCTGGCTTTGACTATAAAGACATAAAAGAGCGTCAACAGGCTTATAAAGATGCGGCACAAAAATCAATTGTGGTCATCGCAAGTCAACTTATGGAATATTACCCCGTTGGTGGTCGTGTGACTAATTATCGTTCAGGCCGTTTAGTCATTGATGCTGGTGTTGACGAAGGTTTTGCTCAAAAACAACCAGTAGTTTTATATTTAGATGATGATGGTTTAGCTATTCCATTAGCTTCAGCTGAAATTACTCCAAGTAAAAGTGGCCGTGGTAGTGGTCTTATTTTAAAATGGCGTGATGACCGAGAAGCTCAATCGGTGAAAAAGAAAATTGAAGCATTGGGTAAAGACTACCTTAGAGGCAACAAAGTTTACGCGGTTTCCGTCGGTACACCGGCTGATTGGACCTACTAAATATGAAAAATTCATTAATAAATTCTTTGGTGTTAGGCTGCTGTTTAAGCTTTGCGACATTAACTAGCAGCTTTGCGAGTTTGCCAAGCGATGCACTGGTTGATTTACTTGAAGCCGAAGGGGGCATTGCCACCGGAAATAATAGCGATGATGGCTATTTCATTGTCGTTATGGGCTTTTCAGATGAAAGTAATGAAAATAAAGCTTATGAACTTGCGCGCTTAAGTGCACTCAAACAACTCAATGAATTTGTTAATGGTTCAACCACTTCTGGCTATAGTGCTGCAACAATGCGCTATGACAATACCAGCTCAGGTGAAGAATCTAATAGTGAAAGCTTTGTCTCGGTAGTTGAAAATTCATTTAAAGGGGCTATTGTTGCCGCCAAAGTGATTAAAAAAGGTCGTTACTCTACCAATTACTTTGTCAGCCTCGCTTTAACACAAAATGATGTTGCTCTACAAAGCGCACTTAAAGGCTCAGGTAAACAAAATTCTAAAGTTCAAGCTATCGCTCAAAAAGTAGATACAGGTATTCAAACCATTGAAGCTAAAGGTTTGGCATCAATGAAAGATGGTAAAGCCTCCGCCAGAGAGTTGGCTATTCAAAATGCTTTGCGCAATGCCGTTCAACAAGCCCAAGGGGTAATGCTTTCGGGACGTTCAGGCGTTTTTGGTGAAGCACTAAACTCAGCCATATCGACCAAAACTCAGGGTTATGTTCATTCTTATGAAATAATTAACGAAGAGAAAAGTCGTGGTGACTATTTGGTCTCAATTGTTGCTGAAGTAGATACTGCCCCATTACTTAATGATATTGATTTTTATCTGGATATACTCAACACACCAGTCTTCTATGTCGAGGCTAAAGATAAAAGTGACAGTCTTTGGCTAACAAATTACTTAGAAAATATGGGCTTTATTTTATCTACTAAACGCGATGATGCGACCCATGTTTTCAAAATTGAAAAAATACAACAAGTCAGTCAAAGCCATCAAAACAAAGCAGGGATTACTACAAAACTATCAGTAACCTTTGAAAATATCATGACGGGTGAAATTGTCTTTACCGCAATAAATAATGTCAATAAAAGTGCAATTTACATTGCGCCACAAACACGTGCAATTAACATTTCTAAAAAAATGGCTTATAAAGATCTAGGCAAATCATTATCAGAGGAAATTATTACTTCGTTGGCAAGAATTGCTGAGCAAGGAGTGCTTTATCCCTTTATAGTTAGTAATGCTAACCGCCTTGACTGGAGACTAATTCGTCATACTTTAGAAAATGCTGGAACGGGTGTTGTCGATGGGTTTACTTGGGTTGCTGAAGGTAAAACACTACAATTTAATTATCGTTATTCTGGTAGTCTCAGTCGCGCGATGGATGAAGTGCTTGAGCCACTTTACACAACGTTTAAAGCCGAGGGCAAAGGCCATCGATTAAAAGCACTTAAAATTGGCAAAACGTCTGCTACTTTTGAAATACTAAGATGAAGTCATTAACCTTTTTAACCCTACTGGTTATCTCTTTATTAGTCATGACGTTAAGTCATGCGAGCAATTTAAATAAAGCTTTAGGTATCTACTTAGATAAGGTGGCTAAAACCAATAGTATGGGGGTCGTAGAGCAAGATGAGTTACTCTTTTTTATCGCTGAGCAAACCTGTTTAACTAAAAAAAAGCACTCAGGTACTAAAGAATCACGAAATGCTCGAAAAAAGATCAGCGAATTGATTGCTCAAGAATTTGCGAAGCACTCCAAAGGATTAACTCGTGATAAAATAAGCTACCCAGATGTTATTGGTGATGCTGTTTATGATAAGGCATTGGCCAACCTAACTAAAAGTAATGGTTATTTACGCAGTAAATCGAAATTAATTATCGATCAAGAGATTGCGCCATGTATCCAAAGGGTTGTTACGGCAATGCCGTTAGACGATTTTAAAAAGCAACAAGCCCATTCACCAACGGTTATTGATGAGCAAGCCCTACTACTTACTGTCATCAGTGATGCTATAGCTGAAAATAATTCAGCTTGGTTAGCAAATATATTTACTCACTTTGGTAGCCATGAGTTAGCTATTGCTTACCAGTTAAAGTCTATAGATGATGGCCGAAAAAATTGGCCACTGTACGATACTGTGATAAATACCAGCCAGGTAACTGCAAATAATCAAGAAACCATCTTGGCTTGCGATTTTTCTGCAGCAATTGAAGATCAAGAGTTAGCACGTCTAAGTGATATTGCTCAACGCGGTTGGTGCTCAGCAGAAATAACCACCCCCGTATTTGTTTGGCAACAGGTCAACGACGTTTCGACATCAGCTAATACCATAAAGAAAAAATTACTGACAGTCGATTATACTGGCGCGGTAAATATTGTTTTCAATGCTCATGGCGTGGTTGATTTTGCTTCAGTTCCTGGCGTTTACCGTTCAATGGCACAAAACTATTTTGCTAAAGCTGAATTGCTTTTTAAATCGGGCAAGCAAGCCGATGAAATAATTCGTCTGTTAACCGTATCTCTTAATTTAGATCCTAAAAATCATCAGGGTTGGAGCTTACTTGGCACTATGCTGCGTGCCAAAAAATCGTATTCTCTGGCACTAAGTTGTTATTTTCAATCCTTATTACAACAACCTCAAAATCCAGATTTATGGGTTAATATAGCCAAGTCGTTAGCCGCTTTAAATCACCCTGTTGAGGCGAATAAACTGGCATCAATAGCGCTAAAATTCAGTAAACCTTTTTCTGCTAGTGAGTGGGCACAAAAACAAGCTCAAGCAATTATTAACAAAAATAAGCTTAATTAAAGAAAATACGATTGTAACAATCGTTAATGGAGATGTTATGAAAAAATTAACTAAAAAATATTTAATCACAGGGATGTGTTGTTTATCATTTGTTCAGTATGTATCAGCACAGGACTTTGTTGAAGTTACCGCTAATGCTGGCGCTGACGCTATTACTGAAGCAGCTATTACGCCTTATATTGAGCAAGGAGCTGCCATTGAAGAATATCTGTCAGCAGAAGATAAGTTAGCAGATTTTGCTGATAACCGTGGATGGCAAATGGGTTGGGACCCAGTAAAAAAGCGTATTTTTGTTATTCACTCAGAAAGCTTTGATAACGAAAACCCTGCTTATGATAAAGATTTCATAACTAAGCGCAGTATGTTTACTTCAATTGCCAGCCTATCTGCGAAAGCCAAAATTGTAGAATTTATGCGTGAAGAGATGACCGCCATTGATCAACTGGAAAGCCCAGGTACTGACGTTTATGCTGAGCTAAACGAACAATTTGAAGCCGTTCAAAGTGAATTGCTCGCCCATCAAGCCACGGTGATTAAACTAGCAAATTCAATGGAGCTAGACGAAGCGGCTTCACTTGAGGGAGCTACTTGGAATGATCGTAGTAAAGAATTACTCGTGTCTGTTATCAAGAAAATTGATGACGGATTTGACTCAGGAGCGATCGAATCAAAAAAACGTAAAAAATTCGATAAAACAAAAGAAAGATTTAATGAAGCGACAACTCGTTTACAACAAATTAAGCAAAAGGCTGCGTCAATTGCTGGTAAGGTCACTGGAGGAGCGTCTAGTGTAGTTCGAACCTTAGCTAAAGCGCCTGTTATGGGAGCAACCTTAATCGCCCAAGCTGAGTCATGGAACGAAGAAGAAGAGCAATATGAAGTTGCTGTGTTGATGGTTTGGAGTTCTAAGCTGGAAAAGTCTGCTTCAGGCTTGCTTGCCGGAGAAATTGTTAAAGTAAAACCTAAAGCTGGCGTAACCATTCGTAGCTGGATTAAAAAACAAGATCTCGCCACTTTAACCGGCTCTCGTCAAGTGGTTGATGAGCAGGGTCAGCGATGGTTTGTAGGTGCTTATGCAATGCCTTACACTGGTTCATCTTCAGCAAAACGTAAATCTAAAGCTATTGCTGAGCAAATGGCTAAAAAAGAAGCGGTTATGTCGTTATACGCTGATGTTGAAACTTACAAACAAGCCACAATCGCACTAAAAACCCGTAGCGGAGAACTTGGTGGTAAAGACAATACTCAAATAGCCACCAGTATGGCTGAGTCGACCCGTCAAGCAGTAGAAAATAGGCAAGTAAGTGGTAATAGTAAAATCGCGGGTAAAGTGGTTGTACACCCAATTTCCGGTACTAAAATTTATGTTGCCGCTTATGCTATTTCACCGCAAAGTGCGATACAGGGATTAGCGATGGAAGCTGAAAACTACAAGGGGGCGATTAAGGCAAATCAGAATAATTTAAGACAACGTAATTTAAAAGCTGTCTATGAAGATAACGATAAACAGGCAAAAGAAAAATTAATTCATGTCAGTACCGATTATCAGCAAACAAAGGTTAATGAACAAAAGGCTAGATCACCATCTGCTCTTAAAACAAAAGGGCTTGCCACAGGTAAAACAGTTATTAATGCTGATGATATTGATGATGATGACTTTTAACTGTGCTTGTTAGCTTTAGGAATAATATTATTAGGAATTTTTTGTCTTAAACTTTTAGCGATTTTAATTGAAATAATGCCTTTTACTACTAAAAAAGTAGAAGGCAGGCAAACGAAGCTCCAATTCGGAAGATTGGGGCTTTTTTTGTTTAAATTATAGCCATTGTGATAGTTAGCTTATATTTTTAGAAATGTCTGCTGTATAGGCCATAGAAGATGATGTAAAGTTTACTAATATATTCAAAAAAGTGATTTGACTGCACTATTGCTAGATTATCAACCCTGTTCATTCGATAGGTATGCTCTTTATCTATACAGAATATTTAACTAATAAAGTAAAGTGGTTGATAGCGGATATAAAGCAAAATTATTAAAACCTTAATCATTATATTTAATGCGACTAATCTAACCATTTTATTAAACCTCGAATTGAGCCTAACAATCACATGATAAATATTACAAACTTTGAACACCCTAAGTTAGCGATTAAAAACTGGCAAATACTTGAGAATGAAAGCTGGTGTATTTTGGGGCGTAATGGCTCTGGAAAGCAATACCTTGATCAACTTTTAACGGGCACTCTACAGCCAGAATCAGTAGACGAGTTTACAATACCCCATGCGGATAAAGTGGGTATGGTTTCTTTTGAAAGCCAACAAGAAGTCTACGAGCATGAATTAAAAATTGACACTTCTGATGATGGCGATGCCAATGATATTGGTACTAAGGCTAAAGACTTTTTGCCCAAAGATAAACTTAATGATGCCCTAATTAGTGAATTTGGTTTGAGTCACCGACTTGAAACGGGTTACCGGCAGTTAAGTACGGGGGAGGGGAGAAAGCTTCTAATTTTACAGGCAATATTTAACGGCGTAGAGCTTTTGGTATGTGATAACCCTTTTGATAGCTTAGATGAAGCTTCCTGTATCGCCTTGTCAGCAGCGTTAGAGCGGTTATCTACAAAGGGTATTAATGTTTTGCTGATGCTCAATAATCGCCAAGATATTCCAGCATGGTGTAACAATATTGCCTTTATTGAACGAGGACAGTTTGATGTTCTCGGCAAGCTTGATAATGATGAAACCAAGCGACAGCTTGATGCGTTATTAGCGCCAATACCTGATGATGTTAGTTGGCCGACCAATATGCAAGAGCTCTGTGACTATAAGCCCGACTATTTAGTTAAACTAACTAAGGGCAAAGTTCAGTATAAAGGAGTAAGTGTTTTTGAAGATTTAGATGTTCACATTAAACCATTACAACATACATTAATCACAGGTCCCAACGGCAGTGGAAAGTCTACCTTAATGCAGTTAATTACTGGGGATTGTCCCCAATGTTATAGTAATGATATTCATGTTCTAGGCTATAAAAGAGGCTCAGGTGAAAGTATTTGGGAGCTTAAAAAAGACATGGGTATTGTCAGTGCCGAATTACACCGACAATACCGAGTAAACGGTGACTTGCTGACAGTTGTACTTTCGGGTTTTTATGACTCCATTGGTCTTTATCAACAACCTGAACAGCATAAAATAGACATTGCTCGACAATGGTTAGACAAAATAGGCTTATTGGCGCATCAAAATAGTTCTTTTCGCAGTTTAAGTTATGGAGAACAACGATTAGCTTTAATCGCTAGAGCTTTGGTTAAATCGCCTTATTTATTAATTTTAGATGAACCAACACAAGGACTAGATGAACTCAATCGCCATAGAGTGCTTAATTTTTTAGAGCATTTATCTGAGCAAAAACACAGTACCATGTTATTAGTGAGTCATCGTAAAGATGAATATCTATCAATATTTCATCAGCATATAAAGCTGTAAGTTTATCTCTAAAGAGTTTTTTATCATATTGGCACTTAATTAAGTGCCAATTATTTAATAAATGTCGTTGTTACAACAAAATTTATCACTCTTAAAATTTGAAGTGTTAATTAATTTAATTGGTATTAGACACTGGCTTTATTAAACTATTTTCATATACTTCAAAAAGACAAAAAAGTTATTGTTACCTATTACACAATTTAGCAGTTTAGTTTTAAATAAAATGAATTAGAAAATTTTAGCTGCATTTTTAATAAACAGGGAAAAATATGAGTAGATTAATTAACCAAAACGGATTAGATCTAGTTAAGCATTTTGAGGGACTCTATACAGATGCTTATTTTTGTCCGGCCGGCGTTCCTACCATTGGATACGGTCATACAGCCAACGTAGAATTAGGGCAATGTATTACCCCACAAGAAGCTGAAAATATTTTGCAAGATGATATGCAGAAATTTGCTGCTGCAGTAGAAAGTGCCATCGTAGTTGAGTTAAATGATAATCAATTTTCCGCACTGGTAAGCTTTGCTTTTAATTGTGGTGCAGGTAGTTTACGGGCCAGTACACTGTGTCGAAAACTTAATGCAGGCGATTATGACTGTGTACCGAGTGAATTAAGTAGGTGGGTTAAAGCGACGGATCCTAGTACAGGAAAAAAACGTTCATTAGCCGGTTTAGTGAAAAGACGCGCGGCCGAAGGTACATTGTTTCTCAAACAGATGAATGAAATGAACGATTCTTTATCGGAACCAATGCCGCAAAAAGTTGATGTAGAGCCAGAAATGGTGGTTGAGCAATACAAAGTCAATGCACGATCAGGCTTGCGTATGCGTTCCGGTGCCGGTGCCGAATTTGATATTCTATCAACGTTAGCGTTGAATAAAACCTTGTCTATTGGTAAAGAAACTGAGAATTGGGTAGAAGTAGATCTAGAATGTGATGGCGTAATTGACGGCTGGGTTTACAAAACCTATTTAGTTAAAATCTGACACTTATACTGTCGAAGGGTCAGGGCGAAAGGTTCATAGTTTGATTTAGATTAATAAGTTAGATGAGCCTTAGCCGTGTATTTTTAAAAACTTAGCGAGTAAGTTCTCTTCATCTTCCACATGGTTGGGATCAGGTTTAACACAATCAATAGGACAAACGCTTACACAGGTGGGTTTGTCATAATGACCTATACACTCCGTACATTTATCGGCATCTATTTCGTAAATGTGCTCACCTAACGTGATTGCCTCGTTGGGACATTCAGGATCGCACATATCACAATTGATACATGCGTCTTCAATAAATAATGCCATAAGAAGGTAAACCTATTTATCTGCTTGGTTTTGCGCAAAAGGATGGCGAGTTGTGCCGCCTTCGGTTAAATAACGCATGATAATACCAAACGCTAAATCTAATTCTGTATCCAATTCAATGGCAACTTTATGACCTGAGCCTTTGGCATCAGTGATTTTTTCGCCTGTTTTGCAATGGATCATGTTGGTTAAGGTAAAGCTAACATTGCCATTTGGCGTCATTAATTCTAATGTATCGCCTACTAGGAATTTATTTTTAACATCAATTTCAACTAACCCAGATCCTTCATTTCGACCTAACACTTCACCAACAAATTGTTGAGAGTCGCTTTTGGAATAACCATAATCATAGTTTTGTGTGTCAGAAGGGCGATGACGTTTTAAAAAACCTTCAGTATAACCACGATGTGCCAAATGTTCTAAATCTGTATTTAAAAGCGGGTTGAATGCTTTATTTTCAATGGCGTCATTCATCGCTTGTCGATAAACCTGTGCCGTTCTAGCACAGTAGTAAAAAGATTTAGTTCTCCCTTCAATTTTTAGTGAGTGCACGCCCATTTTTATTAGGCGGTCAACATGTTCAACGGCGCGTAAATCTTTTGAGTTCATAATGTAAGTACCATGCTCATCTTCAAACGCGGGCATATACTCACCTGGACGGCCTTGCTCTTGTAATAAAATCACATCATCAATAGGCTGTGGCTTATCTTCAGGTATATATATTTCAGACTGATTAGTTTCAGGTAAATAAATTTCGGGTGATTTACTGTTAGGAGCCACTGCAATGATATCACCCGTTTCTGTTTCTTTCGCTTCGTGGGTATCATATTTCCAACGGCATGAATTGGTACAAGTGCCTTGGTTCGGATCGCGTTTATTAATATAACCCGATAATAAGCACCGTCCAGAATAGGCCATGCATAACGCGCCATGAACAAATACTTCAAGCTCCATTTCTGGACAATGAAAACGTATGTCTTCAATTTCATCAAGTGACAACTCTCTAGATAAAATGACCCGTTCAACACCTTGTTGTTGCCAAAATTTTACCGTAGCCCAGTTAACCGCATTTGCTTGTACAGATAAGTGAATAGCCATTTCAGGGAAGTTCTCACGAATCATCATGATCAAGCCGGGATCTGACATGATTAAGGCATCAGGTTTCATCGCAATAACCGGTGTAATGTCTTTTAAAAATGTTTTTAATTTACCGTTATGAGGAGCTATATTATTTACTAAATAGAATTTTTTTCCTAAAGCGTGAGCTTCATCTATGCCTATTTTTATATTCTCTAAAGAAAACTCATTATTTCTAACCCGAAGTGAATAACGAGGTTGTCCGGCATAAACAGCATCTGCGCCATAAGCAAATGCATAACGCATATTTTTAAGGCTACCAGCAGGAGAAAGTAATTCAGGTTTAAACATAAATTCAGCATCTTTAACGAAGGATCAATTTTAATGAACCAAGAAATATAGGGCGCATAGTATAAAAAAACCCGTCCTGCTGAGCAATGTAAACTAATTTTAACAATCAAACTATTGATACCAATCAAACTAATGGTACCCAGCCTATTTAGTTATTTACCGATCAGAGATAATTAACAGGCTTAAAGGTAAAGCATTTACTTGTAAAGTAGAGGAAACGATAAAGGCACTATTGCTTCAGCTTTATACTATATTGAAAAATATTAAAAAATATTAAAAAATATTAAAAAAAATTGAAAAATATTAAAAAAACGTAGAGTTCATTCAAATTATGCTGTTTTTATTTACAATAAATGCATATGATAAAGTAAAACGAAAGGGGAGTTCTATGGCGACTGAAAATGCCTTGTATACGATTTTAATGGAAAAAATAAAACAAGATGCTTTGGTTTTGCCTACGCTGCCGGAAGTTGCACTTAAAGTTAGAGAAGCCGCGGATGACCCAGATATTAATTTAAGTCATATGAGCGATGTTATTGGACATGATCCCGCACTTGCTCTAGGTATGATAAAAGTAGCCAATAGTGCTTTACTAGGGCGAAGTGTGAAAGTTGAAACGGTATCTCAAGCGGTCACTCGTATAGGTTTGACTCAAATTAAGAGTATCTCAACCGCTATGGCACTTAAGCAAGTATTTGTTTCTGAAAATGAACTTGTTGCTATGTATATGAAAAAATCATGGAATCAAACAATAGATATAGCATCAGTAGCCATTAGTTTGATGAGTTTCTACCTTAAAGATAATAAGCACACCTCACTAACGTTAGATACTTTAACCCTTGCTTCATTAGTGCATAATATTGGTGTATTACCGATTTTAACTGAGGCGGAACAGCATCCAAGTGTTTTTGCTAATCCTACATTTTTACAACAAGCGATCACAAAGTTATCAGGAAAAATTGGTGGGTGTATTACGCGTACTTGGGGTTTTTCAGATGAACTAACGTTGATCACCCAAAGTTGGAGTGATTTAACTATTTTGCCAAAAGAAATTCATTATTTAGATTTCATTCGTGCCGCTGCTATATATCATAATGTATTTACGAATAAATCAACTCAAGCAGTGCTATTAAATAGTTATGTGAAAAAAGGCCTTTTACCTGATGTTGATTTTATGAAAAATGATGACTTTAAAGCGCTATGCGCAGACGTTAAATCAATGTTTACTTAACTATAGATAAGAGTAAAACTAAATACTAACCAGCTGCTTTTTAGTTTTTAGCTTTTATTTTGCCATTTGTGCAGCAGTATCTAACATTCTATTAGCAAATCCCCATTCGTTATCAGACCATACGAGCATTTTAATTAATCGCTTATGACTAACACGGGTTTGATTTCCATCAACAATACACGAATGAGGATCATGATTAAAATCAACAGAAACCAGAGGCTCTTCAGTGTAAGCTAATATGCCCTGTAAACCATTATTGTTTAAAGGTATTGCTTGAGCACGCTTGATTACTTGGTTTATTTCATCAATGGTAACGTTTTTTTCAACCGTAACACTTAAATCCATCGCAGTCACATTTAGAGTGGGTACGCGTACGGCTATTGCTTCAAATCGACCTTTAAACTTGGGCAGAATTCTTTCTATGCCTAAGGCTAATTTCGTATCAACGGGAATAATGGAATGACTTGCGGCACGTGCGCGGCGTAAATCAGGGTGGTAAGCATCAATAACTTGCTGATCATGCATGGACGAATGAATGGTGGTTATTGTGCCACTTTCAATACCAAAAGCATCATCTAATACTTTAATTACCGGCACAATACAGTTTGTTGTACATGAGCCATTAGAAACCACACGGTCATCACTTTTGAGTTGCTGATGATTAATACCATAAATAATAGTGGCATCTATGTCGTGTGTGCAAGGGTGTGAAAATAGTACTTTTTTAGCACCTTGTTTTATATGTGCTAAACCATCGGCTTTACTACCAAATCTTCCCGTACAATCGAGGACTATATCAACTTGGTGCTCTTTCCACGGTAGTTTTTCTAACTGTTCGACATGATATAAAGCAATATCATTTTGTGTAGAGTGATCAGTGAAAATAGATAATAATTCACCTTGTTGTTCTACTTTAAAAGCAAAGCGACCATGGGTGGTGTCATATTTTAATAGATGAGCAATGCCTGTTGCAGGCGCGAGATCATTAATAGCAACGATATTAAAATTGTTAGTTTGGCCACTTTCATAAAGGGCCCTAACAATGCTGCGACCAATACGGCCAAAGCCATTAATAGCAATATTTATCATAGTTTTATTTCACTTAGGTGATAAGCGGCAAGTCGGTTACCTTCTTGCTGCTTATCATTTTAATCTTACAACTGATTAACCGTGTTAACTATATTGTCAACGGTAAAACCAAAGTGCTCAAGTAATACATTACCTGGAGCCGATTCACCAAAGGTAGTCATACCAACAACAGCACCATTTAAGCCAACGTACTTAGACCAAAAATCAACGTGGGCAGCTTCAATAGCGACACGTTTGATGACATTTGCAGGTAATACTGATGCTTTGTACTCATTGCTTTGAGCATCAAATACATTAGTCGATGGCATTGAAACCACACGAACACTTTTACCTTGTTCAGTAAGTGCTTTAGCTGAATCAACCGCCAAACCAACTTCAGAGCCAGTTGCAATTAAAATAACATCTGGTGTGCCATCGCAATCTTGTAAAATGTAACCACCTTTAGCAATATCACTTACTTGCGTTTGGTTACGCGTCATTGCAGGAAGACCTTGACGAGAGAAAATCAATGCTGAAGGTGCTTTTTGACTTTGCACTGCTGCTTTCCAAGCAACCGCTGATTCTGTCGCGTCACAAGGGCGCCAGGTCGTTAAGTTTGGTGTTGTTCTTAAGTTTGTTAATTGCTCAATAGGTTGATGAGTAGGACCATCTTCACCCTGGCCAATAGAGTCATGAGTATAAACAAAAATATTTTGAATACCCATTAAAGCTGACATACGCACGGCATTGCGCGCATACTCCATAAACATCATGAACGTTGCGCCGTAGTTAATGAAACCACCATGAAGCGAAATACCATTCATAATACCGCTCATGCCAAACTCACGCACACCGTAGAAAATATAGTTACCAGCAGCGTCAGTTTCAATACCTTTTGAACCCGACCAAAGCGTTAAGTTTGAACCGGCTAAATCAGCAGAGCCACCTAGCATTTCAGGTAATACTTTACCGAAGGCTTCAATGGTATTTTGTGAGGCTTTACGCGAGGCGATGTTTGCGCTAGTTTCATGACATTCTTGGATAAAGGCATTGGCTTTATCTTCAAAGTCTTGTGGTAATTCACCATTAACTACACGACGTTCAAACTCAGCTGAAAGCTCAGGGTAAGCGGCTTGATAAGCACTGAATTTTTCATTCCAGCTTACTTGGCCAGCAGCACCTTTTTCTTTTTGATCCCATTGGGCATAAACATTTTCAGGAACTTCAAATGGCGCATGAGGCCAGTTTAAAAATTCACGTGTCGCTGCAATTTCATCGTCACCTAGAGGTGCACCATGACAATGATGTGTGCCAGATTTATTAGGAGAGCCAAAACCGATCACTGTTTTACAACAAATCATGCTCGGCTTATCTGTTACTGATTTTGCTTCTACAATAGCAGCGGCGATAGCGGCAGAATCATGACCATCAACACTGATTACATGCCATCCGTATGCTTCAAAACGTTGTGGGGTATTATCAGTAAACCAGCCTTCAACATGGCCATCAATAGAAATGCCGTTGTCATCCCAGAAAGTGATGAGTTTGCCTAAACCTAATGTGCCAGCTAATGAACAGGATTCATGAGAAATCCCTTCCATTAAACAACCATCACCTAAGAAACAATAGGTAAAGTGATCAATAATATCATGGTCTTCACGGTTGAATTGCGCTGCTAACGTTCTTTCAGCAATCGCCATACCTACCGCATTTGAAATACCGGCGCCAAGTGGGCCTGTGGTTGTTTCAACGCCGGGTGTATAACCATATTCTGGATGACCTGGTGTTTTAGAATGTAATTGACGAAAGTTTTTTAAGTCGTCTATAGATAAGTCATAACCGGATAAATGCAAGAGAGAATAAATTAGCATTGAACCATGACCATTAGAAAGTACAAAGCGGTCACGATCAGCCCAGTTAGGATCACTTGGGTTATGCTTTAAAAAATCACGCCATAAAACTTCAGCGATATCCGCCATTCCCATGGGGGCACCAGGGTGTCCTGATTTTGCTTTTTGTACTGCATCCATGCTTAAAACACGAATTGCATTCGCTAGTTCTTGACGCGCCGACATATTAGCTCCAGATCTGTTTTGTAGTGAGACTGTTTTACACAAGTCAATTGCGCGTATTTTCCACTACCACAGGGCATAGCGCAAATTAATTCGTATTATTTTTTATATTTTTAATAGTTTTTTGTTATATAGAAGTAAGGATAGTTTTTAGGATAACGTGATAAGTTGAAGATCATTATGTGAATAAGCTGTTAAAGCCGCCAATTACCTTATAAATGATCTTTTTAATTGACTCGAATATGCCAGATTTCATCAATAGCGATGAGTTTATAGTTCAGTAGTTTTTGATTGATTTATGTGAAGGTGTTCATTAGTTTTACCAGTTTCATTAATTAGGTGATCTACTTTTACGGAGTGAAAATGGCTTAACAGTTAAAGTACATTGATGCTATGTGGTAATCTCGGACTCTGAAGAGAGAGTATCAAGGGCTGTGATTAAAATGTTAATCACATCAACTGAACAGGAACACGCGTATCAATCGTATATTTCTGATGAAACACAAGATAAATAAACTATTTACTTGAATTATCAAGATAAATAGTTTATTTTTTAGGCAGATTGCACATCCATCTAAAAAGTTAATTGTTGTACCTGTTTAGTATCGTTAATTTTTTAATAAAAAACTATAAATGCAATCGAATAATAATTAGGTAAATATAATGCGTAAGTCATCCCCTAGAGGATTTAAGCTGACTACGGTTATTGTTGCAGTACTAATAATGGCCGTTTCAGCGATATTGAGTAATGCCTCAGTAGCTGATGACATGGAAGTAAAAACATCACAATCAGAATAATTTCATAATTGATTTATTGACTGAAAATTCAAGTCGCATGCTCAAGATGGAGTGTGCGACTTTTTTCTTTTATTAATACTAAAATATGGCGTCCTCGGCGGGATTCGAACCCACGACATCACCCTTAGGAGGGGTGCACTCTATCCAGCTGAGTTACGAAGACTTAATATGTTTAATCCGCGGTAGTATAAATCATTTCAAGCAAAATAAAATAACCTTATTATGATCTCATTAAAAAGTTTCCTGATTATCCACAATAAATAGCTTGGTTCGGCTTTTTGACGCATGCATGACTGGAATATTCAATTAATACTCGCTATGGGTTGGTTGTTATTGGGCTTGTCGATTGGTGCTATATTATTACTAATGCAATTGATTAATCGAGGGGCTGCTTCTGAAATTGCGAGCTTATTTTATCTGGTACCATCAGTTACTGCGATAGATGCTTATATTTTGTTCCATTAACAATTTGAATTTTTAGCACTTTGTGGTGGGGTTATGTCGGTGATCGGGGTAGCACTGGTCTTAATTACAAAGCGCAGTCGATCTGAACTTTGTCAATCAAAGTTAATTCAAGCTAAGGCAATAAAAGACAATTAGCTATTCGTAACAGCTACTTTATTGTAATGAAGTATTATTTAATCGATGAAACTCTCTTTTCATTTCTGCTTTCTTCCCCATCATAGCGATTGTTTTCCTACTCGGACAAGCCAGTTCTACGTTTTTGATGAGCTGGCCAATATGTTGTTGAGTAAATTTATTTAGATTACTTCTATAAATTGCCAGCATGGCGCTAAAAACATCAACGGCCCATTTGTCTTTGTACTTGCTCGCGATAGCCCATAGTGTTTCTTTAGGTTGGTGGATTAATAGGCACTTTGTTTTTGTTTCAGTGGTTTGTGCCAATGATAATTTATCTATTTTCGTGACGGTCAGTGAATTGGAAATATTAACTGAATGGGTCTGTCGCCAAGCATTATGTTCAAATTCATACACTAAAATTGACGCTTTACCAATAATATAATGAGGGCTTTTAAGCCTTAGCATATGATTATTGATGCGTTGGTAATCTAATACAGTTTCGACATTTTGATTCAATAAGGTGAAGTACAGTTGGCTTTCTTGGTGTGTTTCGACAATATTAAGTTTTACTGACAAAGGCTGGCGAGCTGGCGTTTCTATTTCATGGAGGCTGACATAATCTACTTTTGCATTACTAGTCAAGGGGAACCATATTAGGCAAATTAAGCCTGTTAAAATTAGGGTGCGAATTGTCATTAATTACCTAAACGCAATTATCTATATGGGCTACATTATCATTAAACCGGATGGGTTTAAATAGAGCCTTTTTAGATGCCTATTAAAAATAGTTATTAACTTCCTTAGATATTATTCTCAATTCATTAAAAAAAGCCCTCAAAATATTTCATAGTAATAATTAACCACTATTACTAGGATCCTCTATGCAAGATACAACCTCTAGTGCCATGACCGAAGTCGCATTAGGCCTTTCAATGGCTTTTTTTACCTTGCTTATTGTTTCTTTGCTTTCAATGAGTTTTCCAACAAAAATAGAGAGTAACACGACTAAATTGACAGAGTTTATCCAAAAAAATTCAGCCATCGATATTGAAATCGACAGTGAAGATAATAGTAACAGTCAGAACGAAACACAACTTGCTTTTTTCTTTGATGACAAATTTTATGACCAATCATTGGCATTACGTTCGATTGATAGTTTTTCAAAAGAAAAAAATCTAATTGTTGCCGTAAACCCCAACTTAACCTTTGCAGAAGTTTTTACCTTAAGGCAACAGGTAAAGCACCCTCAATTGTCGATAACTGTGTCTAATAAAGCCTGGCGTAGCCGATTACAACAAATGACCATTTCGGATTAACTTATGAACCCAATACAGCTTTTTACTCTCTCAACATTAATCATGATGACTCTGCTGCACTCATCAATGGCAACAGCGAATAGCTCAACTAAAAACTATGCTATACAAAAATTTTTAGTTGATGAGGCTAATCGTCAAAATATTGATCCTGCATTAGCATTAGCTATTGCAAAAATTGAGTCAGATTTTAACCCTAGCGCATTAAGTCATGCTGGTGCGAAAGGCGTAATGCAAATCATGCCTGCCACAGCAGAAGGTGTGTTTGGTATTTCATCTGATCGATTATTCGATGCAAAAACAAATATCGAGTTAGGTGTTAGCTTTATCAAGAAATTATTAGTGAGATATGACCAAAGGACTGATATCGCTTTATCTCATTATAATGGTGGCTCTGCGGTTCAGAATAAATCGGGTGGTTTAACGGTTATTCCCGCCACACAGAAATATGTTAATAAAGTTTTATCTGCTCGAGAGCATTTTAAATATAAAGCTTATCAATTGTCAGATACTCCTATTAAATCGACTTTCAATGATAATTTAATAAGGAAGGCATCAATAAATGGGGTATCAATAAAAGGTGAAAAACAATCAAACGTTTTATTGACCGCTGACGCTAAGGATCAACGTTACGTTAAAAAGACAATTAAGAAGAACGAGTTAATTCCTCGTAATTCATTTGATAAACAACGGTATGAAAAAGTTGAAAAACTCCGTGCTTTACGATTACATAACATCATGCGTAATACCAAAAATAATACTTTAGTTAATAATAGAACAGACCTTGCGGATAATAAATTGGCTCGAACTAAAGTAGAAACTGTTTTGAAAGAGGAAATTCCTTTATCAGAAAAACGTATAAAGGTACTTGGCTGGGAAAAAATGTTTAATTAACTTATTTGTTTTTAAATCTTAAAAGATAAAAAATCGCCCAAAGGTTTTTATAATACTCATTACAAAATGTAAAATTACCCATGGAGGACATCGTATGTCCCGTTTATTTAGCTTCTTGATTCTAACGTCGTTCCTTATCTCATCTATCTCTGTTTATGCGGCCAATAATGCTAATATACTTGTGATTGGTAATGATGCTAATAAAGGTAGTGTCTCTCGTAATAGCCCGGTATTTAATCGAGTCATTGGTGCGTTAGTAAACCAAATGCATGATAATAATTTTGATGTTTATGATGAGACCGCTATTACTTTAGGTGCGTTTGATCAGGGGAGAATAAATCGAACCGATGCAGAAATTATTAATATTGCCCGCTCAATTAAACGACCTCCTATCGACATTGCGGTAATATTTTCTATTTATGTCAATACACAAGCTCAAGGGTATAGCACAAAAGTGAGCGCCAGAATTGAAGGGCGATTACTGAATGTGCAAACAGGTAGACGTTTGGGAAATTTTGAAATTGACAATACTAAGCCATGGAACGTACCTAGCAAATGTGATCTTGATTGCATTTTAGAAAACGCTACTGATAACTCACGGCTGATGGCCTCTGATTTAGGCGCTGTTCTAGCTGAAAAGCTCGCATGGATGACTGATGGCGGTAATAGTCACTTAGGCTTAGACCGTCCAGGTACTAATCAAATGAATGCAGGTTACAATTTGATTTTTGACGGTTTTAGTGGTGAAAACTTTGCCAAACTTGAAGAATACTTGGTGGTTTTTTCTGGCTACGACTCTTATCGTCCAACAGAGATCCGTTATACCCGTACTGAAATATGGTATAAATCATCAATCGGTACAGCAAAATTACTTCGTAATATTAAAAAAATGTTAGCTGAGCTCAATTTTAAAGCGACCATTAATTTTATTGGTAACACATTTACCGTGAAAAAAATCACGCTTAGAGGTAAGATAAACCCTCAAATTACCGACTAAAGAGTAGAATATACTATCTTTCATATTCTCCAACGGGATTGAGAACAACGCTGACTTGACGTATTTTAACCAGCACAAATGGGCAATAATTTAATGATGTGGGTCTGATTACCTCTAGTAACGTAAACGATAATTCAATAAACCTGCTTATCAGCAGGTAAAGAGTAATTAAAAATAAATGCAGTTTATTGGTAAATACAAAATACTGAAAGAGCTTGGTTCAGGCAGCTTCGGCTTTGTTTATTTGGCCCAAGATCCTAAATTAGATGTCCACGTTGCCATTAAAGTGTTTAAAGTTAAAGATGCCACTTTACTTAGCCAGGTAACATCGGTCTCTAACGATCCTGAGCATGTGCTAAAGCAACGCTTTATTGACGAAGCGCGTAGCCTTCGAAAACTTGCAGCAAATCCTTATATTGTCCAAATGTATGAATTTGACGAACTTGAAGACGGTACGCCTTATTACGTTATGCCTTTTATCCAGCATACCTTAGTGAATGAAATCGGAAAAGATGCCTTTAGTCAAGGTGCCCTAGTAGAGCTGCCCCAAGAGCAACATCCTAAAAAAATAGCCAGCACACAAGCCATTTATTACTTAAAACAACTGACGCAAGCGCTTTGTTTTGTCCACCAAAATGGCCTTGTTCATCGGGATATTAAACCGGCTAATATATTAATTAACGATCAAAATCAGGTGCAACTAAGTGATTTTGGTATCGCTAAACTGCCCCTTAGTGAACACAGTCAAACCGGTTTTGGTATGGGCAGTAAAAATTACATGAGCCCAGAACAACAAGAAAGCGCTAAGCATGTTAAACCGGCCAGTGATATTTATAGTTTGGGGGTTTTAGCTTATCGAATGCTTACCGGACATTTGCCCGTAGGCCGATTTCAAGATCCTATCGAGTATGCTCCTGAAATAGGTCAACCATTAAATGACCTAATACTGCTTGCTATATCTCAAAGCGCTGCGCAACGACCTGATGATGGCGCTACATTTCTCGCTGCACTTAATCATGCAATCGCTTATCAAGAAAATAGTCTGCCAGTCACTGATGATAACGAAGACACCGCTGTTTGGGTAGCGCCAAGTAGTAGTCAGATAAAGCCTGAGCTAACACCGTTAGAAAATAAAATTGTAACGCTATTGATTACGCAAGGGGAAATAAAAGCAACTGATTTAACTTTATTACAGGTACTGGGTGATATTAACCAGTTAGACAAATCAGGATTAAACACATTTATTGCACATATTATTCAACAACAATGTGCCAATTCGAGTGAATTACAGGCGTTTATCTTGTGGGTAAATACAGTAAACAAACAGTTTAGTGCTGGTACGCAAATGCCATCTAACGCAGAGATAAATATTTTACTGGAAGTAGGGCTAAGTACGACCAATAAAACAACGCAGCAATTGAAAACACTACTCGAGACAAAACAACAAGAATACCTTGGTGCAAGCAGTCAAAATCAAACAAACTTTTTCACTAATAATCTATTAAAGGCTAGCTGGATAAAAAGCTTCTTATCTAAAATTAGACTAGTTAAGAATACCCTACCTAAAAAACTTTTATCCTTGGGGTTATTCGCCATTGCTTTGATGGGCTTAATAGCAATGTATGGGCAATACAATAAACATAGGAATACAATAAATAGCGACAAGCAAGCATGGGTGCAAGCTAAAAAGAACAATACCATTGAAGACTATAAGGCTTATTTACAAAAGAGACCCAAAGGTAACTACCTTAATGAAGCAAAAAAATCTTTAACTAATTTATTAGAGAAAACGGAAATACTCGCCGCAAGTCAAGTCAGTCTACGCCAACAACAAATCATTAATGCTCAGCGCCAACTTATTCAACAGGGCTTCCAATTAGATTTGAACGGTAAGCTTGATCTTCGTACTAAAGGTGCGATTGAAATTTTTGAAAAAAATGAAAACCTGGTTATAACAGGTAATGTTGATGCGTTGTTACTGAAAAAATTAGCAGAAATTTATCAGCAAAAAGAATCGCAATTATGGCATAAAGTACAACAGGAGCATTCTATGGTGGCTTATCAAGAGTATCAGACAACTTTCCCACAAGGCTTGCATGTTACCCAAGCCATTAATGCGATTAAACAACTGACTATTGAAATAAAAAATAGCGAAAAACATGAACAACAGTTGCAAGAAAAAAAACGCCAACAAGTAGTTGAACAAGCAACTAATGAGCTCTTAAATAATTTACTTACCTTACCATCAGGAAAATTTAGCATGGGCTGTAATCAAGGTGTTGAATGTAAAGAACGAGAAGGCCCTGTTCACACCGTGTTTATCAATACTTTTAGAGTGATGGCGACTGAGGTAACTTTTACCCTTTGGGACGCCTGTGTAATCAGTGGTGATTGCAGTATGCAACCCAAGGACGAAGGATGGAGCCGGGGTAATCGTCCCGTGATTGGGATTAGTTATCTTGATATTGTTGAGCAATTTATCCCTTGGTTAAATAAAACAACAGGCGAAGTATTTTCTTTACCTTCAGAAGCTCAATGGGAGTATGCCGCGAAAGCCGGCAGCAATGCACAATATGCATGGGGCACTGACATTGATTGTTTAAAGGCACGCTTTAGTCAATTTAGTGGTATTTGTGGCAATGATCGTAAAACGTCTTTGGTCAGAAGTTTTACTCCCAATGACTTTGGTTTATATGACATGCATGGCAATGTTTGGGAATGGACTAAAGATTGTTGGCATAATAATTACCAAGGTGCCCCTAGCGACGGCAGTGCTTGGGTTAATGGTAATGGGAATTGTGATGCAGGTGTTATTCGTGGCGGTTCTTGGTTAAACCAAGCCAGTTTTTTACGCTCGGCCTTTAGAAGTCGTTATAACCGTTCACAGAGATCAAATGCTAACGGTTTCAGACTTGTCATCAACACCCAATATAAATAAATTTAGCTTGATTTTAACTTTTATCCAAAAAATCCTTCACAGCTTTTCATAACCCTCATTAACTAAATAATGACCTTTTTAAAAGGGAGCGGGTTATGATCACAAAGCAAAATTTTCTGACCAAGATGACAACAACTAAATTAATAATATGTTTATTAATAGCCATCACAATGTCGGCATGTTCAACCATACCACCTAAAGCAAAAAACGAATATCTCGATAGAAATGCCGACAGATATACTCAACCGGCCGACACTGATTGCCAAGATCACGCCCAAAATATGGCAAACCACGCAGAGTCAATTGCCTCTAACGCACAATATTTAGCGGCGGCTAAAGCAATGAGCGGTTGCGTTAGTAGTGCGCTGCAAAATAGAGCATATAACCACAACGATGAGCACGATGTTGTCATTATGAAAATGATGGCAATAGCGACACTCAACTTTATTAAATCAGGTGATGTTATTACCGCAAGTAGAGAAGTGGAAAGGTTTAAACGCATCTACCCAAATCAAGATCTCTATTTTGACGATTACACCTCATTTTTAGACACGGCTATGGCATTGTTGTCTTTAGAATCTCTACACTCGTCACAGCTTAGCGCATTAAATATTAGTCGAGTACTGCGAGATGAAATTGAACGTAAACATTATTGGTTAAATCATTAAGGAGGCTGTTATGAACGTCATTACAACAAACAAACTAACTAGAGAGAAAAAATCAATCTTAAAGTCACTAGGTTTAATCGCCTTATTAGCTTTGAACACCACTCAAATCGCTTTTGCAAATGATATTCAATTTGGCTCAGTATCATCCGAATGGAAACCTGTTGCCAGTGATAAACTGATTAAATTACCCGCTAATATTATTGAAAAGCGTATTCAAAAAGATTTTAAGGCATCGCCAATGGCAACGCGTATGACAGAGCTTGATGTTGAAATGCAGGAAAACGTTGCTGTTATTAAAGCAATAATTCAAGTGATGCCTGAACTAGAGGGTGAAGTAGCTCAAAATCAACGCTTTGAATTATTACAATATAAATCTGAGTATTTAGATTCATTACAAGAAAGCCATCATCTGCACCAAAGTGCGCTTGAGAAGAAACAAACACTCTACAAAAATGTCCTTGATAAACTGAGGTTACAATCAGGAAAAATGACTAATAATGAATCTTATCAAATTCAGCAAGCACAAATTGCCGCTCGACAACGCATGGAAAAAGTTATCGAGCAAGTCGACCAATCGTTAATGCACCTTGGCGTAGAAAAGGCTTCACCGTACACCAACGAATACAGTAAAAACCTCAATCAAATTCAAAACCTAAAGATGGCAATAAACCGCCATCAAGGAAACCAGTCGCCAAAAATTAATGGCGTTGATATTAGCTCAGAAGAATATTTACGCCAGTTATTAATGAGTGTATCGACCGAGCAATCACTGTTAGACCAAGAGGCTCTAATGCTGAGTTATATGGCAAAACTGGTTGCTTTAGACGCTCAAACACTTGAATACGAAGTAGCCTACGGCAATGAACAAAGTGCTGAAATGATTAGCGAAGCAAGTAAGCCTTCAACCGTTACCACTTTATTTTATCAGGAGTAACACATGAAAAATTTAAGCAAAATTTTGGCTGTAGCCACACTTGTTATCAGCATGACAAGTCATGTTAATGCAAAGCCTAACAGTTTATTTACCTTAGAAAATTTAGAACGTCAACGAGCCGCTTTACTTGATAATTTAACGACAAAAAAATTAACTACTTATCAACGTGAGCAAGAAACTAAGCAGTTAATTAAGCGCTTAGTGGATTTAGAACGCATGGTCTTACGTGATGACCGAATTGCAGCAAGTAATAGCATTATGGCAAAAAATGCCTTTGAACATTACGAATTAACCTTTTTAGTACACGCGGGCAGTGAAAGCAAAAAATCGCCGATGGCACATTGGTTATATTCTTTAAAAATAACGGATGATAGTATTTTTAAAAGTAGAGCAGGAGCACGCTAATGCGATTTTCCCCTGATCTCAATATCAACGATAACATCAGTGAAAATGTGAAAAACATAGGTAAAAGAATGCCGACAATTATCCCTGTAATAGGTTTAGGTATTATTTTACTCGCGGCGGTAAGCTATGTTACTGAGTTACCATTAAGTGGCATACTTGTTTGGTTAGATCGGTTTTTTAGCTCCGCATTTATCGGACTATATACGCTACTTGTTACGTTAGGGATTTATGCCATTGTGCAATTAAAGCAACCTAATGAAGCTGATTATTGGCAAGAAGTTGGATTGCAATCGGGAAATGCTATAGCAACACTTGCGCTAACCTTTACCTTATTCGGTATCAGCTTAGGTATTGGCAGTTTATCTGAACAACCTTTAAGCCCTGAAAACGTTCAGTTAATCATCTCAGGGTTAACAAAGCAGTTCTCTATGGCGTTTATGACGACGGTTATTGGCCTACCGACAGCAACGATTATTCGCGCTTTAATTAGTATTAAATATCAGAAAGTAACGGCTAAAACTAAAGAAAATTAAGCGTTAAATTATAAAGCCATAATTCATAAATATTAATTAAAGAAAGGAATAACCCCATGAAAATTTTATTTACCCTTATCGTACTTATGGCCAGTGTCTATTTGCTTGTCCCCAAAGATGAATTACAGAAATTAACGTTATTTTTACCACAAAATCAAATTGAACAAGCAGCAGAAACAGTCTTAAGCGATGTAGATAAAAAACTGGAGCAATTTAAAGCCAAACTTTTAAGCAATAAAGACAGTCGTATTACTCAATTAGAAACACAGCTAGCGACGTTGCAAGCTCAACTTGTTGCGCAAGAAGAAAAATATAAATTAGCGGATAGCCAAAATAATGAACAAGCACAACAAGAGTTGCCAGTAGCACAACCGTTGTTGACTCACGCCAAAGCACTTGTCACTAATGATACTAAGCTTTCAATTCAAGAGTCAGATAAACAACGGGCAATTAAGCGCCAAGCCTATTTGCAAGATTTAGTAGAGCGTATGAATAAAACGTCACTACTTACGCTAACAAATTAGGAGCACTAATATGCTTGGCGTTAATACTTCATACCTCTATAAATTTATCGCTTTAGCCCTAACCATCTTAATCATTTATTGGTTGATTAGCATTTGGAATATTAATATCTGGCAGCAAATATTATTAGAAAAAACAACAAAAAATCAGCCATCAAAAGCGTTAAAGCAAACGATAAATAATAAGGGTAGGTCACTGGTATTTGCCAATGTTGACTTACCGGAGTTACCAAAGAAAGCAATAGATTTAATAAAAAAAAATGCCGGTTCTCCTCAGTCAAGTATAAAAAAAACTAAGCAACCCTTAACAGACAAGCAACCAATACTATCTAATAAAAAAGCTAATAACAAGTCTGAAAAACAAGTAATCAACGCAGTAAACAAAGACAGTACATCGGCCATTTATCAACAACTAATATCAGATAATTCTATTAGTATCGAACTTGCCTGGCCAAATGAATCGTCAGCAAGACAAGGCCTTTTTACCTTTTTGTATCAGTGTATAGGAATGAAATTTGGAGTGTTAAATAACAAAAAAGTCACGCTTGCAAAAACTTTTTATCAAAATGTTAATGCTAATGACGAACAGCAACCGAGTGAATGGCTTCGTATTGCTCAAGGACAATTAGCTAGCCAAGAGCGCCTCTGGTTGCAGCAATACCATTTATCAGGAACCCCAGTACGTTTATTTCCTAAAGTGGTGGACTGGCAATTGGCCAAATTGATTAATAACCAACTCAGCGGTAAACCTTTAAAAAGCTTACGAGCATTTTATAAATATGATCATCAACGTTTGATGCTAAACAACATCAGATTAAACGGGCAGTGGTTAAGTAAAAACTGGATATTAACAGAAAATAAATGTGCAATTTAAACAGACCCTAATAAGTGCCGACATAGTTAGGCTTAGTGATATGTAATTTGTTTGCTAATAATTTATCGCTAAGTGCTCAATCAAGCGCCTCGTTCTTGAAAATTTATTCTCATTAAAATTGATCACTAAATTAATCTGTTTGGTATAACATTGATTAAACGATGAAAAATGTTTAAGTTAGGACATAATAAAATTATTATTAATTGTTATGACCGTTAATCTCAGTTCTCAAATAGCACGCTATGGCGTAAGCGAATCTTTTAATGTATTTATTGACAGTCTTAGGGATACCCCAGGTCTTTCAGATAAAAAATTTCGTTTTGACGATGTTAATAAAGTGGCCCAGTACCTGGTTTGTCGCAATTATGGCAAAGCCTGTTTAGAGCTGAGTTATTTGGCTTGGGCTGTGGTTAACTATCCAACAAAAACACTGGCTAATGCACCTTTGCTCGAATTTTTTTGGGTTGATGAAAATATTACTCCGGCACGATTTAGGCAAGCATTTGAACAACCCTATCAGACTGATAATAGTAATATAGCGTTGAATAAAGCAGGGTTGGCGTTAACTTTTTCATCGCAGTCTTTTATTATTTCGCCAACTAGAGTTGGGCTGTTAGCTGTTTTGCTAGAAATGATTGTTACGCTTGCTCCTGAACAATTAACGTCTATTGAACAGCGTCTTAAAGGCAGTGACAATGAGCAAGTAATAAAAGCATTATCCTCTGACTTACAAAAACAAATATATCAATTTCTTGGTGAGCACCTGATACCAGCTCAGCAACAGAGACGTTTCCGTTATGTCAGTCAGTGGTTAGATAAAAAAAATTCCAATGAAAATTTAGTCAGTACTGATGTACTCAGTGATGAAACTGTTCTATCTTTTTGGCAATATGCAGTGCTTGATGAGACCTCACCGGGGTATAAACTTTATGCTTCAGCTTTTTACGGTGTAATGGATACTGATCAAGCGATTAAACAAGCAAAACAGTCACTCGCATTAGATAATGCCGGTACTATTGGTTTTAATACTGACGCAGGAGAATATTCTCCAGATGTGATTCACGAAATACTGTTTAGTCATTCATCAGAGAATCAAGACTACAGTTGGTTATGTCAAGCGCCTAAATTTTTAACAAAGGCTCAGTGGCATTTCATCGAACCACTTAATCAACATCATCCCTATAGTAAAACGTTAGCACTGTCCTTTGCCCGTTTAGCTATTTTTGGTCAATGGCAAGCCACCTTAGTTCAAGCCAAAAGAAAGTCACCACTTATGGTTAGGCAAAAATTAGTCGATCTTCCTCAACAAAATTATTCTCAGTATCAACAAGGGTTAGTTGCGCTACAAAATATAATGACTCAGGTGATAATGGCGATTAGTTACATTTTTTATAGCCACCAAGATAGTCGTTATTTAGGGTTTAGCTTGGCGTTATTACCTGAATCAGATGGGAAAAAAATAAGAAGTTGGTTTGCAGAAAAAATGAATACACTATCACAAGCCTCGCCAACTAATGATAACGACACTAATATCGGTGCTGACAGAGAAAATATAAATACAGTTCTTTTTACTCAAAGCCAAAAGTTATTAATGCAATCACTTGCACTAAAAAAGATTATGCAAGCAAGTAAAGCCGCTTTTAATGCGAATAATAAAGCAGGTTTTCAACAGTTGCCCAGCCCTGATCTATTAGACACTTATCAAGACGGCTATGACGGGTTAGCTCACTGCCAGCATATTGTGCAATCATCGAGTGAAAAATTATCTCATTATTGGTTAACTTCAAGTGATTGTGAGACAAATTATTGCTCTGATGTTTCCATATTCAAAGATATATTTGCTTTACTCTATGGAGAAGTTAATGACTAATAATAACGTTCAAGAAAATCATCAACAATTAGCACAGCAATTATTTTGTGCAAATTCTGCTTATCTTTCCCTTACACAGGCGTCAGGGCATGGCGATGTACACGGCTCATTGCGCGGCCCACTACAAGGTAAGAATGGAGATAATTTTATTGTTGTTTTTAATGATATTTTTCAATTGGTCAAAGGTAACAGTCAACCGCATTTTGTTGCACGCAGACAATATCTTATTAAAAAGATAAATACTGATCTAAACTTACGAAAAACATATACACAGCTAATTGAACAATTAAAATTTGCTCAATCAGGTTTGCAAGTTGCTGCAAGTTCAAGTGAAGCGTTACCAGAGAGGCTAACCGAGTATTTTTCATTAAAATTTAAACGAGATAGAAGTCATCCAAGCCAAGTTTATGTTATTTTATCCATGAACCATCCTGCAGAGCAGCATTTAACTAATACATTTGCTGTTCATATAACCAATGATGATCAAGTCGATTGTTTGTATTTTCCAAGCATAAGTGATGGACGCAGTCAGTTATTAATGGAAGATAAAGATAATAGCTTCAAATTGTTAACAGACCCAAATAGCCGGCTGTACTTAATGTAATCAAATGGAACGGCTGTCGTCTGGTTAAGAAGCTAAAAATATAGGACAAACAAAATACCGATGAAATTACATATTTTTGTTGCGACAACTCAAGGGTTAGTTGCCATACAAAATATAACAGCTATCGATGATGCGGATATAAGTTCCATTGTTTCAATTAATGGTACCTCTACAACGGCAAGCATTAGTAATGCCTACCATAACTTTGTAAAAAATGGCGCGGGTATTATCCAACAAGATTTTGGCGCTTGTAGTTATCGCATCAACATATCCCAGCGTATTGATCAGGGTAATAGTTGGCAACTGGCCTTTTATTTGGCTCATGCGGCACAAAACAGAGAAATATTAGGCAACGGTCAGGTGAATCCTGGCGATCAAGTTATTTGTGCAACGGGTGAAGTTAATACCACCAGTAGAGAGATTCATCGAGTAGAAGACGTTAATCTCAAACAAAGCTTAGCCAATAAACAAATACAGCAATGGTGCAAAATGGATGTTAAAACGTCTTTTCTAGTCCCTAAGCAAAATGCACAAGAGATTAATAAACAACTAACAATAACTACTGATTTAATTATCAATTTGGCGCAAGCACTTTCATTTTTACCTTCAGATACGTTTAGGGTTAAACCTACGTTACCTCATAAAACAAGTGTTATACAAAAGCCTATTAACCCTGAGCAGCAGAGTCAAAATCTACAGCCAAACGGTATTGAGTTAGTCAAGGATAAAGCCCAAAAGGCCAAGTTAACACTTAGGCGTTTCTTCATCAGCTTACTGGTTTTTATTGTATTGATATTATCGATTAACACGTTATTTTTCCCCGAAAGCGGCCCTTCAACACAGGCATCAAAAAATACAAATAAAAAAATACCCGCACAGCAAACGTGGAAAATTTTATTATTAACTAAACCGCATCATCAAATGAGTAAGCAATTACAACCAGCCTACTCAATGATAGAAAGAACCATTAGCGAACAGCTTATCGCTGAAAATTTTGAAGTAGCCGACAAAACACTATTAATGGGGGCGAATAAAATTACCGAACAAGCACTCATTGAGTTAAACAAAAATAAAATAAACTTAGCTATCCGCTTTAATCTAGATGTTAATCAATTGCATGATGAACCAAGGGCTACATGGCGATATGAGTTATCTGCCTATTTGGTTGATTTAGACTCGAAAAAACAAGTGGAAACACATAACGAATATGGTGAGTTTTCTAATGATTTTATCAATTGTGACCGACAATGCCAATCGCAATGGTTTGCTGACAATGCCAGAAAGTTGGCTCAAGATATGGGGGCCATTCTTGTGATTAAACTAAAAAACTTACCCCGTCGTTATCAATTTGAATTAAAATTTCAACATTTTTTAGTCGATGAATTACGCTTAATACATGAGCAGTTAAAGCAACTCAATGGTTTTATATCAGTCCATTTACTACAAGATTTTGGCGTCGAAAAAGAGCTGTTACATCAAATTAATAGTCAAAAATATAGTTATGTATCTTATATCCCAATGGATGAGCTTGAGATTGCGTTGCATAAAAGTTTTGCTCTGCTAGGTATTGAAGCAAAAAAAATAGAAGGTCATGTTAAAACATTGGTTTTTATTCGCAAGAATACACCTTACTATTTTTATTATTTGTTTGCCGGCGTATTAACCTTTTTACTGCTGGGTTTAGTCTATTTAGCCAAATGTAAACGTCAACATACAATCGCACTAACACAGCTTGCTAGCGAGCAACATGCCCAAGGTTGGTTGGATTATCATGATAAAATATCCCCTTTACTTTGTTTTAGACAACCGCAATGGCAAGCGCAAAAAATTACTTATATTAACCAAGTTCAATTATCGAAAGATTTATCTGACAAGGCTTTGGACTATGTTGATTTAGGTGATTATAACAAGGTTCAGTTAACTATCGAAAATGCGCTAAAGCTGAATGCAGATAATATCGATGCGAAAAGCTTAGTAGAGCAGTCAGCTAGCTTTATTAAAGGTAAAAAACAATTTTTATCAGGTAAGTCAATGGTGACTACCCAGCCAGAGCAGGCAATAAAATTACTAATAGAAGCGAAAGACTTAAACCTAAATTTGACAGAAAATGTTAGTAAACCGTTAGTGGAAGCGTCATTTAGACTAGTGTTAATGGCCTTTAAAAATAAAGAATATTATAAAGCGTATAGCCTTATCGACAAATATATTCATCAGCCTTCTTCAATTAGACTAGACAATAACAATCTAGAGAAACTTATCGAGCTCCGCAAAAAGATCGATCAATATATCCAGCCGATTAAAGGTGCTGTGGTTGGTCAGGGTGCCTTGGCAAATTGTTATATTTTTACGGCTAGCACATTAGAGGTAGGGCGTAATGTCAATAACCCTGCTAATTCGTTTGCGATTGGTTATAAACAAATATCTCGAGTTGGCAAGCAATGTCGGTTTTTACGTGAAAAAAATAATTTTTACCTTGAAGATCAAGGGAGTACTAACGGCAGTTTTTTTAATAATACTCAGCTGATAACACATAAAAAAGTTAATGTTAATGAGGACTCTCAATTAACTCTCGGTGGCGGTTCAACTGCAAATAACATCGCTATTTGCCAATTAGAACTAAAAGTTCTATCAAAAAATTCATCAGCCCTAATGATGCAATTAAAGTGCAGTGTTGTTCAGCTTGTTGACCTTAATAGTTATAAAATGGCTTGGACATCAATGGATACTGATTTGATTTCTCGTTGGATATTACTGGGAAATGAAGTGTCGTTAAGTATTCATAATGATCGAATTGAACTGGGTCATGATCAAGACCAAGTCGATATAGTAGCCTATCTAATTTATCAAAATGGTTTTTATATAAGGCCTGAGAAATCTATTGAGTTGGGTACTACAGATAACAGTAAAGTTCTTATGATTAACCAGCAAGTGGTTTATGACAAAATGCCAATTAATGAAAGTGCTATTATCAGCATCGCTGGTTTTGATTTTACGTTACACAGCTTATAACTCAATTTATCCAAGCTAATAAACTCTTTATCGGCTTGCCCGCAGGGAGCTAAGCTAGAAAACCAGTCCTGCGTTGCACTACTTGGTAAGGACGCTACATGGATGTAGCTTATTAGCAAAATGCAGGAGATGTATTCTCCTGAATAACCATTATCTTCGTATCGCGCCTTGATCTGATTTCCTAGCTTAACTCTGAAACTGCATCTTGAGGTGGAGCGGGTATATATTGTTTACATCGTTCAAGTTGATTTTTATTTTTTAAAGTTAATAACGTACTGCTAAATCATTTATTTGAATGTTACCTAATAAACCATTGTCAAAGGTAATAGCTGTAGCGCTTTGTTTTGTTACCTTAGTTACTTTAACCTTGAGTGGACTTATATTATAACTTGCATAATGTTTACCGTTATCGCTTTTGAAATTGCTGATATGAAGAAGTGAAAACTCATCACCAATTTTTACACCGTGATGGCGGCCTAAATTGATAAGAACTTGATTGCCCTTTATCTGAAGTATTTTTCCTTCGCTTGGCTCACACATGATCTTTTCATCAATGTCACTTACTATGTTATCAAGTAGTCCACTGATCATGCCGCCGTATTTACTTTGCCAAAATATTGTTCCATTAACATCAATTTTCTCTCGTTTGTTAAACTCCCAAATACCTGTGTTCTGGTAGTCGTTTTGCCAAACCAACTCACCATTCACACCACTGTATAAATAAAAAGTAAAATCAAAGTTTCTAGGGTAAGTACCTTGCTGCCAAATTTTCCAGCTATTACTTCTTTGTTGTTCAAAGGAAATATCGTTAATTTCACTAAAAAGTATATATTGGCTATCAGTAGTATTGGCGAGTGATATCGCTAATTGTTTGATTTTTTCTTCATTGAAACTAGCGTTTAAACGAGAAAATGCAGTCGCACTTTTTAATAAAACTTTGCTAGCACTATAAGTGCCGTGCGAGCGTAATTTTTGATTAAGTTGCCTAATTACTGCGGAGTCTAACTGATAAATACTTCCTATATTTGCTTGCTCTCTATGGTTTAAGTGACTTTTAGTTAGTAATATTGATTTTTTGAAGTCTGAAGCGAAACACTTTTTTTCTTGTGGAAAAATGTCAGCTCGTATCGTTACGCTGATCATGTTATTGCTGTGTAATTCATCAATAAGTTCGATAGAGTTAACACTACCGCTTGCGCGGATACTCATTTGATCTTGTGTTAATAAGCCATTAACAACCTGTTGAATACTCGACACACTAGCACCCGCTACAAGTAGTGCTTTCTTTAACGCATTCTCCATGGCTTTAGTTCGTGCTATTTCAACGGAATTTTCATTAATAGCAGCATAGCCCTGTGCTTCATACCACTTCGCATTACAGGTAAAAGTTGTTAAAATCAGGCCGGTAATTAAGGCAAGTGTTTGGGTTATATTACGCATAAACTCTCTAATAAAAGCAAATAAAATACTGAGTGTATTTAATTATATATCGTTATTATTTATGAAAACAATGCATTAAGTGTGCCTCTTTACTTGTTTGTGTATTTGCAATATTGTTGTTAAAAGTACTTGGCTTGAAATATGCATTATTTTCGTTGTCATAGAGTCATAGAGTCATAGAGTCATAGATAACTTAAGTAATAATGTTATCAGCGTTGTAGCATAAATTATATTTACTGGTTTTTCAGGGAAACACCGTGAAATCGTGGCTCAGGTCATTAATGCTATGGTAAAAGAAGAATAGGGTGAAAGATGTACTATATTAAATGCTAAAAAAGGTAAACATATTGTTAGTTCTAACGAGAAAGAGTTACCTAAGCGTCAGATTATTGACTACGTTTAGACCTTTACTATGATATACCCGTTCCACTTGAAGATGCAGTTTCAGAGCGAAGCTAGGAAATCAGATCAAGGCGCGATACGCTGATAATGGTTATTCCCTTATCGAGTAGTGCAACGCAGGACTGGTTTTCTAGCTTAGCTCCCTACGGGCAAGTCGATAAAGGGTCATCTCCTGCGTTATTGATTTCGACAATAGAATAACTATTCTCTTCAATCAATGCCTTGTAGCTAACCCTTTCTCATCTTGCTGAAATCTGCATCTTCAAGTGGAGCGGGTATAGAACAAGACAAATATATTTTAGTGAATGCTCACATAACTAATTTTCAGTCATAAGCATTGGCTGCTGTGTCATAACCATAGTAAAATCAACGCGCAGTTTAAATTAAAAAGTAACCTCATTCGGTTTGTATAGTTAGGTCTAAATATGAATAATACATTGATAAAAATATTGTTTACTACTGTCAGTTTACTGGCTATTTCTTCTTGCTCAACGGTTTATGATAAGCATATTCAGTGGCAAACTGTTACGCCTGAAGCATTTCCTATTATCCATGGAATTGGTTATGCGCCAATAAGTCTGCAAAAATCTGAACATGAAACTCAGCGGATGTTAATGGCCATTAAAGCGTCAAAAATTGCCGCTTATGTTGAATTAGCGGAACAAGTGTATGGTCAGAAAATTAGTAGTCAAACGACTATGGCGGATATGTTAATCAATAATCAGCAATTAGCCGCATCAGTACAAGGGTTGATTAGAGGTGCTAAAGTAGTTAAAAGTTATCCTGTAGGAGATACTTATACCACTGAATTACAGTTAGACTTTAAAGATGTGTATGAAATATCTCAAGCTAGCTTTAATCGTAAAGAGATTAAAAAGGTACAATATTTTTAATTTTAACTGCTTTGATTCTTGAAAACTGAATTATGCTTTTAAGCCTATACTACTCAAACCACCGCTTTTTTTACCTTTACTATCATAAGTCACAGACGTTTTATTATGACTTTCCAATAAACTGGTTTTCATGCGTTCAACGGCTAATTGTGATTGTGCAATAATTTGCCCATTCACTTGGTTTTTTTGTTGGCAAAGTGTTAACAAACTCTCAATTTCAGTTAATTGCTGACTAAGAAAGCCAGCGGCTTTATCTTGGGCAAATGCCTGGTTAATAAGTATTTGTTGATCTAACTTTTGAATAGATAGCAAGAGCTGATTTTTTTTCTCACTAATTTGTAATAAAGCATCAGGCTGATGTTGCTGTAAGACAAGTTTTTCGTCGGTAATTATTTGTTCAAGCTCTTGAAGTTGAGAAAATTGTTGAGCAAGTAATTCTTTTGATTGGGTTGAAGCAGACATGAAAGCGCCTTTTAGTAATAAATATATTGCTTAAAAGTGAAATAATTATCATCTACTACTTCACATATATCAAATTAAATCAAATTCAAAATTAGCGATACTTGCGGCAAGTTTTTGTGGATCAATTTTATATTCACCGGCAGCAATTGCCTTTTTCAATTCAGCTACTTTTGTTTGATCTACCACTGGTGCATCATTCGCCTTCTTCTGTAATTCATTTAATTGCTTTGCTTGCGGTGTTAATGAAACAGAATCATGATTGCCCTGCTTTACTTGAGCACTTGCTGATTGAGCTGTTTGTTGCTTTACTTGTGTATATTTACTTTGGTGAACTTGAGATTGGTTACTCAAGTTATTGATATTTATAGTCATAAGGTCACCCTGCGGCAAAATTTTATTTTTAAAATTTCTCATTAGCCTTTATCGGCAAATAATCAGATAACTTAAGTGATAAAGTATAAATAAAATTATAAGTGAATAGTCACCTGATTGATAGCAGTAACTTTAGATCTTATGACCTTGCCAGAATGAGTGTTTCTCACTTTTATTTGTTTATTTAAGTTACCGGAACTTAATGCAATACCTTGAGTTTTAATAACGAAATTTGGTGAGTTTGCTGAAATGGTAACGGAATCACCTTCGCAGACTAAGCAGACATTTCTGGTATTAATTGCTCGACCTTTACCAATTCTTTTTTCTGATTTACTACCGAGTATAGCGGTTATATCAGTAAATTTTTTGCCTCTAATTCTATTACTCGCTAGGTATTGAATACCGATATTGTCTTTTGATAGCATTGTACCTTTTTCAATAGTCGTCGTTGCAATAACAACGGCAAAAGTTTTTTCAATTCTAGCAGGTAAGTATATTTGCCATGGGGTTGGATCATCACAAGATATTTTAACATTTACGTTTCTACTAATGGTATCTTGAGGTATATTTGCTTTTAGTGTTTGCTTACAAGGCTGTATTGTTATTCTTGGATCAATACTCGCAATGCTAATGGATATTTTCCCTCCT
Source organism: Colwellia sp. (assembly GCA_047633255.1). Lineage (GTDB taxonomy): Bacteria > Pseudomonadota > Gammaproteobacteria > Enterobacterales > Alteromonadaceae > Colwellia. The sequence continues at coordinate 41,964 of JBLIEW010000002.1, forward strand.
TCAGGGGGCACTATTTTTTCTTCTAAGTAGTTTTTCGCAAAAGTTTCAAGATAAGACCTATCCCAAGTGGTACTATGGCTTGAAAATGAAAATAGTACAATTAAGTATAAGCTGATTAAAGAAAGTTTGATTCGAAGCATAGTTTTATAGTTTATCCTTAGGTAAATTCAAAGACTTGACTATGCTTGAACTAAGTCAGCATAGTCGTAGCTATGTCAATTTTGTGACATAAGTTACTTATTTCTATTTTTGTTAAGCACTATTAACGTGACAATTATTAGACTATTTATCTATTTCTTGTCATTTAATTTGGCTTTATAATAAACACAATCAATAATTGTGCCTTCTTGCTTGCTTTTTTTATAAGGCTAGCATAAATAACGCTATATTGATTTTAATTGAGGTTTTTATGGCAGGTATATTAGATTCAGTTAACCAACGAACGCAGCTGGTTGGCCAAAATAGGCTAGAATTATTACTTTTTAAACTGGTTGGCAGGCAACGTTTTGGCATTAATGTTTTTAAAGTTAGAGAAGTATTACAATGCCCTAGACTAACATCCTTACCCAAGCAAGATTCGTTTATAAAGGGTATAGCTCACATTCGAGGACAAACTATTTCTGTCATCGACATGAGTAAAGCGATTGGCGGTCCTGCGATTACTCAAACTGAAAATTCTTTTATTATTATTGCTGAATACAATCGAAGTGTTCAAGGCTTTCTCGTTGCAGGTGTTGAACGTATTGTGACGCTGAGCTGGAAAGAGATGATGCCGCCACCAGAGGGCGCAGGTAAATCTAGCTATTTAACTGCGGTTACTGAAATTGATGGTAGTATGGTTTCTATTTTAGATGTTGAAAAAATACTAAATGAAATTAACCCTGTTTCTACTGAATTAAGTGATGATGTAGTAGATGAGAGTGTTGGTGTAGAGTTAGGTGAGCGAATTGTGATGATAGCAGACGACTCAACTGTAGCTCGAAATCAAGTTAGACGAGCATTAGAGCCCTTAGGCATCAAAATGGTCTTGGCAAAAAATGGTCAAGACGCGTTAGATCAATTACTCGCCATTGCAGAGACGTGTGAAAATAGCATTACGGAAAAAGTCGCATTAATGGTTTCAGATATTGAAATGCCAGAAATGGATGGATATACACTAACAGCTGAAGTGAAGGGTAATGATCGTATGGCTAAAATGCCTATTATCTTGCACACGTCATTAAGTGGTGTTTTTAACAATGCTATGGTGGCAAAAGTGGGTGCTGATGATTTTATTCCTAAATTTCATCCGGATGAATTAGCAACAGCGGTTAAAAAATGGCTTAGCCAGACTATATAAACGATTTTAAATATAACAATTAGGAAGTAGTCATCGTGTCAACAAGAGAACTTGACGAAAAAATTTATCATCAGTTTAGAACGTTTTTAGAACAACAATGCGGCATTGTTTTAGGAGAAAGGAAGCAGTATTTAGTAAAAAGCCGCTTAGCACCATTAATGGGTAAGTTTGATATCAGCTCCCTTGGTGAGTTAGTTACCCGTACTTTGTTACCAGTTGAACGGAAATTACGTGCCGCTGTTATTGATGCAATGACTACTAACGAAACGCTTTGGTTTCGTGATGATTACCCGTTTAAATTACTACAAAACAAATTATTGCCTGATTTTGCTAATCGCCAAACACCTGTAAAAATATGGTCTGCGGCAAGCTCGTCGGGCCAAGAGCCTTACTCAATTGCCATGTCTGTATTAGAGTACCAACAACGTAATCCGGGCGCTTTTATGCGCGGTGTACAAGTGATTGGTACCGATATTTCTACCACTATGCTAGAGCATTGTAAGTATGGGCATTATGACTCACTTGCTTTAGCACGTGGTTTATCAGAAGATCGCAAACGTCAGTTTTTTGAAAATGGCGATAACGGTATGTTGAAAGTTAAAGATAAGGTGAAAAAAATGGTCAGTTTCAGGCCGCTTAATTTACTTAACAGTTATAGCTTAATGGGACGCTTTGATATTGTTTTTTGCCGTAATGTTTTGATCTATTTTTCTCCAGAAATTAAAGCACAAATCATCAGTCAAATTTATGGCACGTTAAACAAGGGAGGCTATTTGTTTTTAGGCGCATCAGAGTCGCTTTCTGGTTTGAGTGATGATTTTAATATGATTAGATGCAACCCTGGTATTGTCTATCAAAAAAAATAGTTAAAGCCAGTCCTACTTAACTATTCGTTATTTCTAGTCGCTTCTAACAGAAGTGACTAGAAATACAGCCCTTCCTGTAATCAAATTCATTTATTATTTGTCGTACTATTACTGATCAATTTAACACCTTCTTGTTCAAGTTTTTTATTTTTTGGCATAAATATTGTATAACTTACCATTAATTGTAATTAACGGTAAGTTGTTATGGCTATCGGATTTGATAAAGGGTTTGAACTTCACGCGCAGGGTATGCAATTACGCTCCCAACGAGCGGAAGTTATTGCAGGTAACATTGCCAATGCAGATACCCCTAATTATAAAGCTAAAGGTATGGACTTTAATAAAGCCATGCAACAAGCCAGCCTCCAACAGCAAATGGGTATAAGCCGTACCAATTCAAAACATTTTGATGTTCGCACCGGATTAAACAATAACGTTAATTTTCGTACGCCAGATCAGCCTGATACTGGGGATGGTAATACCGTCGATGTACAAGTGGAACGAAACTTGTATCTAGAAAACTCATTAGAGTATCAAGCCGGTTTGCAATTTCTTAACGGTAAAATAAAAGCACTGCAAAAAGTTATTAGTGGAGGAAGGTAATTATGAGTCTATTTAATGTATTTAATATAACGGGCAGCGGCATGAGCGCTCAATCAATGCGTTTGAACACTACGGCAAGTAATATTGCTAATGCTGATAGTGTGAGCAGTAGCGTTGATGAAACATACCGTGCTCGCCATCCTGTTTTTGCCGCCGCTATGCAAAAAGCTGCCGCAGGTCAAGACAGTGGCGTTGGTGTACAAGTTCTTGGTGTTGTTGAAAGTAACAAACCTCTTAATGTTGAATATTCGCCTGAGCATCCAATGGCAGATAAAGATGGCTTTATCTATAAACCTAACGTCAATGTTATAGAAGAGATGACAAATATGATTTCTGCTTCTCGCTCATATCAAACTAATGTGCAGTTAGCAGAGTCGGCTAAGAATATGTTGAATAAAACCTTAACGCTTGGTCAAAGGTAATGTTATCGCTCATTGAGCAATTAAACCATATCACCAAGACAATAATTTCGGTGTCTAGCGCATATCAAACTAATGTGCAGTTAGCTGATTAAGCCAAAAAATGCTGAACACAATGCTGTTTTTTGGCAAATAATTAGAAGGGAGGAAATAAAATGCAATCAGTAAGTGGCGCTAGTTCATACCAGCTTTTAACTTTAGACGAAAAACAAGAAAAAGTAAGGGAAAGTTTAGCTAAGCAAAACATTAAGGAGTCTGATGGATCCCAAGGCATGCTAACTCAAGCAGACTTCTTTGCTCTGTTAACTAAAGAATTAGCTAACCAGGATCCAACTAAACCTGTTGATAATAATGAAATGATTTCACAAATGACAGCTTTCTCTACTACTGATGGGGTGCAAAAGTTAAATGATCAATTTACTTCATTTTCTAGTTCAATGACCTCAAGTCAAGCATTGCAAGCTTCATCATTAGTTGGGCGTAGTGTTTTAGTTGAAGACAACGTTTTTGGTATGAATGAAGGTGAACAGGTCAAAGGTAAAATAGTGACTGATACGCCAGCAAGTAACGTCAATATATATGTTGAAAACATTGCGGGAGAAGTTATTCAAACTGTCCCTGTTGGTAAGATTACTGAAGGCGGTTCTACTTTTGTTTGGGATGGTCAAACAGCCAAAGGTGAAGCTGCAGCTGCAGGTGCATATCGCTTTAGAGTTGCAGGCTTAGTTGATGGCCAAGCATCAGAATTACAAACCATGACTTATCGCAAAGTAGACAGTGTCACTTTAGCGGGTGCTGGTGGCAATATTTTATTAAACCTTAATGGTGGCAGCTCAATGGCATTAGCTGATGTAGTTGAAGTATCAGAAGGGTAATTTAGGTCAGGCTTTACCCTGGCAATATATTTTATATACAAATACAAAGTTGAACAATGTCGCACGGAAGTTCGACCTAAAAATTTTTAAGAGGGTTAAGTTATGTCATTTAATATAGCACTGAGTGGATTAAACGCCGCACAAAAAGATCTTGATGTATCATCAAACAACATTGCCAATGTTAATACGGTTGGTTTTAAAGAATCGCGTGCTGAATTTGTTGATGTTTATGCCGCATCTCTACTTTCTTCAGGTAAAACAAAAGTAGGTGATGGGGTTTTAACGTCACAAGTTGCACAGCAGTTTTCTCAAGGTAGTATTCAATTTACTAATAATGCGCTTGATTTAGCTATTACAGGTAACGGCTTTTTTGCTACAGTGCCAGAGCTTGGCTCACTTGATCGTTCATACACTCGAGCGGGGCAATTTCAATTAAATGAAGATAACTTTGTCGTTAACGCTGCGGGTGGCCATTTAATAGGTTTTCCTGTCAACCCTGATGGCTCATCAGCGTCAGTCAGTTTAAGTACTGGCGAGCCAATTCGTATACCTACCGCATCAGGTGCGCCTACAAAAACCAGTGAAGTTGATGTTCGCATGAACTTACCTGCAGGTGACTCTTATATTTCTAATGCGCCAGGGAATTTTGATCCTGAGGATCCATTAACGTTTAATAATTCAACGTCTGTAACCATTTATGATTCACTTGGTGATAGTCATGTCATGACCTATTACTTTATTAAAGATAATCCTACAACATCTCCTAACCAATGGATGATGTTTGCCGCAGTTGACGGTAAACCCATTGATTTAGAAGAAAATCCTGCTGTTCAGGCTACTGCCGATGCGTTAGTGGTTACAGAAACGGCAACAGTAACCGCTGCACAGGCGACTTATGATGCTATAACATCGCCGACAGCAGCGGATTTAACTACCCTTAATGCAACAAAAACAGCACTTGAAAATGCGATAGCAGCTACCACGCCAGAGGCTGGGACTATTTCAGGTCCATTACTTGCTTCAGGTGGATTAAAAGGCGCTAGATTAAATTATAATTCTTCAGGTGATTTTATCAGCCAATCACCTTCATTAGCTAATGGCGGTATCAGAACAGTCGCATTTACTGATCATTTACCCAATGGAGCCGATTCTACGCAAAGCGTAGCAATTAATTTTAATTTAGATCCACTCGGTCCAAATCCCAATGAGCCAACCCAGTTTGCTTCTAATTTTGAAGTGACAGCGCTTAATCAAGATGGTTTAGCCGTAGGTAGATTAACAGGGATTGACATTGGTGCGGATGGTTTGGTTAGAGCAACCTTTTCAAATGGTACATCTAAACCGTTATCTCGTATTGCTCTGATCGGTTTTGCTAACGAACAAGGCTTATCACAAGTTGGGGGGACTAACTGGAAAGAAAGTCTTGTCTCTGGTGTCGCGCTAGCGGGTGAGGCCGGTGCTGGTACTTTTGGCTCGATTAACTCATCAGCATTAGAGCAATCAAACGTTAATTTGACTACGGAATTAATTGATTTAATTTCAGCACAACGAAACTTCCAAGCTAACTCACGTGCACTAGAAGTAGATAATCAGCTGAATCAGACTATCTTACAAATTAGATAGAGAACGTTTTTATATTTTATCTAAATTAAATAAAGCTGTGAATTTTGGATGGTACTTACCATTTAAAATTCACAGTTTTTGTATTTTTCGATACTTACTTCCTTCCTAACTGCTTATATATCTCTACTCACACCTCGAACTTGCCTTTCTGGCACTCTCTTTGCATTTAATTAATACAATAGAATTAATTACTGTTGGAATTCATTATGGATAAGTTGCTTTATATCGCCATGAGTGGTGCCAAACAAAATATGCAAGCGTTGGCTGTTAATGCTAATAATTTAGCGAACGCTAAAACTACTGGCTTTAAAGCTGATTTAGCACAAGCGAGAAGTATGCAGGCATTTGGTGAAGGGCAAGCAACCCGTGTTTTTTCTATGACTGAACGTGCGAGCCAAAATTTTGACTCCGGCGCATTACTAACCACAGGCCGTGATCTTGATATTGCCATTGAAGGACAAGGGTGGCTTACCGTGCAAGATGCCTCTGGAGAGATGGCTTATACGAGAAATGGTCATTTACGGTTAACTAGTGATGGTGCATTAGAAACCAGCGATGGCAAGTTAGTTATTGGTGATAATGGTCCTATTTATCTACCTTTACCGGTGAATAATATTCAAATAAATCGCGATGGGGTCATTATGGTTCAACCTGAAGGGGCACCCGTTAATGCGCAAGAAGAAGTGTCGCGTCTTAACTTAGTTAATCCTGACGTTCGAATGCTCGTTAAAGGTCAAGATGGCTTATTTCGCCGTAAAGATGGTGAAGTGGCAGAAACCGATATCAGCGTTAAAGTACTCGGTGGCACATTAGAGTCAAGTAACAGTAGTCCATTAAGTGATATGACAGATATGATTGCCCTACAAAGGCAATTTGAAATGCAGTTGAAAATGATGAAAACAGCAGAAGAAATCGATGCTAGCAGTGCCGCATTATTGCGTGCCTTCTAAAGAAATTAATTGAGGTGATGTATGAATCCAGCATTATGGATCAGTAAAACAGGCTTAGATGCGCAAACTAAAGATATTGCGGTAATTTCTAATAACTTAGCCAACGCTAGCACGATAGGCTTTAAGAAAAGTCGTGCTGTTTTTGAAGATTTACTTTATCAAAATGTTAATCAACCGGGTGGACGTACAGCTGATAATAGTGAAGCACCCTCGGGCTTGATGCTAGGTGCGGGTACTAAAGTTGTGGCAACGCAGAAAATTCATACACAAGGGGATATGTTAACAACAGATAACGCCCTAGATTTGATGATTCAAGGTGAGGGCTTCTTTGAGATACTCATGCCGGATGGTAGTGCTTCCTATAGTCGAAATGGTCAATTTACTATGAATGATGAAGGTAACTTGGTCACCCCTGGAGCGGGTTATGCGTTACAACCGCAAGTGGCTATTCCTGAAGATGCCCTAAGTATTGTTGTGTCGCAAGACGGCGAAGTATCAGTAACCTTACAAGGACAAGCTGAGCCTGCTGTTGTTGGCCAGATAAATACGGTTAATTTTGTTAACCCAACCGGTCTTCAGCCTGTCGGACAGAACTTATACATAGAAACTGCGGTCAGTGGTGCGCCACAAGAGGGTGTTCCTGGCCTAGAGGGCTTTGGTATGATTGTGCAAGGCGCGTTAGAGACCTCAAATGTAAATACTACTGAAGAGTTAGTCAATTTAATTGAATCACAACGCGTTTATGAAATGAACTCTAAAGTTATTTCAGCGGTAGATGAAATGCTCAGTTATATCAATCAGCAGCTCTAGTTTGATTCATTTGATTAGTTTGGAGTTAACGATGAAAAATAAATTATTTTGTATTTTGCTGGTAATGTTTATTAGCCAAATAAGTGCTTGTAGTAATACCGTAGAGCTAAGTCAAGTTTTGCCTAACGACCCTGATTTTGCGCCGATATTACCAGAAATGGAAGAGGGGGCTATTATCCCAACGGGTTCGCTGTTTAAAGCAAACTATATAAATAATATTTACTCTGACTCTAAGGCTCGCCGTGTTGGCGATATTATTTCAGTTATTTTAAGTGAAAGTACTCAAGCCAATAAAAACTCCAAAACAGAATTGAAAAAAGAAAGTGAAACTGCTTTAGAGCCTGTTATTGGACTTGGAGGTGCCCCAGTGACTATGAAAGGGCAAGCGGTACAGTTTGGTGTTAATCAAAACTCTTCATTCACAGGGAATTCAAAAGCCGATCAGGGTAATAGTTTGAGTGGTGATATTTCGGTTCATGTGCTGAGAGTTTTACCTAATGGTAATTTAATGATCCGCGGTGAAAAATGGCTAACGTTAAATAACGGTGATGAATATATTCGTTTAACGGGTGTTATTCGTGCTAAAGATATTAATTCGAATAATACTATTTTATCAACAAAGATCGCCAATGCGCGTATTCAATATGCGGGTACAGGTAGTTTTGCTGATGTAAATGAACAAGGCTGGTTAACCAAATTTTTCAATAGTAGTTGGTGGCCCATTTAGGGCGACTTTAAAGGTAATAATATGAAAGCAGTAATCAACATAATACTTATCCTTACTGGTTTAGCGTTAGCTTTTACCAGTCATGCGCAACGCATTAAAGATGCCGTTGATGTTGCGGGTGTTCGTACTAACCAATTAATTGGTTATGGCCTAGTAGTCGGTTTGCCAGGCACCGGTGAGCAAAGCCCATTTACTGAGCAAAGCTTTAAAACTATGTTAAGTAATTTTGGTATCACCATGTCAGCAAAACTTAAACCTAAAATTAAAAATGTGGCAGCAGTTGCTGTTCATGCCGAGCTTGATGCCTTTAAAAAGGTAGGGCAGACAATTGATATTACTGTTTCTAGTATGGGCAGTGCGCAAAGCTTACGTGGCGGTACTTTACTGCAAACCATGTTAGTGGGTCTTGATGGCAATACCTATGCGGTGGGTCAGGGTAGTTTAGTGGTCAGCGGCTTGGGCGCAGATGGCCTTGATGGTTCAAAAGTGATTGTTAACACACCAACGGTTGGTCGTATTTCTAACGGTGCAACGGTTGAGCGTGAGGTTAAGTCGCCCTTTGGGTTAGGTGATTATATAACGTTTAACTTGCACAGAATTGATTTTACCACGGCGAAAAACTTAGCCGATACTATTAACGACTTAATTCCCGGTGCGGCTAGAGCGATAGATGCGGCGTCAGTCCAAGTGACGGCACCCCGTGATATTAATGATCGCGTTAGCTTTCTTTCTGTTTTAGAAAATTTAGAGTTTGAACCTGCCTCAGGCTCAGCGAAAATAATAGTAAACTCACGTACAGGCACTATCGTTATTGGCTCTGAAGTACGCTTGTTAGCCGCCGCTATTACACATGGCGGGATTACTGTGACCATAAATGAAGTACAAGAAGTGGCGCAGCCTAATGCTTTTGCAGAAGGGGAAACGGTTGCTACCAATAGATCATCGATTAATGTAAGCCAAGAAGATGCACGTATGTTTGTGTTTCAACCAGGTGTTACCTTAGAAACATTAGTTAGAGCGATTAATGAAGTAGGTGCGGGTCCAGGTGATGTTATGGCTATTTTAGAAGCGTTAGATCAAGCGGGAGCCATTCGTGGCGAACTTATTATTATTTAACACTATTTGATAGATTGTCATTCCGGCTGTGACCTAAGCTGGAATATGGGTAGCGGAATATAGGTAGCGGAATATAGGTAGAGTGACATCATGGCTGATAACTTAATTAATACCACTAATTTTGACCAATCACGTAACTTTTTAGAGCTAAATGGCTTGAATGCTATTCGTGAACAATCTAGAGGGTCAGATAGCGAAGGTAAAAAAGAAGCTTTACAAGAAGCCGCTCAGCAGTTTGAAGCCATTTTTATGAAAATGTTACTCAAAAGCATGCGTAAAGCGCAAGATGTTTTAGAGTCAGACAGCCCTTTTAATTCCGAGTCAACTAAGTTTTATCGTGACATGCATGATCAGCAAATGGCCGTTGAGTTATCTTCAAACGGGTCATTAGGCTTATCTAATCTTATTGTTAGGCAATTAGGGGGTGATGATAATAATTTTACTCCAAGAAGCGTATTGCGTAATGACGGTAACCTTGAGCAAATTAAAAAATCAGCTAAGCAGGCTAAATTAGACAGTAACAATCCTAATGAAAAAGTTTTGAACCCATTTAGCCTTTTACCACCCACTACGGATATCACAAATATCCAACCTAATGACAGCACTAATAATGTCAACATTACAAAAATACCCTTCGCAGTAGCTGACGTTACTCAACCTAAAATAAGCGTCAATTTTTCATCACCAAGCTTTAACGAACCCAAAGATTTTGTCAGCGCGCTTATCGAACCGGCAAAATCGGTACAAGAAAAAATTGGTGTGCCATTTCAAGTTATTATTGCCCAAGCGGCACTAGAAACAGGTTGGGGACAAAAAATAATTAAAGATGAAAATGGCAGCAGCTCAAATAATTTGTTTAATATCAAAGCTGATAACCGTTGGGCTGGCGACAAAGTCACTAAAGACACGTTAGAGTTTGAACAAGGTGCAATGATTAAAAAGTCAGAGCCTTTTAGAATGTATGAATCTCTGAGTGATAGTGTCGATGATTATGTCAGTTTCCTCACCGACAATGACCGATATCAAGAGGCATTACAAAACCCAAGTAATGTGGAACACTTTGTGCATAGTTTACAGGAAGCAGGCTATGCGACAGATCCTCAATATGCCAATAAAATAATGGCAACTCTGCGTACAGTCTCTAAGTTAATTATAAAATAACGTGGTTATTACAACCCGTCATCATCATGGTGTTTTTAGTTACATGCGAGTAAGTACTTAGGTTTACCTTAGTACAGTAAAAAATTATTGAATATCTTGTGCATAGTTCACTAATAATCCGTATGAGTAGATCACGGAATGACAAAACCTTTCTAGGTTAGTAACAATCCATACTAGAGGCAAATATTATGACAGTTAGTTTATACCAAGCAGGCATGAGTGGCTTATTAGCTGCGCAGCAGCAACTGGCTACTACAGGTCATAATATCTCTAATGTCAATACAGAAGGTTATACCCGCCAGCGGGTGGAACAGAGTGCATCGTTAGGTATTAATAACGGCAATAACTATATTGGTGGTGGTACTTATATTCAAGACATTACCCGTCTTTATGATCAATTCTCACATAAAGAACAAGTGATGAATCAAAGTAAATTAGGTCATGCAGATTCACTTCACGCGCGTTTAACACAGCTTGATCAAGTTATGAGTACCTCTGGCAATGCAGTTGTCGGCTCATTAGATAAATTTTACCAATCACTAAACGGTGTTGCTGACAACCCAAATGATTCTGGATTACGCAGTATAGTACTTAATCAAACTGAAATTTTGAGTAATGACTTTAATCAGCTTAATGATAATTTTGAGCAAATGAGCAAATCTTTGAACGGTGAAATAGAGCAAGTAAGTAACAGAATTTCAGAGATATCAAAAGAACTTGCCAAAATTAACGAAACTATTATGCAGTCACAAAGCGCGACGCAAGCAGGACAGCCTAATGATCTACTTGATAAGCGTGACCAACTTATTGCTGAATTGAGTGAGTTTACCCAAGTCACTACAGTAAAAGATGCTAACAATGTTATGACGGTTATGATTGGTCAAGGTAACACGCTAGTTGCCGGTATAACCCCAATGACACTGCAAGTAAATTCTGGTGACCCTGATGCACAAGAAACCAAATTAAGATTAGTCAGCGGCAGTAGCAGTGTTGCACTAAATGGTTCAACCTTAGGAGGCTCATTAGCGGCAAGTTTTGAATTTAGAGATCAACACTTAGATCAAACACGGACTGAAATAGACCGTTTAGCTATGGCAATATCATCAACGTTAAATGATAGCCAAGCTAGCGGCTTAGACTTAAATGGGTTACAAGGCGCCAATTTTTTCACGGATATCAATTCTACCCAATTAGAGCAAGGACGTGTTTTAGTTCCCTCATCAAACACAGGGACCACGCAAGCGAAAGTTACTATCAATGATGTATCTTTACTCCCAACAGATGACTTTGAAGTACGCTTTGATGGCACCGACTTTACTTTATATAACTTGACGACGGGTGGCAGTGAAAATATAGGCGCACCAGGTGCTGGTGTCCCTGCTGGAACACATACACCCTCATCGCCAGATTATGGCTTTTCATTTGTTGAAACAGGAGTACCCGTTGCAGGTGACACTTTTACCATAATACCGACTAAAAATAGTGCTGCATTGATGGACGCTACGTTAACTAATGGTAATGGTATAGCCGCAAGTAGCGCTGTTGGAGTAACGCCATCGTTGAATAATGTCAGTGATGGCAAGATTAACATTATCAATGTTGCTGATCCTGTTGCTGCCAGAGCTTTTACGAACCCTCCAGCCAATACTGGCTTATTAGTTGATGTTTATGAGAGTGCTCCTGGTACGTTCAGTTATCGTGTTTATGATGCTGACCCTCTGAGTCCACCTCCAACACCTCCTTCTGTTGCTGGTGCAATAACTTCGGGAACTTTTGCTACTGGTGGTACCGCTATTATTGGTTTACCAACCGGAACACCTGCATTTCAAATAGAAATATCAGGCCAACCTAAAGGGCAAGGGGTTTTAGCGCCAGAAAAATTTATTATTGCAGATGAATTTGGCGTTGGTAATAGTGGTAATGCTGTCGTTATGGCGAAAACTCAAGAACAAGGGGTAACTAGTGGCGGCAAAGAAACATTCAGTAAAAGCATAGCAACATCAACTTCAGTAGTAGGTTCAAAAGCAAGCAATGCAGAATTGACCGCAGATACGGCACAAGCATTATTCATTCAAGCCTACAATCGTAATCAAGCAACATCAGGCGTAAATCTTGATGAAGAAGCAGCAAATTTATTAAAATTTCAACAAGCTTATCAAGCTGCTTCGCAAATAATTTCCACCGCGAATACTATTTTTGACACTATTTTAGCCGCGGTAAGGTAAGGAGTAAGTTATGCGTGTATCTACAGCACAATTTTATTTTCAAAATAGCCAGCAGCTTAGTAGCTTGCAAAGTGACGTTAATGAGCAAGTGCAATACCTTTCAAGCGGCAAGCGTGTATTAACCGCGAAGGATGATGCTGTTTCATACGGTACATTAGCCGGTTATAAAGATGAACTAAGCAATATCGATAAATATCAACGAAATATTACTCAGGCTGAAAATAGGAATAGCTTGCAAGAGACTAGTTTTAGTAATGCTGAGGATGTTATGCAGCAGCTTAAGCAATTGTTTATTCAAGCTAATAATGGTTCTTTAAACGATAGTGATTTAGATGCACTGGCTAAGTTGGCTGAAAATAGCCAAGAGCAGCTTTTGGGTATTGCTAATACAAAAGATGAAACTGGCGGCTATATATTCTCAGGGTTTCAAACTCAAGTGACCCCCTTTAATTCTCAAGCGGATGGTTCAGTTACTTACCAGGGCGATAGTGGCGTGAGGGAGATCCAAATAGGGAAAAATGTCATGGTAGCCACAAATCAAGCTGGAGACGAAGCGTTTACTAACATCAGTAACCCTATTGGTGATTTCTCAGCAATTTATAATACCAATAATTCAGGAACGGCCGTTCATTCTGCGTCTATTGTCGATCCTTCTAGTTATGATGTACTTGGTAACCCCCCTGATTATAATTTTAATTTCACTAGCGCCACAGATTTGACAGTAACCGATGGCAATGGTGCTGTTGTATTTAATACTACTGCTTATACAGCCGGACAAACAATTGCCTTTAATGGGGTCGAAGTACAATTAAACGGCAATCCATTGCCGGGGGATGACTTCGATATCACTCCTGAGAAAAATATAAGCATTTTTGACACAGTTAAAAGTGCGATTGACTGGATGCAAAAAGGAACGAACCCACCCAGTTCTGTACAACATTCTGTTGAGTACAATAAGGTATTAGCGCAGTTAGACCAAGCGCTGAATCATATGACTTCTAGACAAGTAGACGCAGGGGTAAGGTTGAGCCTTGTTGACGTTCAGACCTCTAACCACTTAGATACAGAGCTTAACATTACATCAGGTCTATCTAATCTTGAGGATTTAGACTTTGCTAAAGCAGTCGCTACTTTTGAACAATCACAAGTATCCCTGCAGGCAGCGCAGCAAAGCTTTGTGCAAATAAAAAACTTAAGTTTATTTAATTATTTATAATCGAAATAAAAGTTGGCATATAATATGCTTTATATGTTTTGTGTGTAATATAAATTAGAACAAGTGCGTGGTTCACAAAAAATATTGTTATTTAAGAGCCACACCTAACAATTAGGAGAGATAACAATGGCTTTATCAGTAAATAGTAATATCGCATCATTAAATTCACAACGCCAATTAGCAAACTCTACCAATGATCTTAATACTTCATATGAACGTTTGTCTTCAGGTAAACGTATCAATAGTGCTAAAGATGATGCTGCTGGCTTACAAATATCAAGCCGGTTAACTGCACAAATTAATGGTTTAGATCAAGCGTCACGAAATTCAAATGACGGTATTTCATTATCACAAACGGCTGAAGGTGCGTTAGATGAGTTTACTAACACTTTACAACGTATGCGAACGCTAGCGGTTCAATCAGCGAATGGGTCGAACAGTACTGCGGATAGAACAGCGTTAGATAATGAATTTACTGAATTGGAAAATGAATTAGTACGTATTGCTAGCCAAACAAGTTTTGGTGGTGTTAATTTGTTAGATGGTACTTATTCTGCAGAATTCCAAGTAGGTGCCAACGCTAACCAAGTTATCTCTGTTTCAATTTCAACCGATTTTTCTAGTGTCGGTACTGCTAATAGTATTGATACAGGCGCAAACTCTCAATTGGCTATTGCTGCAATGGACGTTGCTTTAGCGCAAGCTACCGGGGCTCGTGCTGATTTAGGTGCTAAACAAAACCGTTTTAGTTCGGCTATTCGTTCTAATGATAATACTTCACAAAATGTATCGGCGTCACGCTCACGAATTCAAGATGCCGATTATGCCAAAGAATCGGCAATTTTGGCAAAAAATAGTGTGTTGCAGCAAGCATCTAGCTCAATGTTAGCTCAGGCGAATCAACAACCACAAATAGCATTAAGTCTATTACAGTAAGCTTAAGGTGATTGTTACGTTTTAAAGCCTCTTTTGAGGTTTTTTTTTGCCCTGTGAAATTGAATAAACCCCATAACCTAATAGGTACATCCGAAGTTAGAGGTCATAACTAACTGTAACCTGTTTCGATAATATGGCTGGGTAAGTACTATAAGCCGTATACGAGGTCTGTATATACGAAAATGTGAGAGAGGAGAGGTATGATTATCACTCCATTCTGTTTTTATTACTTAAATAAGAGTATTTAATAATATTTTTTTGATTTGATTATTCATGGGTTTATATGGAAATAGATTGATATCTCAGCTGGTTTTTTAATTAATAACAAAAAAGATTAAAGTTATTTTACATAAGCCCGATAACAATCATAAGAGAACAAGTTACTGATATATATTTCGAGTAACTTTTAATATAAGTTAAATATAAGAGTGGAATCACTCAGGAGTTTACCATGGCTTTATCAGTTAATAGTAATATCGCATCATTAAATTCACAACGTCAGTTATCAAAATCTACAAATGATCTAGCCACCTCATACGAACGCTTATCTTCAGGTAAACGTATCAATAGCGCAAAAGATGACGCTGCTGGCCTTCAAATTTCTAGCCGTTTAACCGCACAAGTTAATGGTTTAAACCAGGGTTCTCGAAATGCAAATGATGGTATTTCACTATCACAAACAGCTGAAGGGGCATTAGATGAAGTAACTAATACTTTACAACGCATGCGTACGTTGGCGGTTCAATCAGCTAACGGCTCTAATAGTACGGCTGATAGAACGGCACTTAATAACGAATATACCGAGTTAGAAGATGAAATAATACGTATTGCTAGCCAAACAAGTTTTGGTGGAGTAGCTTTATTAGACGGTACTTTCTCTGCAGAATTTCAAGTAGGCGCTGATACTGATCAGGTTATTTCTGTATCAATGTCTCAAGATTTTTCTGGTTTAACTACAGGTGGTGTAGATAGCGCTGCCAATGCTCAAGCAGCGATTACTTTGATGGATACCGCATTGGCAACCACCACGTCCTCTCGTGCTGATTTAGGTGCTAAGCAAAACCGCTTTAGTTCAGCGATTCGTTCTAATGATAATACGGCACAAAATGTATCGGCCTCTCGTTCGCGTATTGAAGATACTGATTACGCTAAAGAATCAGCAATATTAGCTAAAAACAGTGTACTGCAACAAGCATCAAGCTCAATGCTAGCCCAAGCTAACCAGCAGCCACAAATAGCATTGTCGCTATTATAGTTATTATAGTTATAATAGGCACAAGGTGGTGATAAAAAGTGAGTGTTTAAGAGATCAACCTAGTGATCTCTTTTCTCGTTTAAACAATTGTAAAAAAGTATAGTGATTAGGAGGGAGTCATGAGTATTAATACAATTCCAGTTAATGCGGATAATAACTTTATACTTAAAAGCTCAGATAACTTGGATAATACAACGAAAGCTTTAGTTAAAAATCAAAGTACTAATGTTGTTGAGTCATATACCCAAAAATCTGATGAAAAATCAATTATTGCAGAGCGCATGGTTGAGTCAACTAAACAAAAAGAGGTTTCGTCTGAAGAGGTAGAAAAAGCTTTAGATATCGTTGCGTCTTTCCTTCACAGCACCTCGAAACAAGTCGATTTTTCTCGTGACAATAAAGCTGGAAAAACAGTGATTACTGTTACAGATAAAAAAACTCAAGAAGTGATTAACCAGTTTCCTAGTGAAAAAATAATTTCAATGGCTGAAAAAATTCAAGCGTTGCATCAAGAAGTCGAAAGTATTTCTGGTTTGTTAATTGATAGCCATGTATAAATAAAGTATAAATTAATAGATGGCTAATACTTTTTAGGTTAAGTACTCTTATTGGTCTTTTTTAGAGCATTAAACTTAAAAAAAGTGTTAAGGCACTTAATTTAAAGAAGAGGAAAATATTATGGCTAATATTACTAGTTTAGGTATAGGCTCAGGCCTACAGTTAGAAAGCATTCTTGAAGCCTATATCAATGCGGAAGCTGTTCCTCAGGAGTTAAGGTTACAAGAAAAAGAAGAGCGTTTAGGACTTGAGCTTTCAGGCGTAGGTAGTTTTAAATCAGCAATGTCTAGCTTTAATGATATTTTAACAAAATTAACTAAACAAGATGCTTTTAATAAACAGAGTGTTGTTTCAAGTAGTAGCGCCATCGAAGTTAAGAGTAATGGCTTTGCTAGTAATGGTGATTTTAATGTAGAAGTAAACCAGCTAGCTACAGGTACGCGCTTAAATTCGCAAAGTTTTACTAGTTCAAGTGATGTTGTGGGCTCTGGTACGTTAACCTTAGCTAATGGGTCTGATACCTTTGATGTTACTATTGATGCGGCAGACAACCTCTCTGCAATCCGTGATAAAATAAATGCTCAGAGTGAGAACTTTGGTGTTACTGCAAATATTATTAATGGTAGTTCAGGTTCCTTTTTAGTCTTTGATTCACAGATAACAGGAGTAGATAATACGTTAACAATCAGCACTTCTGATACCTCACTAGATGCTATTTCTACTAATAATTCGACGGTTAGCGCTGCCCAGGATGCAAAAATCACAATTGATGGTACTCTCATTAGCAATAGTACTAATGAGTTCAAAAATACCATTGAAGATATTACTATTACTGTCAAAGAATTGACAGTGGCAGGTGATCCTGCACTGTTATCTGTTACACAAGATAAAGAGAATGCAAGCGAACTAATGAATGAATTTATTAGTGGTTATAATGTACTTGTGGGAGAGTTAACCGGTTTAGGTGCTGCTAAGCAAGGACGATTAGCTTTTGATCCTAATGTTAGACAAGTTAAGCGTGAGTTAGCGGATACCGTAATACAAGCGGTAAGTGGATTGAATGGGTCAATTGAAAGTTTAAGTGATATAGGTTTAGAATTGAACAGAAGTGGTGAACTTGAGATATCAACTTTTGTTTATGAAAATGTAGGCGGTGGTCAGGAACGGCTAGATGATGCTTTAGAAAATAAATTAACTGAACTTGGCGAGCTTTTTGCATCACCTACAGGTATAGCCACACAAATGGCAGAGATGATCGATGGTTTTATTGCTAGCGATGGTGTTTTGACACAAAGACAAACAAGCTTAAATGAGCGGGTTAGCGGTATTGCTGATGAATTTACTGAATTAGAAACACGTTTACGAACATATGAAGACACGTTAAGGAAACAATTTAGTTTTTTAGATGGTACAGTTTCTCAATATAACGCAACGGCTTCTTGGTTAACATCAGCCCTTGCTTTACCCACAAAGGACTAGGCTGAATTAGAAGGCGCTATGTTATATAACTGTTCCACTTGAATATGCATAATTCAAGTGGAATTAGAAACGCCTTTAGGTAAGGCATATATGCAGAGTAATGTTGCAGAAGAATATAATATAAAGGTGAAAGTATGCGTAAAAATATAAGAACATATCAAAATATAAATGTGGAAAGTGGCATTAATGCTGCGGATCCCCATACTATTATTTCAATGTTATTTGATGGGATTTTTCAAAGTGTTTCTATCACTAAAGGTGCCATTTATCGTAAAGAACTTGATGTAAAGTCAAAGCAACTTAATAAAGCCATTAGTATATTACGTTCGTTACAGAGTTCGTTAGATATGGATTCAGAGCCTAAAATTTCAGCTAACTTTTATGATTTATATGGTTATTGTATCGATCGTTTAACAGACGTAAGCGTAACATTAGATTGTGATATTATCGATGAAGTTGTAGATTTATTAAAGCCGTTAGCTGAAGCATGGAAAAATATATCTGAAAGTGATAAGGAAACAGCCCACGTTTTGTTGAGAGCCAAAGATATAGCAAGTTAAATTGGGACTTTCTGTGTTTACTTTACTTAGTGAAAAGATTCGTGTATTAACCCTTAAAACTACTGATTTCGTTGTAAATGAGCAAATAGAGCAATGTCTTAATGTACTTGTAGAGCGTCAAGCATTATTAGAAAAACTAGCACAAACATACCAAGAATATTCTCAACATAATGATGATGGATTATCTGCTGAATTTACTGAATTGATACAATGGATTCAGCAACAAGATGCGACTAATTATCATAAAATTATAAAGTTAAGAGAACAAAGTAAAAAGGATTCTATCAACCAAGCTAAAACTAAAAAAGCGATTCTTCATTACAAAAACCTTACTTGAGAATAATATTTTGAAAAATGAATCTGAAACTGAAATATCTGAACGTATTTGTTCTATTGAGCAGGAGATAGAAAAACTTAAAAAAAACTCCCCCTATATTCAAGAGCATGAAGCTGCTTTACAAAAATTAGCGGACAATATGTCTTTACTGGTCTCTTCAGACGAAGATCTGATGTCTAGGTATCAAGATAATTTATTAGCATTTAAAAAGTATCATCCTCAAATATATCAATTTTTTAAGGACTATATTCCTAAAAAGTATATCGTTGATGCAACGGATGGTTTTGTCAATGCGATTAATGTAGAAACAGGACAACCTTTTTACCCTTATCCCTCATTATTGTCTACGCAATTGCAGTTTGATAATTTTACTCTATCTCCTAATATCAAGAAATTTAATTTTAACTTTTTAAGTGAAAATGAGGCTGAATTTATTCATGTTGATTATCTTGATTCAATGTTGGCCCTATTACCTAAAAAGAATGATGAAGAAGCCAAAAAGGCTAGAAGCGCGACTAATCAATTAAGTTCACTTATTATATTTGGTGTTGGCACAGGCTACCATTTAGAAATGTTTGCCCGAAACTACAATATAGCTTGTTTATATATTATTGAGCCTGACCTAGATTTATTCTTTCTATCATTGTTTAGCATTAACTGGCAATTTGTATTGAATACCTTTGATAAAAAAGGTTGTCAACTTCATATATCGCTAGGCCCTCAGGAAGAGTCTTTTTTTGATGACGTGATGAAAAAATCAGCGATGAATGGCCGATATCAGATGGCGAATATAGCGGGGTATATTCACTACCAATCAAACGAACTTGATAAGTTATTAAGTGAATTTAATCGGCGATATTTAGAGATGGGGCAAGGTTGGGGATTTTTTGATGATGCCGTAATGGCTATTGGCCATACGCTTGGAAATATCAAAAATAAAGTACCTCTACTTAAAAAATGCGCTGTCAATAATTCTGAATACTCCCATTTACCTGTATTTATTGTGGGTAATGGACCCTCGTTGGACGAAAGTATTGACACCATTAAAGCGTTGCAAGATAACGCTATTATAATCAGTTGTGGGACTGCGTTGAGCGCATTGTATAAATACGGAATAAAACCCGATTTTCATTGTGAACAAGAACGAACTTTTCCTGTGGCTGAAAAAGTGGAACTTTCCTGTCCACTCGAATTTTTAGATAATATTGTTCTACTTGCTCCTACAACGGTGCATCCTGCTGTTTTTTCGATGTTTAAGCGTTCAATTATGGCAGCAAAAGCGAATGAACCTTCATCATCATTATTATTACGAGACAAAGTGGGCGCTAAATTATTTAAAGCGTATCACTTTCTTAATCCAACGGTTGCTAATACCGCTTTGGTGATGGGATATAATTTAGGTTTTAAATCATTTTATTTATTTGGCATTGATTTAGGACATAAACAAGGCAGTCATCACCATAGCAAAAAAAGCATGTATTATAATGAAGACGAAAAAGATTTGGATTTATATCCAGTAGAGACTGCGAAGCTTATAGAAGTTGATGGTAACTTTGGTGGTAACTTTATTTGTGATTCATTTTTTTATCAATCCAATAGCGCTTTAAGTCACCAGATTTTAGCTTTTGACGATTTACACTGTTTCAATTTAAGTGATGGTGCCGCTATTAAAGGTAGTGTACCTATGAAAGTAAATCTACTCGAGGGTACTTTAGATAAAAATCTACACATTGATAAAGCGGAAGTGATTGATAAGGTTAGTCAGGATAGCGGTTATGTTGATAATGATATTTTATTCGAACGATTAGTCACTGATTTAGACTACCAGTATTTTGATGATGTTTGCCAAAGGTTAATTACTCTAAATATTGAACCGGTAAACAACTTTAGTGAGGCTACAGCTCTTTTATTAAATAATACCGTCGTAATGGAAGCACTAACAGAGCATGCACACTCTTTGTTAATAGGCACCATCATGCATATGCAGGTTGTGTTAACACAATTACTTTATGGCTCAGCCAACATAGATATAGCGGTTGAAAATTTTAATAAGGGTATGGTGTTTTATTGCCAATTTATTGCTAAAGCAGCAAACTATTATAAAGATAATGCTGAGCACCCCCATTATATAAAAGATTGTCAATGGATAGAGAAATTAAAGAATAGTAAGTAATTAGGGAATATTTTGGATTTTTTTATAGATAATCTAGCTATTATAAGTATTCGATGGCCGGAAATAGCGCAGAAATTGAAGAAATGTCATTTTGATTTAAGTCAAATAGAATTAGTGAAAGATCATGAACTATCACTCGTTTTTGATAAAATACAAGTGGCGAGTAGTTATAACCAATGTGAAGAAGCAAAATTACAAATTAACATACTCCCTATTAATTCTCCTAAGGTGACACTTTACGGCACCGGGCTTGGTGGTGTCCAAAATAGATTACTTGAAAATACGCAACTGAAATTATTGCATGTTGTCGTATTTAATATATCTTTATTTAAAGCAAGCCTTACTTATTTTGATCATAAAAAATGGCTTTTGGATTCACGAGTTAACCTAAGTCTGCCTCAAAAAAATAGTAAAGTTGAAAACCCTTTTATTGCTTTACCTGCGGAACTAGAGTTATCAACACTTAGTAGTGCTCCTATTAGAGATCGTTTATGTTTAGCACTTGATAATGATTATATTGAGCAGTCCAGAGGTGTCCTAAATACGGCATTACAAAACAATATTATGGATAACGTAAACTTTATTATTAATGATAAGGATATAAAAGAATTATTTTTATCGAGTAATACAGCCGATTATATTGTTTGTGGTGCAGGACCTAGCTTAGCAGAGCATTTTAACTGGTTAAGGCAGTCTGACACTAAAGAAAACTTTACTATTATAGCTGTAGATACTGCAATTAAACCCATGACAAAAGCGGGGATAATTCCTGATATTATCGTCTCTATTGATCCAGACGAAAAAAAGTCTTTTGAAGGCCTTGATCTTGACATTTTTAGAAATACCCCATTAATTTATTTTCCGGTGGTCAAAAATGATTTATTGTCTTCCTGGAAAGGGCCAAAATATACCGCGTACTCAATGAGTCAATTATATACTGCGGTAAATGAATTATACCCGAGAGGGCGATTATATTGTTGTGGCAGTGTGATTCATCCCAGTATTGATTTATCGGTAAAAATGGGGGCAAAAAGTATTTTACTACTAGGCGCTGATTTTTCCTTTCCAGGTAACAAAATTCATACTCATTGTTCAAATGAGCCTGAAAAAATCACATCTCACCAAACCGCTGAACAAACTAAACACTGGGTATTGAATGGGGAAAATGAAAGAGTTCCAACCCTATTAAGTTATCGAGGTTATCTCCGCGATCTGGAAGACTATATAGAGTTAATTAAAGGGGTTGATTTTTACAATGGCAGTAGTAAAGGGGCATTGATTAGAGGGACAAAATTATGGCAGACACTTTAATAAACTCAAATAAACTATCTAATTTAATTGATGAGGCGACATTATTATTACTTCAGGCCAAAGAAGGGGAAGCGAATAAATGCTTGGATAAAATGTTTGATGAACTGCTAATACTTTCTTCTTCATTTGATAGTAGTACAGTAACAAATTTATCAAAAATAATACCTATTATGTATGATGCTCAGCAACGTCGTGATCACGTTTATTTAGTGGATATATTAAAATATGAATTACCTAAGTATATACAATTACCATGCTAACTTTCAATTGTCTAATTTTGGAGTTAACCGTTAAGCATTTATTATTTTACTAGTTTAATGTTTGCTATAAACTCTTTTAATATGATCAGCTAGTTCATTTTTTTGATAATAAGATGATAACCCTAGGCACATCACCAGGCACATCAACAGCAATACTAGCTGTTTGAACTTCAATCATTTGCACAGGTATATCATTTTCTAAAAACCTCAGGATTTCAATATCTTCGACCTTCTCAATAGGTGTTTTTTCAGTATGTGAAGAAAAAAACTTAAGATGTTTTTTTGAAAATACATAAATACAAACTTGTTTATAGCCAAAGTGATAACTGTTTTTTTTAGTTATAGGTATCGGCGAACGACTCATATAAAGTAACCGTCCTGATTTACTTGTTACCACTTTAGGTATTGTGAATGAGCGAAATTCAGCTTCATTTTTTATAGCGCACATTGCATTTATAATAGTATTTGGGTTGGCGAGGTAAGCTTGTATGAGTTTATTTATGTCGGCAGGATTAATTAAAGGTTCATCACCTTGAACATTAATAATAAAATCACAATCTAATGTTTGATTTGCCTCAGCTAAGCGATCTGTACCGGTCATACATGTTTGTGATGTCATAATAACCTTGGCACCAAATAGTTCAGCTTTATCCTTAATTAAATTACTGTCAGTTGCAATATAAACTAATTCAGGCCCAGCGGCTTCACAACATAGTTCCCAGACACGTTGGATCATCGTTTTTCCTAATAAATCAACAAGAGGTTTACCTGGAAAACGACTCGATTGATAACGAGCGGGGATAACTACTGCGTATTTCATAAAAAACCTTATTACAGAGACTAGATGATTTCAGACCATGAACTATAGGAGTTAAACCCGTGTTCAGCTGATAATGAATTAAGTTTCTGTGTTACATTGGAAAAAGGTAAGTAAGCAATAAATGCTATGCCATTATCTATAGAAGCATTTAGATCTGAGACAGCATCACCAAACATAATTGCATTATTATTGGATGTTGATTGTAATATTTCTTTTATATTTTCTGATTTAGAGGTGGGTGAACCATAAATACCATCAAAAAGAATATCGAGTTGGCGTTGTTTAAATACATATCGAAGCTCCGCTTGTTCAGAGCCACTGGCTATGAATTTTTTACCCTGTAAACTTTTTATAAAATCCAAAAAATCAGGTGTTATTTCAGCTGCTAAATACAGTTGCTTACACATTGAAGAGTATGAGCTAAGTATAGATTGACGATAATATTGTGAATCTTGATCCGGTATTGTTAAGTACTTTAATAAAAAAACATCGATATGATGAAATCTGGACTGACCAAAATTCTGCTTAAAGTAATTAATACAATTATCAATTTCGGATTTTTTAGTGAAGAGAGCATTAAGCACTGTCCCCATGGCATCAATTTTTAACTGATTAGAGTTTAAAATCACACCGTCACAATCAAAGATATAAATATCATAGTCAGATATTTGGCGCATAGATAGAACCTTTGTTAATAGGGTAACTCGTTGGTGTCAATGAGGTTATATTTTTACTTTCTTTAATGGTATTATATAAACCGAATATTGAGAGCATTTCTTGCTGACGCGGATCATTTTTCTCATAACCATCTAATCCAACGACTTTTATGGAACTAGGCTTTGACTCTAATAACATAGCCAATACATAAGCAACAGTAATATCAAAGGGGATTACAGCATGGTTTTTTTGAGCCGACAGCTGATTTTTTTCAATTTCCAAACCATAATCAAGAATGTCACAATCACTAATCAACGCTAACTCAGATTGAGAGAATCGATGCTTGGGTAAAATAATAGGTTTGTCTAGCTTAGTATAACTACTTAGATCAGCGAGATATTTTGAATTATGTGATATGACATAATAGTCAATCAAATCAGTTGAAATAGCATCAGCAATATTAATCGAGATTACAATAGGGGCTTGGCTTCGAATGTATAATTCAATCGCATCTGAGTATTTCTGAGTGCTAGGCCCATTGGTAATTATCAATACATGCTTATTACTGAATAAGGCTTTTACTGCCGTCGTACCTGATACTTCATTCTGGCTAAAGTTAAATGATAATGCTGTATTAAGTTCAACACCGTTGTAAGAAGTAGTACTATCTAATTTACTTAAATAGTCAATTGCACCAATAATTTCTTCAGTACCATAATGCGTATTTGAGAGTAAATTTTGAATGTAAGTTGGGTGAACATCATTCTGAGCACCAAGAAAATAGAGTAAGTTACTCCCCCAGCCATAGTCTTTTTGCATTGACTCAAAATAGCGAATAACTAATTCATAGATAGGCTTTGCGTTATAATTTGAATCTGATTTGTCTAAAACAGCTAATAAACATTCTGTTTGAGTATTACCCGCGCCACGTCCCATACCGGTAATAGTTGTGTCTAACCAAGTTACACCTAACTTATTTGCTATTAATGTATTGTCTAACCCTTTCCCCATATTATTATGAGTGTGTATCCCAAGAGAACCACTCCATTCTTGACGAAGCGCATTAATAATTCGTTCAACTTCAGTCCCATCCATATTCCCTAAAGAATCAGCAAAATAAAGTATATCTACTACATCCCATTCGGTGACTTGACGTGCTTTATTTGCAATAATCTCAGATGTTTTACCTCCTGCTTGCATTAAGTTGAGACTTACAACATACCCTAGCTTCTTTAGGTATTTTACAATAGGACCACATTGTTCAACCTCACCAAAGTGAGCGGCAATTCGTACTAAGTCTACTTTACTTTTTGAAGCCGGCACAAACAGAATATCAACAGCTGTTGTGACTTGTAATGGGCTGTCTAATATAGTTTTTGCATCAACCATGACCCCATAAATGGGACCAAAAGGTAATTCAAGCGTATTAAGATAGCTTTCTGTTGTATACGCGTAAGCGCCTAAAAAATCATCTTTAGGGAAGTTTCTTAAACCTAATTCAACATAATCAATTTTCGCTTCCGCTACAGCTTGAAAATAAGCTTCAACTACTTCAGAAGGAAAATCCCAGTTATTATAATAACCACCATCACGTAAGGTACAATCTAAAATTTTCATAATTCACTCTTTGATTTATATCTGACATTCCGTGTTATTTATAGGAATAAAGTTTTTTGGTATACAGTGTTAATACAAGCAATAATAGTACCGTTAATTTCTTCAATATATAGTATCAGTTGCCGATAACTGTCGATGCTAATAGCTCCATACTTTGGAAATAGAAAGTATCTAGCGTGCGGTCGGGTTTTGGCTAGGCTTATATTTGAAAGATAGTGACTACGCTGTAAGCTACATCTCATTTTATGCTCTAATACGCTGTAAACCATATGGCAACATGTGATTATGATCAACAAGGCTTCAATACGTTCTCGGTTTGTTAAATATAACGATTAACTTAACAAAGTAGGGGCTTTAGAATAGCTGTTTTGTAAATTAATATTTAACAAAACAGCTAAGCGATTTTAATGTGGGCAATATATTATATTTAGTGATAACAATTTAACTAAAACAGCAATTGATTCTATCTTAGTACCACCCTTTTCAATAAGTGCATCTATCATTTCGCTACCTAAAAACAAAGTGTTTTGATCTACTAGCATAAGTGCTGCTTGTGCTAGCAGGCCATTGCCTATTTGTTGAGATTCTTTAGTTTTTATTTTAAAACTCAATGTTTCTATCCGTTGAAAGCCATTTAAATTACGCTTTTCAACAGAAAATGAAACCTCTGGGCTTACACAAAAATTTAACCCTTCTATTACTTCAACTGGAACGGGGGATCGTGGGTAATTAGTCCCTTTACTGATAACAAGTTCAAGTTTTGGTCGTTCAAATATTCTCTCAATAATTCTGTACTGCTCTTTATTACTTAACAGACTCAATTTATCGTTGAGTTGTTTATTATCAAAGAGTTTGTTAATTGACCATTCTTCGGGGTCATCCCAGCGGATGAACTTCATCTGTGCCTCTTCAATAAGTTGCCATAATGAGTTAATGTCGTAGCTAATTTCATTTACATTAAGACAACGATCAACAAATTCAATATCATCAGTAGTAGAAGTGTTTTGCCAATAATTTCCTTTGAAAACTGTCTGGTTAGCTACTTGAGTTAATAACCTAGCAAAAGGCAATCGTTCTTCAATTTCGTTTTCATTGGGAAGCATTAAATCAATCCCCTCTATAAGTCGATAGAGTGCTTGCCGACCGTAACTACCATATACCATTAAAGATATTACTCCATGCGGAGCAAGTACTTTTTCTAAATTTTTTAGGCCAGTTAAAGGCTCTGATAAATGATGTAGGACGCCTGATGAATATATAACATCAAAACCACCCGACGGCACTTCAATACCCTCTAGCGTCATTAAATCAGCTTCAATAAAGCGAATATTTGTAAGCCCCCTATTTTTAGCATTGAGGCGAGCGTCATTGACAGCGGTTGTATTAATGTCGGCACCAATAAAGTTGACATCCGGTTGTAACATTGCTGCGGCAATAAGACCTACACCACGACCACAACCTGCGTCCAATACATGAACAGCTTCAGAGTTTTCTCTGTATATATTGACGTAGCTGAGCAGTAAATTGACATCAGTCCCTGCTCTCATCATTGGTGCTCCCGATGGGTAAGGATATTTTTCATACATATTTTTAACAGCAAGGGTGGTTTTATCCATGGTTCTACTCTATTTTTATTATTTTGATCAACGTACATGAAAATGATAACTAATACCAATCAAACTAATTAACTAAGTGATCTTTTTAAATACTCTAACTATCTAATAACATTGTTGCTTTCAATCCCAATAGATAGTTATTAGTTAATCAGGTACCTTGTTCTCGAATAGCACCATTACTAATGAAGAACATGTATTATTTACCTAGTTATGAACTTGTTATTGAGTGTGACAGTGATGCAGAGTAACTGAAATCTCTGGCAGTTCATTTATTTGATGGGAAAAAATACAAACTTTCACTAGATCACAGGGCTGATCATCAAGGGTATAATGATCAGCTAAAACACCATCATTAATGTACCCTGAATTCAAAAAAGCTTTAGTGCTACCAATATTTGCTATATAAGCGCTGGCACATAATTTTCTCAGCCCAAGCTGCTCAAAACTGTAACGAGAAATTAACTGAATAGCTTGTTTGGCAATGCCTTGTCCCCAAGAGCACTTATCACCAATAAATAAACTAATATCGCCAATACTGTGATGATTATTAATGGTACCCACTTTAATATTACCAATATGTTTATTAGTTTTTTTTAAACGTATAGTAAATAAATGTTCATTGGGGGTCGCTATTATATTAGCAATGAATGCAGAGACACTTTGCAAGTCTTGCTGATAAAAACGAGTTTCTAGGTATTGATTAACTTGTGGGTCATTGAGCCATTGTACATACTCGTCATTGGCATCTTTTTTATTAATCGTTTGTAAATAAATTAATGGTAGCTGGTCGCTTGATATCTGAATTATTTCGTCTTTAGTCATGCTCTGTATGGCTCTTATTATTTATTTTATATCTAAAAATAGTTTCTAACCTTTAAGTATACGTTCAACTTGAAAAGCTTCTGCTTTTTCAAAACCATGACTAGCACCGCGCAAGATCGCTAACGCTTCTATACAAGGTAAACTACGACTGTGCGGAAAGTCCCGTAGTTCTTCTTGATAGCATAATAAGGCTTGTTTCTTTTTATGCCAGTAGGGGGTAATATCGACAATGTATTGACCTTGAAAGCTTGAGTGCGATTTTGATTGCCACTCTGTGCTTGATAACACTTCAAAAGAGTATATTTCTTTTACACTACTGCCTTTTATTGGCCGGCAAGCAGTCATTACTGCTTGATGTGTTATTTGGTGATCTATATTTAAATCATGAGCAAAATGAGTATAAATGATGCCTGGCTTTAATTCATTTATCACTACTTCAATCGTTTTAATGATGCTTAATAACGGCAAAGAATCCATTTGGTTGTCAGGAAAATCAAAACACTGATAATCTTTAACACCAAGCATTTGCATTGCGTTACCCATAGCAGAGTTGCGATCAAGCTCTTGCTGTTGACGACAGTCATCTCTGGAGGAAACGCCATTAGTCATAAAAACTAAACTAACGTGGTCACCTTCAGCAATATGCTTGGCAATCGTTCCTGCACAGCCAAGTGTTTCATCATCGGCATGTGCAACGATAATGAGTACGTTACTTTTCAAATATTCATTTGTCATAGGCTAACTCTTCATTAACTATCAAATCCCATGATGTTGCAGTGCCACGACTAATGTCTTGGTTAACTGTTTTTCCTAATAAAGTTTGGTAGTGTTTAGGTGTTAAACCATAACCAGGGCGTATTCTGCGTATGTGGTCTTTAGTGATAATTTGCCCTTGCTTGATGTCCTTTATAAAATAAAGTGAGCGTCGAAATGTCATGCTAGCATGCTCTACTGGTTTTCGTTCATAACCAACGGAGCCTATTGCTTGATGAGCCGATTTTGTTTCACTGACTAAGCGTTTAAAATCTTCGGGCTCTAAAGAAAAATCAGCATCGGGTCCTTTGTCATTCTTATCTAAAGTAAAATGCTTTTCAATTAAACTGGCACCTAAGGCAACACTAGCAACAGAAACAACCGTGCCTAAACTATGATCGGACAGGCCGGAAATAACATCGAAACGTTGACTGATATCGGCGATAGTTGCTAAATTTGCTTGCTCTGCAGGGGCAGGGTAAGCACTGATACAATGCAATACTACCAATTCAGTACAGCCATTTTCTCTTGCCGTGTGGATGGCATCTTCAATTTCTGCAACATTTGCCATTCCAGTTGAGATAATTAGCGGCTTACCTGTTTGGGCTATACATTTTATTAACGGTAAATCAGTTATCTCAAAGGAAGCTAATTTGTATGCCGGAGCGTTAAGGTTTTCGAGTAACTCTACTGCAGTTTCATCAAAAGGAGTCGAGAATAGAGTAATACCGACTTCATTTGCTTTATCAAAAAGTTGTTGATGCCATTCAAAAGGTGTTTGTGCCCATTGGTATAAGTCGTATAGTTTATAGCCATGCCATAAACCGCCTTTAATTTGAAAGTCTTCTGCCTCGCAGTCTATGGTCATAGTATCTGCGGTATAACTTTGAATTTTTATCGCATCAACACCACATTGTGCAGCCACTTCAATACTTTTTAATGCCTTATCTATACTACCATTATGATTTGCCGACAGCTCAGCAATGATATATGGGGGGAAATCAGGGCCAATTTTAGTGCCATTTATGGTAATAAACTTGTTAGTCATTTTATTTTTTTCTCGTTTTAATGATAACGTGTGCGTTAATCGTATGTTCTTGACTAGCATCTAATTCACTTAATTTAGCTTGTTCAAATGTTAGAGTTAAATCACCGTGATGTAAGAAAGCTTTTGGGTAGCTATCAGCATCCATCATGCGAATTAAGTCATAAAGTTCGGCTAATGTCTCATTACCTTGAACTCTGCTCTGTTCAGGTCTTCTGCGGAAAAAGGTGGTTACTTCTCCTGTTTGCTCGATAGGTATTGGCTCTAATGTAATAATACTCTGAATCATTTCGAAGGTAAGTTGAGCGCTACGTTCAAATATTTCTTGGGCACTGCCTTGCAGTGACAATGGTGCTTTAAGATAAATGGCACCTGCATCTAACTGATTTGTCATTTTGAGGGCTGTTAACTTTGTTTCTTTATGACCTAGACTGATTAAATTTTGTAGTGGACTACCACCACGACCATAAGGAACATCTGTCATATGAAAGCACACACAAGTGAATTCATTGAGTATATCCTCAGCGACTATCCAGCTCCAATGAGGAAAAAACACATACTTAGGTTTTAGGCGGCGTAGGTTTTCTAGACTGAGTTGATTGTTGTTCTTAATTAATGTCCAGTTACCCGAAAAAATAGGCATAACACGGTCAAACTCGTTAATATTCCAGTCTTTTATGGTTACGACAACATAATTTGTTGTATTTTTTTTTTGTACCGTATTAGTCATGACGGGAGATCTCTAACTTATATTTAACGCCATCTTTAATGAAAAAAGCGGGGTAGTCACTATTACTGACAACTCTCAGTAAATTAAACTGTTCAGCCAAGCTTTTATCTATATTAAGCTCACTGTCTTTTATGCTTCTTCTCGCATAAAAACTAGCTTGGCCGTTTTGTTCTTCAGCGTTTAATCGCATAAAATGTTCAATAAAGTCTTTTGCTAGTTTTATAGTTACTCTACCTTGTTTGTCACGCCACTCGTCATGTAATTCATTACCATTAAGCTCAATGGTATCTTTCAGCCAAACTTGGCCACTATCAACGTTGTCACTCGCTTCAATTAAGCACACGGGAATCGACTTTTCACCGTCAATTATTTGCCATGTCACAGGGGCAAAACCTTTGCCTTTTGGCAAGGCACTTTCATGTACTATTAAATTGTATTGATTGAGTGTTAAAATATCCTTACTGACGATTTTTGTACAACCCAGTAAAAAACAGACATCACCTAATTTGATATCATTAGCGCTTCTCACTAACTGACAATCATAACATGCTGAAAAATAGTCGGTTAGTTCTTGTGCGTAAGGTAATATCCATGAGTCGTTATCAACTAAAATAGTAATAGTGTTGAAGTGAGCTTTATTCATCATTTGTACTCCTTACAGTCACTTCTTTAATTTTTTTTCTGCTAATGCGATCAATTAATATTTTCGCAACCCTACTTGCTCCTAAACCATCGCAACAATTTAAATTATTCTCTGCCATGGTTAAATACGTTTTCGGTTCATTGAACAGCTTCTCTAAGGCATTCGCCATTGTATCAATCGTTATTTCTTGGTGCCAACCTAAATTAATCGTAGCACCCACATCGGTTAAGTTTTTAGCAATCAACTGCTGATTTTCTGCATTGACTGTGATTAAACTTGGTAACCCCAAGCAACAACGTTCCCATGCTGTGGCACCACTCGCGCCAATGGCTATATCAGCTGATAACATTAAGTCGCCCATGTTTTTACAATCGGTAATTAATGTACACCAAGAAAAAGAACTGCTCAGCTGTTGTAGTTTTTTTAGGTATTTTGATTGACTTGATAAGACTAAGTTAACGGTAATATTTGGGTAATGTTCGCATAATTGGGCTATTGCTAATAATGCTCGTTCAGATAAGTTATCAGGATCCCCCCCCCCCATGCTGATCAAAATATTGGCACTAGTTAACTGTTTACTACGTAACTGGCGTTGTATGCTTACTTGATCTTTAAGGGTTGAAAACTCATCTCTTAGCAACATGTAATCTTTACCTAACAGCAACTGACAATGTTCTGGAACATGACTCAGATAGTGCTCTGATTGACGATGTAGGGTTTGATCAAGTAGTAAATCACAGTGTAAATAGCGATTGGCTAAATCATCAATAGCCATGAGTTGTTGATAATAAGGGCTAACTAACCTGTGCCATTGTTCATCAAGAGCATAATGATCGACAACTAAAATATCAATTGGAATTATTTTAGTTGTGAGTGATTTTATAGCAGTAATACATTTTCGCGCATCTTCTTCTTGAGAGCATCCTAACCAAGTATTACTGTCTTGTTGTTTTATTATTGCTTTGCCTTGCGGTAGTGTTATTAAGGTAAATTTATTCTGGTTAATTAAGTGGTTGATATTGTGGTAGTGGTTTCGACAGATGAAACTGATATTTATGTCTTTAAGCTGCTTGTTTTGGCTAACTTGTGTGATAAGAGCATGCGCTAAGGTTAAGCAGCGCATGATATGACCATGCCCTATAATATTTGAACTATCGGCTCTAAAGGCTATATGCATGGTATGTCTCTAACGTACTTTAAACACAGGTTCTAGCAATTCACCTGTAAATTGAGTAGCAAAACTTTGTTGTTCAATCGTTTTAGCGAGTACAGATAGTACCTTTTTATAAGCACCGAGTAGGGCTTCAATGTCTTTTGCTTTATGCGCGTAGTTTAAGTTATGACCCCCGCCAAGTAAGAAACCTTGTTGTGCCATTTCTTGTAAAAACAATGATTTTAATTGAATTGTGCTATAACCACCTTGGTCGCTGATGGTCAAAAATGACCAGACAGGGTGACCGCTTAAGCTTAGCCAATGCTGGGCTTGCATGTCGTCAATTATTATTTCGAGACCTGCTTGTAATTTTTCTCCCATCACGGTTAAGTGCTCAACAACGTTATTTTCAATCATAAAGTCTAAGGTGGCTTTTGTTGCGGCTAGTGACAAGGTTTCTCCGGCAAACGTACCTGAGAAAAAAATATCCTCCATTAACATCATGATATCTCTGCGGCCAACTACGGCAGAAATAGGATAACCATTGGCCATACCTTTGCCAAAGGTCGCTAAATCAGGTGTTACGCCAAATAATGTTTGTGCACCGCCCAGAGAAAAACGAAAGCCGGTGATGGTTTCATCGAAAATTAATACGGCACCATTTCTTTTGCACAAGTCTTTTACTTTTTGTAAAAAGTTATCTTGTGGAAAGTGGGTATTCATGGGCTCTAAAATAACCGCTGCTATCTTATTTTCCTGCTGGTGGAATACTTGTTCAAGTGATGAAATATCATTGTACTTAAAAGTATGAGTCAACGACTTAGTACTTTCAGGTACGCCTAAATCTCGCGTTGTTGAACCTATGTACCAATCTTGCCAACCGTGATAACCACAGACCGCAACGTGTTCTTTTTGAGTGAAAGCGCGTGCCAGTCGAATAGCCGCTGAGGTAGCATCAGTGCCATTTTTACCAAACCTTACCATGTCAGCACAAGGGATTAACTCAACCAGTTTCTCTGCAACCTGCATTTCAAGTTGATGGGGTAAAGAGAACGTTACCCCCGATTTTATTTGCTTAATTACCGCGTTATCAATCGTTTCGTTGCAATAACCTAGTGAAACAGACAGTAAACCACTAACAAAGTCGGTATATTGATTGTCATCTGCATCCCATACTTGGCAATCTTGGCCGTGTTTAATAAATAGAGGAGATACATTTTTAGGATACGCAATACGACTTTTACTAAAAGTCTGTGAGCCTAAAGGGATCGTTTTTTCTGCCCGTTCAAGCCATCGTAAGGATTGATTATAAGATCTGGTCATGTTGTTTTCCTATAACTGTCTGATGATGAGTAGCTTGACTATCTGATTTTTGGTCGGCTAATTCTGATTTTATCAAACCTTCATTACGCAAGATATGTTGATTTATTTTTGTTAATTCAGGTTCTTTTCGTATCAAATAAAGTATATCTACCAACTTAAAATTTGGTTTTGTTAAGTAGAGTGCTTGGTATATCTTAGTAATTAATTTAAAATCTTCAGGTTCATCCACGGTCCAACGATAATGGGATAAGTCAGGCTGATGATTATAATTTTTAACTGTGAATAGCTGAGGATTATTACAAATGAAGGGGGTAACATGCTCGCGTTCAGATAATTTTTTGGCCAGTAGATACGCTTTCTCTAACGCGTCAAAGCTAAATACTTCAACATCAAGACCATCAGGTAAGGTGGCTGGTGCGCAATTTGAACAATAATCGACATTACTTTTTAAGAATAAGTTAATCACCTGCTCGATAATATCACTATCAATTAGTGGGCAGTCGCCGGTAATACGCACGATATTTTTGATAGTTTTATTTTTGCTAAACTCAATTGCTGCCTGATAATAGCGCTCCAATACATCATCTAATGAACCTCGATAACAACTGATGTTGAGTTGTTGACAGAGTCGTTCAATTGGGTCATCACTTGTTTGTGTGCTGGTGGCTATAATAAGTTTATGGGGTATTTTTAATATATTTATTCTATCTATTTGATGAGCAAGCATCGGTTTGCCAAGTATTGGCAATAATACTTTATTCGGTAATCTTGAAGACGACATACGTGCTTGTAATATGATTAATGTTTCTGGCATTTTTCTCTCAATGTTAATCTTAACTAGTCTCGGGCGCCCACATAGCTGGGTTGATAAATCCAACTCTGTCATCAGCTAAGCTTAAAAGTTCTTGCATTGATATGGGTAAATTTTGAGCCTGTTGGTACGCATTTACTATTTCAGTTAATTGTTTTGCAGAACAGACGCCAACAACAACCTTTTCGATTATGTCATTTGGCTCAGAGGTGTCGTTTACCTTAGTTTTAAGCGAATTTTGTGCCACAATTACTAATGCTAAAGCTATTTTTGAGCAATTTAAGTGCTTTGCCAATGTTGAAAAGCATTTAAGTTTTTCTTGGTATGGGGCAAAGTATATAGGCAATTTATCGTGTTCAATAAAAAGTAAACCTTGTAAAAATAGCGATCTAACATGAAATTTAATGTTTTTTTGTTGGCATAATTTAATCATATCTGAGGAGATAAAGCGTTGATCAAAAACATTCATCGGCACTTGCGCCAATTCTATCGGGTAATTTAGTGCAATTGTTTTAAGCTGCTCAGGACTATAAACAGACACACCAATACGATTAACTTTACCCTGTGATTTTAATCCCTGTAATTGCTCAAATAATAGCTCTTTTTTGGGGTGATTAAGCAAGTTTTCTGCACGATGAAATAACAGTGTATCTATTTTATCACAGTGTAAATTCTTTAAAGACATTGAAAAAGAGTCATTAATTGAGCTTTGTTCGTTAGTTAATGGAGAAATTTTGCTGATAATATTAAATTGTTGATGTGACGGGAGTTGCGCAATTATGTGACCTAAAATTTGTTCGCTCTCACCATAAGCGCCAGCACAATCAAGGGTATCTATACCTAAACTCATCGCAAGGTTTATTATGTCAGTAACTTGACCTTTATCAACTTGCCCATTTTTATTACTAATACCGTAATCTAAGCCAAATTGTACTGTGCCTAAGGCTAACTTCATGCATTTGTGTCCAGATTGGCTAATTCATTTAGTACAGTATCAATAATGTATTTTTGCTCATCCGTACTCAGTTGAGGGTGTAAAGGTAATGTCATTGCGCGTTGATAATATTGCTCAGCGGCAGGGAAATCTCCCTTTTTAAAAGCGAGACCATCTACTTTTTGCTGATAATAAGGCTGTAAATGAATTGGTATATAATGCACGTGAGCACAAATGTTTTTGTCTCTGAGGCGAGTGATTATTGCTTTATGCTTAACTTTTTGTAACCCTTTATCATACTCTGGTAACAGAACTATATATAAGTGGTAAGCGGAGTAAATGTCTTTATCAGGAGTTAAAATAGTTAACTTTGTCTTAATAAAAGCGTTATCATAAATTTTAGCTAGTTGGTTTCTACGTTTGACAAACTCATCTAAACGTTTCACTTGGCTTACCCCTAGTGCCGCCTGTAGCTCGGTCATACGGTAATTGAAACCCAGAGAAATTTGTTGATAATACCAAGGGCCATGACTTGCCTCTGTCATTTTTTCAGTGTCACTGGTAATGCCGTGGCTCCTTAAAGCTTGCATTTTTTTTGCCAAATCAGCATTGGTTGTTAGTGCCATACCCCCTTCAGCACTGGTAATTATTTTTACCGGATGAAAGCTAAAAACAGTGATGTCGCTATACCGACAACTACCAATATTATATTGTTTGTAACGGCCACCAACGGCATGTGAAGCATCCTCAATAATGGCGAACTGGTATTCTTCACCAAGCGCCTTTATCGTTTCCATATCACAAGACTGTCCAGCC
Organism: Colwellia sp.; assembly: GCA_047633255.1. Classification (GTDB taxonomy): domain Bacteria; phylum Pseudomonadota; class Gammaproteobacteria; order Enterobacterales; family Alteromonadaceae; genus Colwellia. Next base: position 78,503 of record JBLIEW010000002.1, read on the forward strand.
AAATGCACAACGATGACAACTTTAGGCAATTTATTCGCTTTTTTGGCTAAAATAAGTTTATCAAGCAGGGCCTTGGTAGACATGTTACCCGTAGCAATGTCTATATCAACAAAGTTTATTGTTGCACCACAATAAAGGGCGCAGTTGGCTGAAGCAACAAAAGAAATAGGTGAAGTCCAAACGCTATCATTTTTTCCTACCTCTAGAGCTAAACAAGCGATGTGCAAAGCTGATGTCGCACTATTAACGGCAATGGCAAAAGGAGCTTTTTTTGTACTTTTACAGTGGTGTACAATCGCCTGCTCAAACTCAGGTACTTTAGGACCTTGTGTTAAATAATCAGATTTTAATACCTCCACAACCGCTGCGATATCTTCATCGTTGAGGTTTTGTTTACCGTAAGGGATCATAGTTTTTGGGGGAAGTGATGACATGATTTATAAGCCTAGAGGCAAGCGTGTGTATTAAATTCTTGAATTTCAGCAATAGATAAAAAATTGCCGTTGTTTTTAGAATTATATTCAAAACCTTGCTCCACAATAGTGCCATTTTCATTTAGCGCATTGATGGTGAAGTCATTGCTGCGACTAGAAAATTGTATGCTAGGTGCTATAACAAAGTGATCGTCATATTCATAGGTATGGAATGAGTCATCAGCAGGACACATAATCTCATGTAGTTTCTCTCCTGGTCTAATACCGACTATTTTAATAGATAATTCAGGTGCCATCGCTGTGGCAAGATCTAAAATACGCATAGACGGTATTTTAGGAACAAAGATTTCACCCCCTAACATGCGAGCAAAGTTTGTTAAGACAAAATCGACTCCATCTTGTAGAGTGATCCAAAAACGGGTCATGTCGCTATGGGTTACGGGTAATTCATTGGCGCCTTCGGCAATAAGCTTATTAAAAAAAGGCACTACTGAGCCTCTAGAGCCAACAACGTTACCATAACGAACAACCGAGAAAGTCGTTAAGTGTCCGCCTGAAATATTATTAGCGGCAACAAAAAGTTTGTCTGATACTAGCTTAGTTGCACCATATAAATTAATTGGATTAGCGGCTTTATCTGTTGATAGAGCAATAACTTTTTCAACATTATTAGCTAATGACGCAGCAATTACATTTTCAGCGCCATTAATATTGGTTTTAATGCATTCCATAGGGTTGTACTCCGCTGCTGGGACTTGCTTTAAAGCAGCAGCATGAATCACAAAATCAACCCCATTCATCGCTTGGATTAAGCGTTCTTTATCTCTAACATCACCAATAAAATAACGCATACAAGGCTTATTAAAGTCTTGTTGCATTTCAAATTGTTTAAGTTCATCACGTGAATAGATGATGATCTTTTTAGGTTTGTGATTATCAAGTAGGGTTTGTACGTATTTTTTACCAAAGGAGCCTGTACCACCAGTGATCAAAATACTTTTATTGTCGAACATGGAAGTGTTGCTAGTTGTGCTCATTGTTGTTTCTCGCTGTTTATTGATAATGCGAGTAAAGAGAACAGTTAAGCAAAGCATGCCTGCGTTAAGCTGAATTATTTACACGAACCATTTATAATAATCAAAGATATTGAATTAACCATTAAATATCTTCGCAAATATAGATTAGCAAATTATGTGCCTAGCGACATCAATAGACAACAAATTATTGATAAATATAGTAATAAAGTTTTGGATAAATTGGGTAAAGTTTATTTTTCTACAAATTATTTATTTTTGTATTATAACACTATTTATCATGTGGTTAGGTTTTTGTGATTTGTTATAAGCTTTATTATTAAATTAGCTTAAAGTAGTTTGGCTATTTTTTGATAAAGTTCAATTGCTTGGCTATTCGTTAAGTTATTGCTAGAGCGGGCCTTGCCAATGGTTGTACTAATTTTAACGACATCAGTCGCTACTTCTTCGATTTGTTTTGATGCGTTTAATTGAGTCGCTTGCTGCTGCTTCTCTGTCGCAAGTTTAGATATCTCTACTAAGTCACTGATAGCTGTTGCTAATGGTTGGAATCTAATTTGCTCAGTATTGAGTCCTGAAGTTTTTGCACTTAGACCATATTGAATAATACTAGTGTTGGTATTAACTTGATTTGTCATCGGCATAACAGTCTCCATCAAATCAGGGCTTGAAAACCTAGCTCAACCCTATACGATAATTATAGTTAGTATTAATCATAGCTTAAGCGGTCAAAAAAACACTGAGTTGATTCGTTATTACTATTGACTTTTCCCTACAAACAAAAGGCGATTACACTGTAAAAATAACTAACAAACCTGTCTGAAGAATTTGGCTAAAATTGTTTAACTCTCTTAGCTCGAACAAAATTCAACCAAAAAAATTAACGTAGCATAAAGTATCAGTGGGGAATGGTTTATCAAAAGCAATATCACTGTTTAGATCCTCGAGACATCAACAAACGAAGCAACGTTGATATTATGAATCTAATTTTTGGAATAGTAAATTTAGTCAAATGATTGACAATAAATTGATAAAATAATTAAAAATATTGACGGAAATACTTTATATGAATAAATTCGGGCGCAAAAATGGACTATAAATTTTCGTTATCACACAAAAGTAGCTTTAAAGCGATGAAGGTATTACTTATTTCAGGCTTTAATATCACTACTTACAAAGTAAAAGTAACTCAAGTATATAGCCATATTATCTTAAACGTCAGGATTCAGCTGGAATTATAAACGCCTTTAGGGAGGTGTTTATTGAAGCGAATAGTTATTCTCTTGCCGAAATTAATAACCTAGTATACAGCTATTCTAAACTAGCCTTAGAGGGATTTCAGAGAAATGGTGTTCACTGTTCAATCTGTTTTTAAGTACGCTACATGAGTGTCACGGCTGTAGTTTATTAGATAATGTAAGCGTCTATTCTCCTGATACAACCATTAATAAAAGTAAATGCCTTGATCATCAATCGCACTGACGTCCAGAAACTAACATTTTGAAGCCTTACAGGTAAAGTGCTACTGCAGGAGCCCCTGACAAAAATGTACTTGGCAATATTAAAATAGACGATCTTGCGATTAAATATTAGAAGCAATAACTAAATAACATTTTATGGCGCTATTTTTGCTTAAGTACTTTTGCTTAGATATTTTGCTTGAAAAATAAAGTAAACAAATCGACAGATATACAAATAATTTAGACGCTGAGGCCTAAAATGAAAAAAACATTACAATTACTCCTTATTACTACCAGCTTAGTTGGGTGTTCTTCTATGCAATACCACCCAGAACACTATGCGGGGCGCTTTAGTAAATATGGTTATGGCTATTCACCTCAAGATACCACGTCAACTCCTCAAGCTCAGAAAAGCAATGTTGTACCAAGTATTATCAAAAAATATACCGACCGTATTGCTTTTGAATTATCGAAACAACTTAAAGTGAGCAACTTAACAGGTGTTGCCGTGGCATCTTATGTTGATTTAGATGACAATTTAACCAGCAGTAATGCGTTAGGTAATAAGTTAGCTGAGGCGTTGATTATGTCATTAGATGAATTCGGCTTTAACTTAATTGAACTTCACCTTTCTGGCAGTATAACAACCAATCAACAAGGCACGTTTGTTTTTGACCGAGAAAAACACAACGGTTTGCAACCTAGCTTTGTTATTGCTGGAATTATCAGTTATCAAAAGAATGCCATTACGCTTAACACCCGTTTAATGAATACGAGTGACTCAACCATTTTAGCGACAAATGCGTTATCAGTACCGAATTTTATCATGGCAGGTGCTTACCCTTCTGTAGAAGGTGCTAATTTATTAATCAAAACCAACTAATTGATCCCTTCTATGTTTCACTTTTAGCAAACTCAGCAAACTCAGCAAACTCAGCAAACTCAGCAAATATAAATTAATATAAAATCCTTATTCTTTGAATCTAAGACCGTATCAACGTAAATTAATTTAACTTATAAATAATTTATCAAATACTGTTTGCGTGGCAAATGTTTTCCGGTAATTACTGCCGCTCGGCAAGTATAGCTCACCGTACTACTAGCCATAGTTAGCTATACACACACATAAATAAAATAAAAACTAATAAAAACAATTGTTAATGTGGTTTTTTGTTGGTGACAACGCTTGGTGGCACACTATCTGCTTTGTACGTCAGTGAACATAATGAAATGTATGCTTTTTGTTTATCGGATACTCAGTTAACACCCTTTTAAATGAACTAAATAATTATTTTATATTATTTACTAAAGTTTTTTTTAATCGTGGCGATAACGTTTATGAGAGATAAATAAACTAAAAAAATTTTTGTAGCACAGGTTAGCTAATGCGTTTTGAACACATAACTAATTGGGTTACCGTTCTAAAACTTTTTAATTATAAATAGGATATATTATGAAAAAAAATACTATTATTCGTGCACTAGCCGGTACTCTTTTAGCAGCAACCGCCTTAAGTGCAAGCGCCAAAACCGTTCAAGGTGATGTTGGTTTCGTTACTGTAGCAGATCTTGTAATAGAGCAACTTCAAGCATTATCTTACGGTCAAACTGTATTAGGTACTGCCTCAACGACTTGTTTATCAACTCCTGATAGCGGTACAGTAACAGGTGCTCAATTAACAGGAACTGTAGCACCAACTCTAACGGAGTTACCAATACCTGTACATTCTGGAACTGGTTGTATTACTGCTGCTAATGCATTAGCGGGTGTATATAAAATAACTGCTTCCGGCACTCAAGCCGTAAAAATTACTGTTGCGTCTTTAGCTGCGGGTGGTGATTTTGATTTTAGTCCTGCTGGTTATGTTATGGACTCAGCGGGTTCCGCGGGTGCAGAGACCATTTTCTTTCCTGATACACCATTAACATTCACACCAACAGCCGGAAAAGTAGGAGTTGTGGTTGGTGGCACTATTACTATCGGTGCAGCTAACTTAATAGCGAACACACCTTATTCAGGGCAGTTTGACATTACTGCAACTTATTAATAGAAGCTATGTAAAGTACAACGATATAAGCTCATTCAAAACGTAGTGAATGAGCTTTAATTTTTTAATCATCTTTTAAACCTCTTACCAATAACTTATCGCCATCGCCATCGCCATCTTTAGCTTGTCCGTATCAGCTCTTTTACAGTTTTCCTCTTTCTTGGTGACAATGGCTCTATATTTGCATTCCTTTAAGTAACAATTTTTTGACAACTACTTTAGGGTTTACCAATGTTCTCTTTTTTTAAAAATAGCCTTCTAACATTACCTTTTCTATTACTTAGCCATAATGCAATGGCTGATATAAGTGTACATTTCACTGAATATAAGATATTTATGGATAAAAATAAGCCTTTCCATAATTACAACATATTCAATCAGGGTAATAGTACGGCTGAATGTAAACTCTCTTTTATCGATTACAATATTACTGCTAACGGTGATTTTCAAATAATAAAAAAAGGTGATTCATCTCCTATTAATAGTGCAGTAAAAAAACTACGTTTATCCCCTAAACAAGTCAATATCACTGCAAAATCGAGTCAAAAAGTAAAAGTTATTGTTCGCGGTATCAGAAATTTCCCCGATGGAGAATTACACAGCTATTTAAGTATTAATTGTAGCGAAGCCAACCTAACATTAAAAAAGGGCATTAATTTATCGCCTAATTTTATTTACAATATTCCTATTACCATTCGCAAAGGGGAGTTAACAGCTACTGCTGAAATCAAAAACTTGAAAGTTGAAAACCATAACAATAGTTATTCATTAACCTTTAATATGTTAAGAGAGGGCAATCGTTCTTTATATGGCGACTTTACCGTTACCGATGAAACGGGAGATAAAATAGGTGAAGTTACTGGTTTTTCTCACTATCTACAGGCAAAATCTATCCCAGTCAGTATTACCCTAACCTCTGCTCCACACGGAAAAATCACCGTTGATTTTATGGAACAAAAGCGATTCGGTGGTGATGTAAATATCACAAAAAGTACTCAATAAAATTATATGATTTTTTGTAATTATCACTTTTTCAACTTGATTGTATGGGCTGCCTAATGAAAAAAATATCTGTATTGGCTTTTGTTCTTTGTTTGTTCTCTGAAAACGCTTTTGCAGAGACCCATTGGAAGAATGAACAGGACTTAGGCTTTGAAATTTATGATATATTCTTAGATGACGGTACTTTATTATTTGAAAGTGACGATATTTTTATACATCAAGATAAAATCTTGCTGCCTTTTGAAAGTATCGTGGCAACACTAGAATTTAATATTAGCTACCATACAAAAAATAAAATCATCAAAGGTAAGTTGTACGACAAACTATTGAACATACCGTTAATGCAAGACAATGATATCAGTACAACTATTTACACCACACTTTTTAATGGCCAGCTATATATAGACTCTGCCACTTTAGGAAAAATAATTGACGCTGAAGTTATTATTAACCACCAACAACTTAAAGTAACTTTACGCCCTAATCATATTTTGTTTCCTTTACAAAAAAGGCTATTGCGTTCTGACAATGCTGTTGTAAAGCAACATAGAAATCAACAAGATACTTATGGCTTTATTATCGATGATCAATACCGCCCTTTTACTATGCCTAGTGGCTCAGTATCACTTGCTATGCAAAAAACGGTCGATGAGCAGCAAATAACAGCCAATATCAACTTATTTAACGATGTGTTATATCATGCGTCTAATTTAAGTCTTTCCACCGATAGCGATGGTAATACAACACGTCGTTGGACCTTAGGCCGTAATGAAGTTAACCCTAACGATAAAATTATCGGTGGTATTAATCGTTATGCTTTTGGTGATGTTTCAGTTAGCACACCCAACGGTCGGAGCTCCCTCTCAGGTGTAGGCATGACCTTTAGCAGCTCTGAAGATAAATATGGTAATAGCTTTGGTAATATTACCCTTGATGAATTTGCCACGCCAAACTGGCAAGCAGAACTTTACCAAAATGGTTTCTTGATTGACAGAGGGGTTGTTGGCAGCGATGGCCGCATTGTTTTTAAAGATCTTGAGACCCAATATGGCACCAACCGATTTGAAATAAAAACCTTTGGCCCGCATGGCGAAGAAGCGAGCCTCATTAGAAATATACTAATAGGCAGTAATTTACTAAAACCAGGTGAAATAAAGTATCAAGGAGCAGTATTAGATACCAACCATAGTTTTATTAACCAAGATACCAGTATTTTTAACAGTGATATTGACAACGCCCCCGTATTATTTGTGCAGTCAAGTTATGGTTTTTCAGATAATACCAGCTTACAATTTTCACTATTTACTAAAGATAATAAACAGATAGGAGAGAAATTAACTGAAGCCACTTTTACTTCTACCCACCAACTTAATAATGCGCTACTAAATTTTTACCTTAAAGGACGTAATAATGATAGTTATGACTTTGAAAGCCAAATTATAGGTCGGCTAGGTAGTTTTACTTCTTATAACAGTTCATTAACCTACTTTAAAAACAGTGCTACTGGTACTGAGAGCCCAAAAAGTGATAAATATGGCTTTAATGCCGGCTTTACTAGCCGATTTAATACGCTTAGCTATGGCATTCAAGTTAGACATAATCAAGAAGACTCTGTTATCGCTAATATAATAAGTGACTTAGAAACAAATAACATAGATGCCAGACTTTCTTGGCGATTTTTTAATGTGAATTTACAAAACACCCTTACCTATGGCAATGCTTCATATGGTGACATTACTAATGATTATCTTCGTGATCAACTATCTGTATCAATGCCAATATCTAACAATATAAATTTTAGGGCTTCGGCAAACTTTGATTTAGACTCGAAGAGTGAGCAAAGGTTAACCAGTACAGATATCAGTGTGAACGGCTACTTTGATAATGGCCTATCAAACAGTACTTTTATCAGCTACCGCAGTAGTAAAGATTACCGCGTAAACAATAACCTTAGTCTGCCGTTAGACAGCCTTAATCTTACTTTCGGAGCAAGCTATAGCGCTAATGAAAGTCTTGGTAAAGAATGGGGGGTATCACTAGGCATTAGTTTTAATTTAGATTACGACTACCATAAAAATAAAATTAATATGAGCAGCCAATATTCACCCGCAAGCGGCACCTTAGATTTATTCACTTTTATTGATAATAATAAAAATGCTAAATTTGATGAGTATGATGAAGCACTACCTAATGTCCATTTTGGCTCAGCGCCACAATGGGAAACTACCTCGACAGGAAAAAACGGTACCGCCTATCTAACGGGTGTTGGTTCGAACAATGCAACCCGTGTTTATTTTGATACGCAAGAGACCAAATCACCACAATTAACCCCTGTGTACGATGACTTTCGTTTTTATACTCATGCAGGTGGTGTAGTGAGTTTAGATATCCCCTTTAATTACAATACCGCTGTTGAAGGTAATGTGGTTCATAAAACTAAAGAAAATGCGTTTTTAGGTTTTATTCCTATTCAATTACTCGATAAAAGTGGCGTTGTCGTAGCAGAAATGAATACTGATAGAGATGGTTATTATAGCTTCGACAAAGCATGGCGTGGACACTATACCTTGAGAATTGAGCCCGGTTACTTAACGACGAAGGGAAATACGGTTAGCCCTAGTAGCCATGATATAAACTTAACGGGTATAGATGAATTTATTACCTTAGATAACTTTGTTATAGCTAAGCCTGTACTTAATACTATAGTCTTTGAGCCTAAAATAGATATTGTCCCCGTTAAAATTAGCACTGATAAAAATAAAAAAACAGTAAGCACAATAGTAAGCAATAAAAATATTGTTACCGCTCCTTCACCAGCGAAGAAAAAAGAGATAGGGGTAATAGAGGTGAATACTAATAAACCTTTCACTATTCAAATAGGTGCTTTTTCTAATCCGTTGTCATGCGAACAAAAATCAGCCCAATTAGAAAAGCAATTGAGTTTAACCGCTTTTAATAAAAAACAAGGGAAGTTATGTAAAGTATATATTGGTTACTTTTCAACAAAAGAAGAAGCGGTTAAAATGTTAAAGAACTTACCTAAAAACATTACCAGAGGCGCTTATGTTACCCGTTATTAAAAAAAGGTTGTTTTGCGTTGTACTGAGTATCACCGCGTTAACAACTTCATTTACGACACTTGCCATAGAGGCATGGATGTCGCAGCAGCAATCCTTACACTTCGGTTATGTCATTCCTATAGTCGGCTCATGTGAACTAGATAATACAACCAGCGATGTAACTAGCCCTGGTAATATATGTATAGGCCCTGGTAGTAGAGGCCACTATCAAATTCATGGTGATGCCAACCAGATGATGGAAGTTACTTTAGAACAAGTAATTGACATACCTAAAGGTATAACTTTTAATCCTATCGGCCGTTTAGTCAATAATTTAGGTGATGATATGGCAGCACCTATAGCTGGTATAAAAACGAGAATCAGAATTGGTAGTGATGGGATTTTGGATGTTTATATTGGCGGTACCTTAAATTTAAGCCAACCTAAAAATAACGCTACCCCCTATATTTTACAATATGACATTGAATTTGTTGAAGCCTAATAGCAAAGGTAAACTTAACACCGATAAAGCACCCCAACTAAACTACCATCCAATTTAATGGCATCATATTTGCTTTGTTAAACGGTAATAGTAAATTTTAGGTTGTAACTTATGAAAAAGTCATTTTTTTGTCTACTTATCGTTTTTTTTATTGGGGGTAGTGGCTGTACCCATACAGAAACAGTGGGTGGCTCTCATTATGATGACTATGATGATACCTTGATTGCCAAGGTTGAAAAAATCATTACTGAAGACGACGAATTAATTCTGTTAACGAAACGATTAGCTAATCAACTTTATTTAAATATAACATCTAATAACCAATCAGCTAATATTGCGGTTGGTACTTTCACTGACCTAACCACACTACAAGGCTCGCAAGAATTTATCACTTTGAAAACGTTAGGTTTACAACTGGAAGAAGGATTGATGACTGAATCAGTTCAGCGAGGGTTTAAAGTTATTGATTATAGATTGAGGGAAAATCTTATGGTGACAAAAGATGCCAATTTAATGTTGTCTCGTGAATTAAAATTTATTAATGAACATCAAAATATCAATTACTTTTTAACCGGAACGATTGCGCTAAGAAATGAAAATATACTAGTAAATGCACGGTTAGTGAATGTAAAGAGTAAAGAAATTGTAGCTGCAGCAACGAGTAGATTAACAACGAAAGAGTTAGGACAGCCTAATAAAGTCTCCTTGCGTTCAGGCAAGATTTACCGTACTTCAAATAATCCTAATAGAGGAAGTAACTAATGAAAAACTTATCTGTAAGTGCCCTACTAATACTGATCTTAGCTGGTTGTAGCATTCAACCTGAAACTGTATCACCAAACCACAACACAGTAAAAAATAATCAATTTCAAACCATAAGCTCAAATGCTTTAGGTTATAACCAGCAAAGCGATAAAAGGTTAGTAAAAAACATTAACCATTACGTTAGAGGGATAATGCATGGTTTAGTTGATAATTTACAATACGTCACTAATAAAACACCTATCGGAGTGGCTAGTTTTGTTTTTGTAGACTCTAAACTTGATAAAACATCAATTTTAGGTCAACAAATATCAGAGAGTTTCATGCATGAAATTCACCAGTTTGGCATTCCTGTTGTTGATTACAAGGTAACCGATTATGTTCGAGTGACAAATGAAGGTGATTTTGTTTTTAGTAGAGATGTAAATGAGCTCGCAGAGAAAATAGCGATAGACTACATCTTGAGCGGAACTATTGTAAAACATCAGGGTGGCTATTTAATCAACGCAAGAATTATAGGTTTACAGTCAAAAGCTATCGTAGCATCAGCACAAGGTTTTATTCCCAATGATGTAGCCGAAGCACTGACTCACTTTCAACAAAATAGTGGTGTTTTGTTAATTCAAGGCTAGTAAGCAACTTATTATTAAAATGGTGATTTATGAAAATTAAACTTTGGTTATATTGTGTTATACCACTTTTAGCTGCGTGTAGCTCAGTCCATAACAATTCAAATTCAAATTCAAATACGAATAGATCAACCTGTGGTCATTCTTCAGGTCAAGTGCCTTGTCAACAAACCCAATATAGCAGCCAACCTCAGTCACAGCCTTTTTATAGTATAGAGCAACAACAACAAGAGCTTTCAACAAAAAATAATAATAGTACTAATAATGGCTATAGACAATTTACCCCTCAATATCACTATAAATTACTTGCTGATTACGTTGAGCAATTAGCAATGAAATTGACTGATTCATTACAAACAACGGATAAGTTACCCCCTATCGCTATTGCATCTTTTGTGTCATTTGATCAAAGTTTACGTCAAGCTGGGCCGGCTGGAAATCAGATAGCTGAATTACTATATGCTGAATTACAATCATTCGGCTTGGTAATGCTTGATTATAAAACAAGAGAATTCATCAACATTACGCGCTCTGGTGATTTTGTCTTTGAGCGTGGTGCGTACTATGAGTTATTTGGTGGTGATAATTTAGATTATGTCTTAACTGGCACATTAATTACCGTGGAACGAGGACTATTAGTTAATGCTCGTATCATTAGTACCCGGGATAAACATGTGATTGCCGCTGCAAAGTTATTAATTCCAAACTTCGCTTTACCAAGGGCTTAAAGGAAATTCATTATGAAAATAAAATATTTTTTAACATTACTCATTGTGATAAATACTTTAATCGCCTGCAGTTCACATACTAAGGTTGAACCTAAACCCGAAATAAATACCACGAGGAAAATAAATATTCAAGAAGGAAAATATGAACGCTTACAGCGTGAAAATTATTTCAACATTGAAAATGAAATTCGGAATCCTTCCCAGCAAGATGCTGAAGTTTATGTTAAAAATATAGTGATGGACCTCGTGCTAAAGTTAGCACCTTACGTCCAAGAAACAGTGCTCGTTGATACTAGCACGCTGAATAACACTTCTTATTCAGCCATAAAAGATGAAAAAATAGATATGATTATTTCATTATTTTATAAAGAACTAACAGAGTTTGGTATCAGCATAGATGAAAAAAACACTGATAATAATCATATAAAAACAGTACTAGAAATAAAGCTTATTAAAGAAAATAATAAATATAATATTATCTGTTTTATTAAAAAGAATAATAGCGATATTGTTTACAATGTCATAGTGGCCTCTTTGCCAGCTCACTTAATAGAAAGCACAAGAGACGGAGTCTCTACCTATTTATAGTTATTATGTTTTTAATATCCATGATAACAACCTTATTGCTCTATTTTTTTAACTATTTAGATTTTTCTCGTTGTGTAAAGCCCTATTAACTCAGTTGGATAAAGTGCAAAGCTCCTAAGTTTTAGTAATAAAGTAATTAATATGTTGAGCCTAAACAGTTATTGAAGGTTCGGTTACTCTCCTTCACTTTGAGTATCCGATCATAGATTGCATGGCTCCTCACTCGAACTAAGGAAAAAAATATGGAGCAAAAGGCTTTTATTTCAATATAAATTCATATTGCTGATTTAAGGATCGTTTAGTCGTCTTAAATCCGCGTATTACTTATTAGTTAAGTTCGTTTTATTAGGGTTAAATATAATCTAAGTCAAAATACTGGCATTTATCTGTTATAAACCGTCAAGTTTATGTTGCTAAATTTTATCTAATAGCTAAAATCACCGTTATATTAGCATTTATCAAATACTTACTTATGCTGCAAAGCGCAAACTATTCTAACGAAGATGGCCACAAACAAATTCTTGTGGTGGATAATGATGTGGCTAGAGCGGATCATCTGGCAACGGTATTGTCTTTTGTTGGCGAGCACTTTTTGCAATGTTCACAAGAAAAAATAACGCCTTTTTTTCAAAAAAGTGAACGTTTACTAACTGTTATCCTTACCGGTGAAGTATCTTCATCGATAGTTAAGGTAGTTAAAGACAACCCTACAGTGCCATTTTTATTATATGATGTTGTTGATGCAAGTGTGCTAAACAGCCATGTAAATGTTATTGGAGATATCGCTACTGTGCTTAATTATGCACAGTTAACTGAGCTAATACACCATTGCCATCATTACTATAATAAATTACCAAGAAACGGCTCTAATCTTCGCTCCAGTATTTTATTTCGTTCATTAGTTGGTACAAGTAAGGCCATGAATGAAGTTCGCTTTTTAATTGAACAAGTGGCTAAAACACCTGCTACAGTTCTGGTGTTAGGTGAGTCTGGTACGGGTAAAGAGGTAGTTGCCCGCAATATTCATAACTTGTCATCACGCGCGTCAGGAACATTTGTACCTATTAACTGTGGCGCAATACCGGCTGAATTATTAGAAAGTGAACTATTTGGTCATGAGAAAGGGGCTTTTACTGGCGCTATTTCTACACGCAAAGGCCGCTTTGAACTAGCGGAAGGTGGTACGCTATTTTTAGATGAAATAGGTGATATGCCTCAGCCAATGCAAGTGAAGTTATTACGAGTGTTGCAAGAGCGAACTTTTGAGCGTGTTGGAGGCTCTAAAAGCATCAAAGCTGATGTACGCATTATTGCTGCTACTCACCAAAACCTTGAAGAGATGATTAAAGAAGGCAGTTTTCGTGAAGATCTTTATTATCGCTTAAATGTTTTTCCTATTGAAACGCCATCCTTGCGAGAGCGCAAAGAAGACATTCCGTTATTACTAAAAGAGTTATTGACTCGCTTTGAGCATGAGCAAGCAAAAACAGTCCGCTTTACGGAAAAAGCAATTGAATCATTAATGGAGCATTCTTGGCCAGGAAATGTTCGTGAATTATCAAACCTTATTGAACGTATGCTGATTATGTTTGGGGATCAAATTGTTGATGTTGCTGAACTGCCTCCTAAATATCAACATATTGACGTGGAGGAATATACGCCGGAATATCCTGAAGAATTACAAGAGCGGGATGCAATTAATGAATTGTTTTCAGGTTTTGATTATGACGACGATGAAGAAGATCCCCTTGAAGACGAAAGTATCAACGTAACTGAAAATAACTCAGCAACTAATATTTTACCCAATGACGGCTTAAATTTAAAAGAACATTTGGCTGACTTAGAAATCTCTCTTATTTCTCAATCTTTGGCTAAACATGATTATGTCGTGGCCAGAGCGGCAGAAACGTTAGGAATGAGAAGAACAACCTTAGTTGAAAAAATGCGTAAATATAATTTACAGAAACCAAGTTAGACGGCTGTATTTTAAATATAAAAAAAGATCAGCCAATAATTTGACAATGTTATTGTTACAACCTCACCCCTAACCAATTGAAAATTAACAAAAAAACTATGGCATGTAAAATGCTTTAATCAAAGTGAAATAAACTCTATTTGGACTTTGGTTTTATGGCACTAGCACAGCATTTTATTGCTAACAATGGTTTTAACCCCGTTAACATTCCTTTAAATACTAGCTCTTTAGTTGGTGGTGATGCGTTACTACAAACAGAAGCGTTTCCTGGTGAATTAGCGTCTCTACGTGCCCAATTATCACAAATAAAACCGCCAAAAGATAACACTGTCAAGTTCACACAACCTCAAGAAAAATTAAGTAATACTGCACCAGACAGTTTATTAGAGTCTAATATAAAACAAGAAAAAATGGCCGATCAGCTTATTGAAATGATGCCAACTGGCTTAGTAATGCTTGATGGTAATGGCGTTGTCGTTAAAATTAATAAAGTCGCTAGGAGCTTACTTGAAGAGCCTATTTTAGGTCAGCTTTGGTTTACCGTTATTGCGCGTTCATTCAAGCCAAGAGCTGATGATTGGCATGAAGTTTCATTAAAAGATGGCCGCCGAGTTAAGTTGGAAATTGCAAGTTTAGGAGATCAACCCGGACAATTAATTATGATCACTGATTTAACCGCAACACGTTTATTACAAGATAAAGTAGGGCAAATGCAACGACTTTCATCTTTAGGTCGCATGGTATCAACGTTAGCTCATCAAATTAGAACACCACTTTCGGCAGCAATGCTTTATAGCGCTAATTTATCTAATATAAAATTATCAGAATCGGCTCGTGGCTCCTTTCAAGAAAAGTTGAGTGCACGTCTACGAGACTTAGAGCAACAAATAAATGATATGTTGTTGTTTTCTAAAAGTGGTAATGAACAAGTGGTTTCATCATTGTCAGTTAATGAATTAATTAGTGATGCTACTCAAGCAATGGATGCGTTAATAGTTAAAGCAAATACCCAAGTAAACATAAATTTGACCACGGTTGAACATCACATCTTAGGTAATAAAAATGCCTTAACTGGGGCGATACAAAATTTAGTGCACAATGCTCTACAAGCCACATCGGCAAAAAATATTGAGCAAGCAGTCATCAATATCAAAGTGTACAACAATAAAAATTCAGTATATATCAGCGTTAAAGATAATGGCCCAGGTATTAATAGTGATGATATTGAAAAGATATTCGAACCTTTTTATACCTCAAGTAGTAAAGGCACAGGGTTAGGTCTAGCGGTTGTAAAGTCTGTTGTTGAAGCGCATCAAGGCGAAGTTAATTACTTAAGCCAACCAGGTGAGGGTGCGCACTTTTGTATAAAGTTACCTATGCTAGGGCAAGTAGAAACTTTATCAATTAATAAAAAAAGCAGTCAGGAGAAGTAAAATGAACCTTCATAAAATACTCGTTGTTGAAGATGATGATGGTTTGCGCGAGGCATTAATTGATACCCTTACGTTAGCAAATTATCAATGCATTGAAGCGGACTCTGGAGAAACTGCTTTATTATTATTGAAAAATCATGCGATTGATTTAGTGGTAAGTGATGTGCAAATGGGAGGTATGTCAGGTTTATCTTTATTAAAAAACATTAAAAATCAGCAGTCTAATTTACCTGTATTATTAATGACTGCTTATGGAACCATCGATGATGCTGTTCAGGCGATGAAAGGTGGAGCTTGTAACTATATCGCGAAACCATTTGCTCCTGAAGTATTATTGAATATGGTTAGTCAATATATTCCACCATTACAAGTGAATAAAAATAACCCTATAGTTGCGGATAAACAGAGTATTGAATTACTAAATTTAGCCCGTAAAGTTGCCACCACAGAAGCATCAGTGATGGTGCTTGGTCCAAGTGGCTCAGGTAAAGAGGTATTAGCGCAATACGTACATAATAATTCGCCACGTGCTAAGCAACCTTTTGTTGCCATTAACTGTGCTGCTATTCCAGAAAACATGTTAGAAGCGACTTTATTTGGTTATGAAAAAGGCGCATTTACCGGCGCAATTCAAGCGTGTCCCGGAAAATTTGAACAAGCGCAAGGTGGTACAATTTTACTTGATGAAATAACTGAAATGGACTTAAGCCTACAAGCTAAAATTTTGCGGGTGTTACAAGAGCGAGAAGTTGAGCGGTTAGGCGGCAGAAAAACCATTCATCTTGATGTGCGTGTTATTGCGACAAGTAACCGTAACCTTAAAGAAGCCGTGAGCAAAGGCGACTTTAGAGAAGATTTATACTATCGGTTAAATGTTTTTCCACTTACGTGGCTACCTTTAGCTGAACGTGTTGATGATATTCTACCTCTAGCCAAACATTTAGTGACTTGTTATTGTCAAAAAAGTGGCGAACCCATCGCAGAGTTTAGCCCTTCTGCCCGCAGTAAATTAAATGCTTATAATTGGCCTGGTAATGTTCGTGAACTTGATAATGTTATTCAACGAGCACTTATTTTACATAGTAATAAAATTATTGATGCCAGTGATTTGATGATTGAAAACTTTGAAACAGCCAGTGTTAATCAAGTTGAACAACAAGTGATAACAGACGATAAGCTAGGCAGTGAATTAAAAATACAAGAACATCAAATAATATTAGATACCTTACAGGCATGCCATGGCAGCAGGAAAGATGTAGCTGAACGCTTGGGTATTAGTCCGCGAACTTTACGTTATAAAATAGCGAGAATGCGTGATTGTGGTATTCAAATCCCCGCTTAAATACATTAATATAGTTGAGTTGCATACTTTGCAAATCAACTATTTTAATGTGATTCACTAATTTATTTACGACATTTATTTATTTTTTAGCAACTGACCACGTTACCCATCCAAACCACCCCTCATTTTCTTTATCATTGACTTATCGACATTTTCATTGATTGGCACCATGCTTGCAGTATCACTTGTTATAGGTAGTTATTATTGCTTTTTAGCAAAAAATTGACACAAGTGAGCGCATCATGGATATCAAAACTAATTCTTTATTTGCACAAATGCAAAGTATGTCAATGCAAGCCTCGGGTAATAAACTACCCGCTGTTGGTGGTGATATACCTGGTATGTCAGGCGCAAACCCTATAGGAAAAGTTAATGAGTCTAGTAATGACTTTGGTAACTTATTAACGGATGCGTTAAAAACAGTTAATGAGTTAGCACAAGATAGCGGCGCTAAAAAAACCGCATTTGAAATGGGTGACCGTAGCGTTACCTTGGCAGAAGTTATGATTGCTTCAAGCAAGTCTGGCATTGCATTAGATGCGACAATACAGGTGCGTAATAAATTTGTAGAAGCATATAAAGAAATAATGAGCATGCCAGTATAAAAAGCTATGAGTAATAAATAGCTAATCGATAATTAAAAATAAATAAAGTAGTAAGCGGAGAAGTTAAGTGGCTAACACAAATTCAATGGTAGCAACTGATAGCAGTGAAATGATTGCCAGTGATTCTGGCGATAATAGTGCTATAGAAGAGCAAAAATCAGGTTTTTCAGCGAAATTAGGTAATGTTGATATATTACGTCAGCTCACCCTAGTGGTAGCGTTATCAATTTGTTTAGCCATTGCTGTATTCGTGATAATACTCGCTAATGAACCCGATTATCGCTTTTTATCCAAATTACCCACTGAGCAGTTAATTAAAACGCTAGATTTTCTTGATGCGAATCAAGTAGATTATCAACAAGAAAATAATACTATTTCTGTACCAACAAGTGAATATCAAAACGTTAAATTACTTTTAGCCCGCGAAGGTTTAACAAACGAACCCACCCAAGGTAATGATATTCTTATGAAAGATATGGGGTTTGGTGTCAGTCAGCGCATGGAAAGAGAACGATTAAAATATGGTAGAGAATTACAAATAGCGAAAACGATTGAACAATTACAAAGTATTTCTCGCGCTAAGGTGTTACTTGCTATTCCAAAAGAAAATATTTTTGCCCGCCGTGAAAAAAATCCTTCTGCTACTGTGGTATTAACGCTGCAACGTGGCCGGTTATTATCTGCTGAGGAAGTGGACGCCGTAGTTGATATTATCGCATCATCAGTTCAAGGGTTAAGTCCTAATCGTGTCACCGTAACCGATCAAAATGGTCGATTACTAAATTCAGGTAGTCAAAATTCTATCTCGTCACGCTCACGTAATGAATTTGATCTTGAGCAAAAACGTGAACAAGAATATATGGATAAAATCGATACTATTTTGATCCCCGTGGTGGGTTTAGGTAATTACACCGCGCAAGTTGATGTTATTATGGATTTTACTCGCACAGAAGAAACCGCACGTCGTTATAATTCAGATTTACCCGCGTTGCGCAGTGAAATGAAAGTTGAAAACAATACTATTGGCGGTGCGTTAGGAGGCATTCCTGGTGCATTATCCAATCAACCGCCGATAGAGTCGAGTATTCCTGAAGATGCAGCTGCATCAAAAAAACGCGCAATGCCGAGCACAAAACATAGCGAATCAACTAAAAACTATGAACTTGACGAAGCGATTAGTCACACAAAACAGCAAGGTGCTGTTGTTCGTCGTGTCAGTGTTTCAGTCGCGCTTGATTACGTCAATAGCCCGACACCAGCTCCGGTAACAACTGATGGTGTACTTGAAGATGGCACCGCTGCTATAGCCGCTAAAGAGCCTAGAAGTGTTGCCGAAATTGCCGTTATACGCAGATTATTACAGGGGAGTATTGGTTTTGATCTTCAACGTGGTGATGTGTTGGAAGTTGTTACCATTCCTTTTACTCGCTCAGACTTCGGTGCTTTAAAAGAAGTGCCAATGTGGGAGCAACCTTGGTTTATAAAAGTACTTAAGTTGGTGATGGGTGCGGTAGTGATTATCGTTTTAATTGTCGCGGTTGTTCGTCCTATGTTAAAACGTTTAATATACCCTGATAGAACACCAGAAGACTATGGCGACAAATCTCTTGATAGTCATATAGACTTAGGTGATGAAACTATGGATATGCTTACCTCTGAATTTGATGCAGGTAATGTTGGTTTTGCACCGGATGGCAGTTTACAATTACCTGATCTTCACCGTGATGAAGACGTACTAAAAGCGGTTCGAGCACTCGTAGCTAATGAACCAGAATTATCGTCGCAAGTAGTTAAAAGTTGGTTGAACGAAGATGAGTGATGAAACAGAAGCGGGTGAACTATCCGCAGCGCCATCAGGCTTTGATGTTAATAAATTAGATGGCGCAGAAAAAGCAGCCATTTTATTACTTAGCTTGTCAGAAGAAGATGCTGCGCAAATTTTAAAACATCTTGAGCCAAAACAAGTACAACAAGTCGGCATGGTAATGGCCGGAATGGAAGACTTTACTCAAGAAAAAATTACCGCTGTGCACAAACAGTTTATTCATGAAATTCAAAATTTCTCTACTATTGGTTTTCAAAGTGAAGAATTTGTTCGTAAAGCCTTAACCGCTGCTTTAGGTGAAGATAAAGCCGGTCACTTAATTGATCAAATTGTGATGGGTGGTGGTGCTAAAGGTTTAGATTCATTGAAATGGATGGATTCTAAACAAGTAGCAAATATCATTCGTAACGAACATCCCCAAATTCAAACCATTGTATTATCGTATTTAGAGGCCGAGCAATCTGCTGAAATTATGGGGCAATTCCCTGAAAAAGTTCGTTTAGATTTAATGATGCGTATTGCCAACTTAGAAGAAGTTCAACCGGCGGCATTACAGGAATTAAATGAGATAATGGAAAAACAGTTTGCCGGACAAGCAGGCGCACAAGCTGCTAAAATGGGTGGTTTGAAAGCTGCAGCTGATATAATGAACTACTTAGACACTAACGTTGAAGGTCTGTTGATGGATTCTATTCGTGAAAGTGATGAAGAAATGAGTCAACAAATTCAAGATTTAATGTTTGTATTTGAAAACTTAGTCGATGTTGATGACAGAGGCATGCAAGCAATACTGCGTGAAGTACAGCAAGATGCCTTAATGAAAGCAATTAAAGGTACAGATGATGCGCTGAAAGAGAAAATTCTTGGTAATATGTCTAAGCGCGCTGCCGAAATGTTGGTAGACGATCTTGAAGCCATGGGACCGGTACGTATTAGCGAAGTTGAAGCAGCACAAAAAGAAATCCTTTCAGTTGCCCGTCGATTATCTGACGCCGGAGAAATTATGCTCGGCGGTGGTGGTGGCGGTGATGAGTTCTTATAATATTTTTTATCGGTTGGATTGCTCCGACCAAATAAGGTTTTAGCAAATGAGTAAAGCGCCAGCACTTATTATTAAAGCAGATCAACAAGATGATCTGGATGTATGGTCGTTGCCTAATGTGCAATCGAAGCCTATTACAGAGCAAGTGGGCCATACTAATGCTTTTGGTAAAAAAGCAAACTGGCAGTATGAACCACCAGAAGAAGACGTTATAGCGCCTGAGCCTTTAACGGCAGAAGACATTGAAGAAATCAGGCAGGCGGCTCATGAAGAAGGTTTTAATCAAGGTAAAGAAGAAGGTTTTGCCAAAGGTTATGAAGAGGGGAAAACGCAAGGGCTAACTGAAGGGACTGCTGAGGGGGTAGAGGAAGGTAAAGAGAAAGGCTTGGCACAAGGTGAAGACGCAATTGCTACTTTAAGTGAAAGGTGGGAAAGCTTAATTGAACAGCTGAATAAACCCCTTGCTAGCGTTGAAAAAAACATTGAAGATCAATTATTAAATTTAGTTATTCAACTAACTGAAGCAGTCGTTTTACAAGAAGCAAAAACTAATCCTGATATTTTAATAGCGGCCATTGCCACAGGTATTAAAGCCTTACCGAGTAATGAAGCTAACACAAAAATTTATTTGCATCCTGATGACATTAAGCACGTTGAACAGCAATTTGGTGAACAACACATCAGAGAAAGTGGTTGGCACTTATTGCCTGCACCACAAGTATCACCAGGTAGCTGCCAAATAGAAAATAGTACCTCAAATATTGATTTACAGATGAAATCGCGTCTTAAGCAAGTATTGGAATCTTTCTTGCAGGATGCTTTACATCAGTAACATTTCTGCTCATCCAGAGCTTGTCGTACTTCGACTGAGCGTGAGGAACGACCCTCCGGTTCATACTGAGCGTGAGGAACGAACAGTCGAAGTATCGAAGTATCGAAGTATCAAAATGACAAAACACCAAAGTACTAGCGTAAATTTAGGAATAAGACCAACATGGTAGATAGTCTGCGCATCAGCGAACGATTGAAAAACTGTCAAAATTTTATCCACCCCTTTAAAGGACCAGTGGCCGGACGTTTGGTGCGTGTTGTTGGTTTAACATTGGAAGCGGTAGGCGTAAAAGCACATATCGGTAGCCAATGTTTGGTTGAAACTAATCATGGAGACTTACTGGCTGAAGTGGTGGGTTTTGCTCAAGAGATAACCTATTTAATGCCTGAAGAAAGTTTACGCGGTGTACTACCAGGTGCGCGGGTATTACCTGTATCAACTAAATTACATCTACCCCTCTCGATGAGTTTGTTGGGTCGGGTGATAAATGGCATAGGAAAACCGCTTGACGGAAAAGGCCCCATTAAATCTGATGATGAATACCAACCTGATCATAGCCCTATAAATCCTTTGTCTCGGCGCGCAATTACTGAGCCCCTTGATGTGGGTGTACGTGCTATTAACAGCTTTATTACGGTTGGTAAAGGTCAGCGAATGGGATTGTTTGCCGGCTCAGGTGTCGGTAAAAGTGTATTGATGGGCATGATGACTCGCGGTACAACAGCAGATATTATTGTGGTTGGTCTTGTGGGAGAGCGTGGTCGAGAAGTTAAAGAATTTATTGAAGAAATATTAGGTGAAGAGGGACGAGCTCGTTCTGTAGTGGTTGCTGCACCGGCAGATAACTCACCATTAATGCGCTTAAAAGGTTGTGAATCAGCGGTACAAATTAGCGAATACTTTCGTGATAAAGGTTTTAACGTTCTATTATTGCTTGATTCTTTAACACGTTATGCGCAAGCTCAACGTGAAATAGCACTTGCTGTTGGCGAGCCTCCGGCAACTAAAGGTTACCCACCTTCAGTATTTTCTAAATTACCTCAACTAGTTGAACGAGCCGGTAATGGCGGAGAAGGGCAAGGTTCAATTACCGCATTTTACACGGTATTAACAGAAGGTGATGATTTACAAGATCCTATTGCTGATGCTGCGCGTGCTATTTTGGATGGTCATATTGTACTATCTCGAGAATTAGCTGATTCAGGTCATTATCCTGCTGTAGATATTGAAGGCTCAATTTCTCGGGTAATGCCAATGGTCACAAGTAAAGAACACCAAGATCTTGCACGTCAATTAAAGCAAATTTATTCAGTCTATCAACAAAATAAAGATCTCATCGCTATTGGCGCTTACACGCGAGGTAATGATCCAAGAATTGATCAAGCGATTAATGTTTTACCCGTCATTAACTTTTTCTTGCAACAGCAAATGCAAGAAGTTATCTCGTATGATTTGAGCTTACAGCAATTACAAGAAATTATTGCGGCGGCTACTGCAAATAGTCAAACGAATGCAAACTAAAATTGACTAGCGAAAGTTTAGTTAATGTAGAAGTATTAAAACGGTATTATTGAATAGAGTTTTTTAGATAGATAATTGGTTAGAGAGAATTTTTAGATAAATATGTATAAAGTACTTAGGGAATATCATTATGGCTGGCAATAAAAATAAGCAACTCGAAACGTTACTAAAATTTGAGCAATCTAAAGAAGAAATTGCGTCGAATACGTTAAGAAATGCTGAAAATGATTATCAGCAAAACTTAATTCGATTGCAAAGTGTTGCCGATTATCGCTTAGAATATATGAAGCGCTTAAGCCAACGAACAAGTGTTGGTTTAGATGGTGCCACTTACAATCATTATCATGCCTTTATTAGTAAACTTGATTACGCTTCTGAGCAAGTAAAAGTGGCTATGCAACAAGCAAAAGCCTTAGTTGAGCAAAGTAAAACGTTATGGTTTAAACAAAGACAAAAAGTACAGGCTGTTGAAATGCTTGCAAAGAAGCGTAGCCTTGCTTTAGCTAAAGTTGAAAGTAAAAAAGAGCAAGCCATGTTTGATGAAATTGCCACACAACAATTTGTACGACGTAAATAGAGTTATTAACTGTTTATACCCGTAATAATTCAAAAATTTTGAATTAAGCATTTTAAATTATTACGAGTATATTTATAACGGTAACGGAACGATTATTGCTTGTTTGATAAGTAATAGAAAGTAAAAACCATTCTAGTTAAATGAATGTATAACTATTTACTGATTATAGTGATTGGAATTATTATGCCACAACTCAATATTTCACCTGTTAATGTCTCAAAAAATATCGAATTAAAGGACGACTCAGCGCCTTTTGAATCGACTACATCAAAAGATGATTTTTCAAAGTACATTGACCTTCACCTTACTAAAAATAAGGAAGCTAAGAATAACAGTAACGTTGATAGTGTTAAATCAGAGGTTGATTTAGCTAAAAAGAGTAACGACCCAACAGAGGCTACGCTTGAGACTAAACAGCCAAATGACTTGGCTAAAGATAGTGATAAAAATGACAAAAAAGACTCAGTTACTCTTGTGCAAAAGATTGCCGCCCCCGGCAACAAAGGTCAAATCAAATCAAATGAAACCGACCAAAAAGCTTTACTTGAATCAGAACAATTAATGTTATTTTTGACTAAAGCGGATAACACTTTAATCAATCAGTCAGTTGACACTTCTCCAATCTCTTCACCTGAACAAACATCAGTAGATCAAAATGCTCAATATGAAGCAGAGCTTTTATTAAGCTCCAGTAATTTAGTCGCTGATTTATCGGCGGTTGCAAAAGCGATAGGTAAAGATCAAGTGGGGGTAACATCACCAGCAATACGGTCTAAACAGGTAGACTCTGCTGAAGAGTTACTTCTTAGCCACGCGGCTATAAAAGGTAAAGAAAGTACTAGCGTTAAATTACCTGTTGAGTCAATTATTGAGGGTGAAACTAAAGATAATACGCCAGTTGAAGTAACCACAACTTTAGTTAAACCTACACAAAATAAATCCATGTTATCTGAGTTATCTGAACCGAGTATGGAATCAAAAACTGAAGCTAGAGCTAAATCAAAAACATTACAACAGACGCGAAATCAGGGCCTAACTTCAGAGGCATTAGTAGATAATGCTTTAGTGACTCAAAATAGTAAAGCTGAAGTACTTAGCCGTAGCCAATTAGCTGAAAATGAGAAGATAAACAAGAATGTAGCAAGTCAATCTATTAATAATCAAGCGAAACCTGACGACGTTAAATCACTTGAAAATGCAGTTGAGGGAATAGAAAAGCAGGTCAATACGTCAAAGCAAACTCAACCTGAGAACAGAACAAGCGTGCCCGATCCTCAGTTAACGAAAAGTCAAATAACACAAAGTAGTGAATCAACACAAAATAGTGAAGTAAATAAGTCTAATGAAAAAGCAACTCAAGCAGCCGTTACTCTTAATAAAAATACTTTAGCGAGTAATCAATCGACCACAGGTAATTTAAGCCCTGATGAGGCGAACATAACACAAACTAAACAAGACGATAAAGCCCAATTGGCAGCATCGTTAGCGGAAAAAAATCAACAAAAATTAGTCGCTCAGCCAGAAGTTCCAAACAAAGATGCAGTATTTGTTGAAGAGAAAGACATTACTAATACTAAAGTAGCTCCCTCGGCTAATCGACATTTGACCGATGTTAGCGGTAACGTAACCCAAACACCACAACATATAATAGAGCAACAATCTGCTGAAATGTTAAATCCTAATGTGGCAACAGAAGTCACGCAAAGTCAAAAAACTAACGCACAGCTGCATCAAGAAACTATTTCATTGTTTCGTAAAGACTTTACTGAGGCTGTTAAAGATAAAGTGATGTTAATGATTTCGCAGAAACTGCAACGCTTTGATATAACCCTTGACCCGCCTGAGTTGGGTAATATGCAAGTGAGGGTTAATTTACAAGGTGAGCAAGCAGTGGTGAGTTTCCTTGTGCAAAGTCAACAAACAAAAGATGCACTAGAGCAAAATATGTATAAATTGAGAGAGTCGTTAGCAGAACAAGGCGTAGATGTTGGTGATGCTAATGTGGAACAGCAATCACAACAATCAGCCAATGACGAAGGATCTCTAGCGGGTAACACTAGTCAAATTAAAGGTGAAGTAGATAATATGGCAGGGGCGAATGATGTGGTATCTCATACGTTATCAGCACAAATGCTTGATTCTTCAACAACGAGTGTTGATTATTATGCATAAGTGGTCATAAAAGTAGAGAAATTAAGCTAAATGCTATTAAGTTGATGAAACACATTGGCTAGAATGCTTATCAAGGATATTATCTAACGATAATATTTAGCAATCTAGACTAAAGCGCATTATAAAGGGTACTTATGGCTGATGAAAAAGGCAAAGCAAAAGGCGAAGAAGCTGATTTAGAGATAGATGGTGCGGGTAAAAAGAAAAAAATGATTATTATCATTGCCGCCGTCGTTATTTTACTTGCTGCAGCTGGCGGTGGATATTTCTTTTTTATAGCAGGCGATAGTGCTACCACAGAGCAACTTGATTCAGCATTAGATACTGAGTCCTCTGGCTCAGAAAGTAAGAGTGAATCTCAAGGTGCCCAAGTGGGTAATGCGCTTTATGTCCCTATGCCTAGGCCCTTTCGCTTTAACGTGCCTGGCGCTGTTCGTGATCGTTTTGTCGAAATCCGCGTGCAGTTATTAGTACGAGATGGTGGAAATGAAGAAAATGCTAAAATGCATGTACCATTGATTGAAAGCACGTTATTAGGTGTTTTTTCCCAAGCAAATGGTGATGATTTATCTACTAGTGCAGGGAAAGAAGCATTAAAACAACAATCATTGGCAGAAGTTCAAAAAATGATGATGGATATTGTAGGTGATAAAACGGTGGAAAAAGTTTTATTTACTGGTTTTGTAATGCAATAACAAAGTGTTGAGTTTCGAACGTTAAGTTTAGATAAATGGCTGAATAAATAAGTAATCAATAAAATTAGGTAAAAAAGAGAATGACCAGTGAGTGATTTACTATCGCAAGACGAAATTGATGCGCTATTACATGGTGTTGATGATGTTGAAGAAGAAGAGATTGTAGAAGAGGATACCGAGCGAAAAGACGGTAGCTCTGATTATGATTTTTCTTCACAAGACCGTATTGTCCGTGGTCGTATGCCGACCTTGGAAATGGTTAACGAACGTTTTGCTCGTCACATGCGTATTAGTTTGTTTAATATGATGCGACGTACGGCAGAAGTGTCGATAAACGGTATTCAAATGATTAAGTTTGGTGAGTACATTCATACACTGTTTGTACCAACAAGTTTAAATATGGTGCGTTTTCGTCCTTTAAAGGGCACAGCATTAATTACCATGGAAGCGCGTTTAGTCTTTATTTTAGTGGATAATTTTTTTGGTGGAGATGGTCGTTATCACGCTAAAATAGAAGGTCGAGAATTTACCCCAACAGAACGTCGCATCATTCAAATGTTATTGAAGTTAATATTTGAAGATTATAAAGAAGCATGGTCTCCGGTAATGGATGTTTCTTTTGAATACCTTGACTCAGAAGTAAATCCCTCCATGGCTAATATTGTTAGCCCTACAGAAGTGGTTGTTATCAGTTCTTTTCATATTGAACTGGATGGCGGTGGCGGTGATTTTCATGTTGCCCTACCTTACTCCATGCTTGAACCGATTAGAGAACTACTTGATGCCGGTGTACAAAGTGATAAAGAAGATACCGACATGCGTTGGTCTAAAGCACTTCGTGACGAAATTATGGATGTATCCGTTAATATTAACACTAAGTTTTTAGAGGTTAATTTACCGTTAAGTCAGGTAATGGAGCTACGAGCTGGTGATATTATCCCGATAGATATGCCTGAACATATTACGGTATTAATTGAAGATCTACCAAGTTTTAGGGCTAAGTTAGGCCGTAGTCGAGATAATGTTGCACTGAAGATTGAGTCAAGAATAGGACGTCCTGAATCGGTTAAATCAGAGTTGACCATACTAACTAAGGGCGGTAAACGCCTTGACAGTGATGCAGAGTTGCAACTGTTAGAAGATGATTTTTAAATTAGTCAAAGTGTGGTTTTAGTAAATAAAACCGATTGATATATATTAATAATGTATACATATTAACAGTAAAAATTGAGAGTTGAGGCAAATCGGTATGAGTAATGATAATGATGAAGATCTAAGTATGTGGGATGAAGCGTTGGATGAACAAGCTGAAGCTGCGGCAAAAGGATCACAAGCTGAAACAGTTGAATTAGAAGAGTTAACTGAAGACGATACCGCCATTACAGGTGAAGAGAAACGCCGTCTTGATAGTATTTTAGATATTCCTGTTACCATTTCTATGGAGGTGGGACGTAGTAATATTAGTATTAGAAACCTATTACAACTTAATCAGGGCTCGGTAGTAGAGCTTGATAGAGTGGCAGGAGAAGCGTTAGATGTTCTTGTTAATGGCACGCTAATCGCCCATGGTGAAGTGGTGGTGGTTAACGACAAATTTGGTATCCGTTTAACCGACGTTATTAGCCAAATTGAACGTATTAAAAAATTAAAGTAATGATTAATTCCTTATGCTCCTTAGCTATTTTATTATTGTGCTTCCTAACAACAATTTCGTATGCTCAAGAAGCGCTTATTGAAAATGAAAATGAAATAACCAAGCAGTCAGTTGAAAAACCTCTAGCTGATCCGTTACTTGTTAACCAAGATCCTGAAGTGGGTAAGCATGTGATGGCAAATACCGATGCCGGTAGCATGATTTTGTCTTTATTGATGGTGTTAGCATTAATTGGTATTAGTGCTTTTGTGCTGAAGCGCTTTAACGTGACTCAACAACATAATGGTCAACTAAAAGTGGTTGCAAGTTTATCATTGGGCGTTAAAGAGCGACTTGTTGTTGCACAAGTAGGTGAACAACAGTTAGTGTTGGGTGTTACAGCACAGCAAATAACCTTACTTAAAAGTCTTGAAGAGCCTATTAACTCTAATAACGCTGAGAATACATCAGCGTTGGCTGGAAATGTATTAGCTTTTTTAAAAAAAACTAATTTTAATACTAAAAAGACATAATAAATCACCATGAAAAAAATAGCGTTGTTAGCTTTACTCACATTAATCGCATCTACCTTAAGTTTTGGCGCTTTTTCGGCGGAAGATTTGTCGATGACGGCATTAACATTAAGCACCAATGCCGACGGCTCTCAAGAGTATTCAGTTACTCTGCAAATTTTAATCTTTATGACCGCACTGAGCTTTATACCCGCTGCGGTGATAATGATGACGTCTTTTACCCGTATTGTGGTCGTCATGGCGATATTACGACAAGCTTTTGGTTTACAACAAACGCCGTCAAATCAGGTGATTATTGGTTTAACGTTGTTTATGACACTATTTATTATGACGCCAGTCTATAATCAAATAGATGAGAGTGCTATTCAACCTTATTTATCTGAACAATTAACATCAGTAGAAGCGATAAATAAAGGTAAAGTGCCATTGCGTGCTTTTATGTTAGAACAAACACGTCTAAAAGATTTGGATACATTAGCATCAATGGCGGGCCTAGAAACTGTTGATAAACCAACTGATTTACCTATGACCGTCATTATTCCTGCTTTCATTATTAGTGAATTAAAAACAGCTTTTCAAATAGGCTTTATATTATTCATCCCTTTTTTGATTATTGATTTAGTGGTGGCCAGTATTTTAATGGCTATGGGTATGATGATGTTATCGCCAATGATTGTTTCTTTACCGTTTAAGTTAATGTTATTTGTGTTAGTGGATGGTTGGAATTTAGTTATTGGTACCATTGCCACCAGCTATGGTATGGGCGGGTAGAAAATATTAACTTGTATAGTTGGTTCACCTAAAGATTTAACAACGAATGTATTTATACCCGCTCCACTTCAAGATGCAGATTTCAGCAAGTTGAGAAAGGGTTAGCTACCAGGAATTGATTGAAGAGAATAGTTAGTCTATTGTCGAAATCAATAACGCAGGAGATGACCCTTTATCGGCTTGCCCGTAGGGAGCTAAGCTAGAAAACCAGTCCTGCGTTGCACTACTCGATAAGGGAATAACCCTTATCAGCGTATCGCGCCTTGATCTGATTTCCTAGCTTCGCTCTGAAACTGCATCTTCAAGTGGAACGGGTATAGGTGAAGCGATCAATAAGTAAGCACTAAATAAGAGAAAGTAAGATGGGACCAGAAGTCTTTGTTGACATATTAAGGGATGCTTTACTGCTAGTGATTATGCTAGTGAGTGCTGTGATATTACCTAGCTTATTTGTCGGTTTAATTGTTGCTGTTTTTCAAGCTGCAACCTCAATTAATGAACAAACCTTAAGCTTTCTTCCTCGTCTTATTGTTACTTTACTGGCCGTCATTTATGGTGGACATTGGGGTGTACAAAAACTCATGGATTATACTTTCCGGCTAATTGCCAGTATTCCAAGTGTGGTGAGCTAGTGGAGTTCACTGAGCCAGTTATCAATCAATATCTGGCTGATTTTATGCTGCCTTTTACCCGGGTTTCGGCCTTAATTATGACCATGATAGGTTTTGGTGCTCGCACGATACCTACTCGAATTAAATTGTTTTTATGTGTAACTGTTACTATCGCTATTATGCCGGCAATTCCGCCAACCAATATTGAAAATTTACTATCACTGAATACCACCATCTTGATCGCTCAGCAGACTATTATTGGTGTTATGTTAGGATTTATGACCATTATGGTGGTCAACACCTTTACCTTAGCAGGGCAAATTATTGCGATGCAATCAGGGTTAGGTTTTGCTTCATTAGTAGACCCCGCCAGTGGTATGAATGTACCTGCTGTTGGCCAATTCTTTTTGATCTTATCCTCTTTACTGTTTTGGGTTATGGATGGACATTTAGCCTATTTACAGTTTATTACCACGAGTTTTGATACTTTTCCTATTGGTAGTGAATACTTTATTAGTCTTAAATATAAAGAAATTGTGTTGTGGGGCGGGTGGATGTTTACCACTGCATTGTCTTTAGCACTGGCACCTTTAACGGCTATGTTATTGATTAACTTTTCTTTTGGTGTGATGACACGTGCTGCTCCCCAGCTAAATATTTTTGCTATTGGTTTCCCTATTACCATGATGGCAGGCTTATTGATCATGTGGTTAACATTTGGTAATTTCCTAACGCATTTCGAACTACAATGGCAGCGTGCGCTTGATTTTAGTTGTTATTTGATAGACTGCAAAGGGCCTTGATTGGAGGTTCTTTATTAAAGGTCCTTATCTAGAGAGAAGAATCTATGGCTGAGTCAGATAGTGGTGAAAAAACCGAAGAACCAACGGCAAAAAAACTAACCGATGCCAGAAAAAAAGGTCAGATAGCGCGTTCAAAAGACTTAGGTACAATGTTTGTCTTAGTGGGCAGTGCATTTGCTATGATGCTAATGGGCAGTTCATTGGTGGAAGGCATGTCTCTTATGATGAAGCGTTTGTTTAGCTTAAGTCGTCGTGAAGTCATGGATGTTAATGCTATTTTTAACGTTATTAGCAACAGTGTTAGTTTCGTTATTGTGCCGATGTTATGGATTTTTTTTATTATCGTTGTTGCTGCTTTTATTGGTAACACTTTACTGGGGGGAATGAGTTTTTCTTGGGAAGCCATGGCGCCTAAAGCAAGTAGATTATCTCCTCTTGCAGGCTTTAAACGTATGTTTGGTGTACAAGCTGCGGTTGAATTGATTAAATCAATTTTGAAGTTTTTTGTGGTTTTTATTGTTGCTTTTTTATTACTAACAGGATTGTTCGAACAAATATTAGGGTTAAGTTTAGAAGCGGTGCCGACTAACTTTGGTCATGCTGTTACTATGTTGCTATGGATGTTCTTAGCCTTAGCATTATCTATTGGTATTATCGCGGTTATTGATGCGCCTTATCAGGTTTGGAATCATACGCGCCAACTAAAAATGACTAAGCAAGAAATTAAAGATGAGCATAAAAATACTGAAGGGAATCCCGAAGTAAAAGGTCGTATTAAACGAACGCAGTATGAAATGTCGCAGCGAAGAATGATGGGCGAAGTGCCTAATTCAGATGTGGTTATTACCAACCCAACTCATTATAGTATTGCTCTAAAATATGACGCTGATGTGGGTGGAGCGCCAAGGCTAGTTGCAAAAGGTATTGATGAAATGGCAATGCACATTCGTACCATAGCTAAAGAAAATGGTGTTGAAATTATTCAGTCGGCCGCTTTGGCTCGCTCACTTTATTATACCGCGGAAATTGATCAAGATATTCCCGAAGAGTTATATGCCGCAGTGGCACAAGTATTGGCCTTTATTTTTCAACTTAATGAACATAAAAAAGGTCGCGCTAAAAAACCTATTCCTATTGCCAAAGAACTGCCTATCCCTGAAGAGTTCAAATACTAAAAAAGTAGTGAGATAAGATAACAGTATGGTCAGTATTTCGACGTTTGAAATTGATTTCGAACAAATATCTCATAACCACTCTTTTTGGTATAGCTTTTGCAATTTAAGTGTCAGCGTCAAAAAATTATCATCAAGAGCTAGTAGTCATTAATGCAATTATCCGCTTATTTTAATCAATTCGATAAAAAGAAACTAACCCATATTACTGGGTTAGGAACACCTGTGTTGGTCATGGCTGCTCTGGGTATGGTTATTTTACCTATGCCGGCATGGCTACTTGATTTACTATTCTCTTTTAATATTGCCTTATCCTTAGTCGTTCTGCTCATTACTGTTTATACTTTGAAGCCACTGGAATTTGGTTCATTTCCGTCTGTTATTCTTATTGCCACTATTTTGCGGTTAGCCCTTAACGTTGCCAGTACCCGAGTCGTATTATTAGAAGGCCACGAAGGAACCGACGCCGCAGGGAAGGTGATTGAAGCGTTTGGCTCTGTGGTTATTGGGGGAAATTATGCTGTTGGTTTAGTTGTTTTCTTGATCTTAATTATCATCAACTTTGTTGTGGTAACTAAAGGTGCAGGGCGAATAGCTGAAGTAACCGCTCGCTTTACACTTGATGCCATGCCAGGAAAGCAAATGGCAATTGATGCGGATTTAAATGCGGGCTTTATTAATCAAGAACAAGCGAAAGAACGCCGGACTGAAGTTACCAGTGAAGCAGATTTTTATGGCTCAATGGACGGTGCGAGTAAGTTTGTTAAAGGGGATGCTATTGCGGGAATATTGATATTATTTATCAATGTTGTGGGCGGTTTAATTATTGGTATGGTACAGCATGACCTTACTTTCAATGATGCTGTTGAAATTTATACCTTACTGACTATCGGTGACGGTTTAGTTGCGCAAATTCCTGGCTTATTATTATCTGTTGCGACTGCTATTGTGGTAACACGTCAAAATACTGCTCAAGACATGGGTGAGCAAGTAAGCTCTCAGCTTGGTCAAGAAAAATCATTATATATTGCTTCGGGTGTCATGTTTGTTATGGGTGTTATCCCGGGTATGCCACATTTCGTTTTCTTGTTATTTTCAGCTCTTATTGCCGGGACTGCCTATTTAGGTAGTCAGCGTAAAGTTGATAAAGTAATAGCGTTGGAAAAAATAGCACAAGAAGAACAAGTACAAACTCAGCAAAAAGAAGAAGAAGTAAAAGAGCTTGATTGGGATGATGTTAATCATGTTGATGTGATAGGTTTAGAAATAGGCTATCGCTTAATTCCTTTGGTTGATAAAGCCCAAGGGGGAGAATTACTGAGCCGTATAAAAGGCGTACGTAAAAAATTATCGCAAGAATTCGGTTTTTTAGTACCCGCGGTGCATATTCGTGATAATTTAGATTTAGATCCCAACAGTTATCAAATTTCATTAATGGGCGTTACGGTTGGTAGTGCTGAAATTCGCCATGATCAAGAGTTAGCCATTAATCCGGGACAAGTATTTGGTAAATTAGACGGTGTCGCGACAAAAGATCCTGCTTTTGGTCTAGATGCTATTTGGATTAATCAAAATCAACGCGAGCAAGCACAAACGCTTGGCTATACCGTAGTTGATTCTGCAACAGTTTTAGCGACCCATTTAAGTCAAATTTTGACCAACAATGCGGCGCAACTATTAGGGCATGAAGAAGTTCAAAACTTACTTGATATGCTTGCTAAAACGTATCCAAAACTTGTCGAAGGTTTTATTCCTGAAACGTTAACGCTAGGTACAGTCGTTAAAGTACTGCAAAGTTTGATGAATGAAGGGGTTGCTGTTAGAGATATGCGTTCTATTGTACAAACTCTGGTAGAATATGGCCCTAAGAGTCAAGATGCAGAAGTATTAACTGCTGCAGTGCGTATTAGTTTACGCAAATTTATCATTCAAGATTTAGTAGGTACGACAGTTGAAGTGCCTGTCATAACTTTGGCGCCTGAGTTGGAACAAATGTTGCACCAGTCAATGCAAATGGCTGGAGATGACGGCGCAGGTATTGAACCCGGTTTAGCTGAACGCTTACAAAAATCCTTAACAGATGGGGCGCAACAGCAAGAAATGTCGGGTGATACTCCAATATTATTAACGTCAGGGATTTTACGAACAGTGTTAGCTAAATTTGTTAAATACACTATTCCTAGTTTACGTGTAATTTCTTACCAAGAAATTCCTGATGACAAACAAATTAAAATTGTTAGTGCCATAGGGCAGTAATTAATAGGGCAGTAATTGTAAGTAACGAGCAAGATAGGTGATGAGTGAGAAGTCAACGATATTCGAGTAACGAGCGAAATATGTTACCAGTATTAACCGTTGAACTTCATTACTTCAAACGACTAATTCGTTACTAATAGAGAGGTTAATTGTGAAAATTAGACGTTTTGTTGCCAAAGATATGCGTAGCGCATTAGCACAAATTAAAGACGAATTAGGTGCTGATGCAGTAATTATGTCTAATAAAAAAATTCCAGAGGGTGTTGAGTTAATGGCCGCTATTGATTATAGCCAAACATTACCTAACGCCGTACCTAATATTAAAGATGAGAAAGCTGCTAAGCGTGAAGTGTCAAATGATGTTGTTAATATTGGCGACTCCTCTGAACCGAAATTAAATGAAACAAATACAAGTAGCTCGCAATCGTCTCATTACGCTTCAAGTGCTAAGGCTCCAGCAGATAGTTTGTCAGCATTACTTAACCGTCAAGTTCAGCAAAGTACTGTGGTAGAAAATCAACAGAACATCACTAAAACAAGCACTCAACAATCAATAAAGCATGACAATGACGATGATATTGAAGATCAATTACGCAGTTTTACCCAAAGGTTAAGCCATTCAAAACCAGACGGAACTATTCCTGCTCCCTATGATTCATCTACCGAAGCAGAGATACCAAACACATCAATGCCAGAAGAACATACGTCACTTGAAGCTGAGCATATGGCAAAAAAATTATTAGCTAGTCAAGCTGCTGAGCAGCAGGTTAGTCCGGATGCCAATGTAAGCCAACAAGATTTTGATAAAATACAGCAAGAAATGGCGTCTATTAGGCAGTTACTTGAACATCAAGTATCTGGTTTAATGTGGCAAGATATGGCACAAAAAGATCCCCAACGTGCGGTATTAGTCACGCGTTTATTAGCATTGGGCTTAAATGAACAAATAGCTGACCAAATTGCAGGTTATGTACCAACACAAACCCATGAAGCCCAAGCTTGGCAACAGGCTACAAAATTGATTAGTGAACAAATTAACACCACTCAAAACGATATTATTTATCGGGGAGGGGTTGTTGCTTTAGTGGGTCCTACAGGCGTAGGGAAAACCACTACTATCGCAAAGCTTGCCGCTCGTTTTGCACAAATACATGGTCATGAACAGGTAGCGCTAATTTCTACCGACACCTATCGAATCGCAGGTTTTGAACAATTAGCTACTTACGGAAAAATAATTGGTTGCCAAGTGAAACTAGCTAAAGATAGCCAAGCGTTAGATGTATTATTACAGCAATACGCCAAAAAGAAATTAATTTTAATTGATACGGCAGGTATGGGACAGCGAGATATTCGTTTAGCTGAAAACCTTGCTAATTTAGTGTCAAATACACGATTTAGAATTCGTAATTATTTAGTATTAGCAGCCAATAGTCAGCAACAAGTCATGCAGGAGAATGTTGATCGCTTTAAAAAAGTCCCATTATCAGGATGTATTTATACTAAACTTGATGAAAGTGTTAGTATTGGCGAAATTATTACAACTTCAATTCAAAATGGCTTACCAATAGGGTATCTTACTGACGGTCAAAGAGTTCCAGAAGATATTAAGGTTGCAAATGCTGAAAAATTGGTTACGCTTGCAGACAAAATGGCAATGAAGTCAGCAAAAAATAATACTAGTTTTATGCAGCCAACAGCTCCGGCTGTCGTTATCCCCGATTTTTCGTAATTGAAGTAATATAAGTAGTAATATAAGAAGTAATAAATGGCAGATCAAGCGAGCGGTTTAAGAAAAATGCAGGACTTAAATAAAGTTAAGGTAATAGCAGTTTCCGGTGGTAAAGGCGGCGTTGGTAAAACCAATGTATCGTTGAATACCGCTATTGCATTGGGCCAACTAGGTAAACGAGTCTTAGTGCTAGATGCCGACTTAGGCTTAGCAAACGTTGATGTTATGTTGGGTCTTCGTGTTAAACGAAACCTTTCTCACGTCTTATCAGGCGAATGTGAGCTTGATGATATTATTATCACGGGCCCCTGTAATATTAAAATAATTCCAGCGACTTCCGGCTCCCAGTCCATGGTGGATTTAACACCATCAGAACATGCGGGTTTAATTCGTGCATTTAGTGAAATGCAAACCAAATTTGATGTACTCATTGTTGATACTGCTGCAGGTATTTCAGACATGGTGCTTAGTTTTACTCGAGCAGCACAAGATGTAATGCTTGTCGTTTGTGATGAACCCACTTCTATCACAGATTGTTATGCTTTAATGAAATTATTGAACCGTGATCACGGTGTGTTCAAATTTAAAATTATAGCCAATATGGTTCGTAGTCCCAAAGAAGGGCAGCAACTGTTTTCCAAGCTTACTAAGGTTACAGACAGGTTTTTGGATGTCGCGCTTGAATTAGTCGCGGTAGTCCCTTTTGATGAAAACATTCGAAAGTCAGTACGTAAGCAACAAGCTATTGTAGAAGCTTATCCTGAATCACCGGCGGCAAAAGCATTTAAGGGCTTAGCCAGTAACATTGTTAACTGGCCCATACCGAAACAAGCATCTGGGCATTTAGAGTTTTTTATTGAACAGTTACTAGATTATTAATAATACTTTTTAACTAAAAAAGTATGACAAAATATTTAGTTAATTTACCTCATCTAAGTGAGAATGGTAACACGTGGTAAAAGTTAGTACCTATAACAATCAAATTGATAAATCGGCTTTGCTCGAGCGGCATACGGTATTAGTCAAACGAATAGCCTATCATTTATTGGCTCGCTTACCTGCAAGTGTTCTTGTTGATGATTTAATTCAGTCGGGCATGATTGGATTATTTGAAGCCGCTAATAATTTTGACAACACCAAAGGCGCTAGCTTTGAAACCTTTGCTGGTATTCGTATTCGTGGGGCAATGTTAGATGAAATGCGCCGTGGTGACTGGACTCCTCGCTCAGTACATAAAAATAGCCGCACGATCAGTGAAGCAATTAAGCAATTAGAAGCTGAATTTGGTCGTGATGTTACCGACATAGAAGTGGCTGAACAGCTTGAATTGTCATTGAATGAATACCATCAAATATTAAACGAGGTTAGCACGGGTAAAATACTGGGTATTGATGACCTAGGTATTAGTGAAGATGCGCTTAAATTTGCTGATAGTTGTCATGGCGATGATCCATATCAAAACATTGAGCATAGTGCCTTTAAAAAAGGCCTTAGTGAGTGTATTAGCACTTTACCAGAGCGAGAAGCTTTAGTACTGTCCCTATATTACGATGAAGAACTAAACTTACGTGAAATTGGTCAAATACTTGATGTGAGTGAGTCACGTGTTAGCCAAATACACAGTCAAGCAATGCATAGATTAAAAGCGCGTATGCAATCTTGGCAAAATTGAGTAAGATAACAACTAAGTCAATAAATTAAAAAGTAACTATAAATTAAGATGATAATGAACAAAAATATTGAATGTTTTGCCGGAGGGTGCCTTGGATAAAAATATGAAAGTGCTTGTAGTTGATGATTTTTCAACCATGAGACGTATAGTGAAGAATTTGTTGCGCGATTTGGGCTTTACAAATATTCAAGAAGCAGATGATGGTAGTACCGCTTTACCTATGCTTCAAAATGGTGATTTTGATTTTGTGGTAACGGATTGGAATATGCCAGGAATGCAAGGTATAGATTTGTTAAAAGCTATACGTGCTGATTCTACTCTAGCTCACATC
Organism: Colwellia sp.; assembly: GCA_047633255.1. GTDB lineage: Bacteria > Pseudomonadota > Gammaproteobacteria > Enterobacterales > Alteromonadaceae > Colwellia. The sequence goes on from JBLIEW010000002.1 coordinate 116,278, forward strand.
CCTGTGTTATTGATTACGGCAGAGGCGAAAAAAGAGCAAATCATTATGGCTGCTCAAGCAGGTGTAAATGGCTATATTGTGAAACCATTTACAGCAGGAACGCTCAAAAATAAAATTGATAAAATTTTTGAACGTCTAGGTTAATCTTGAATTTTATTAAGCAACCATTGTAATGCTTAATAAAATTTTCCTTTGTTACACGTATAAGGGATTTGCATGAATATAGCAATGGTAGGTAGTGTTTCTTTAGCACAGGCTAAATCGTTGGTTGAATTGTTGGAAAACGGTCAGCAGGATAAAGCAAATGCGTTGATTGCCGAGATTCAAAATCCAATTAATTCTGAATTATTTGCTGAGATAGGTAAATTGACACGTCAATTACATGACTCTTTAAATAATTTTCAACTTGATTCTCGCTTAAATGATTTAGCTACGGCAGATATTCCAGATGCTAAAGAACGTTTAAGTTTTGTTATTACGCTTACTGAAGAAGCGGCGAATAAAACGATGGATGTTGTCGAGTCCATTTTTCCTATCGTTGATAATCTTGCCGAACAAGTTCGTGACGTTAATCCGTTGTGGACTAAGCTAATGAATAATGAAATAAATTTAGATGAATTCAAAGGATTATGTGCTGATATCGATACTTTGTTAACAACAACAGGTAAAGAAACTCAGCGTATTCACAGTTTAATGACTGATGTGTTAATGGCGCAGGATTTTCAAGATTTAACTGGCCAAGTTATACGTAAAGTTATTGACCTAGTCCATGAAGTTGAAGAAAGTTTGATTGCTATGTTAACCGCTTTTGGTATTACAACAGAACAGCCAAAAGAAAGTGTATTACCTAAAATAGGTGATAACTTGGTTGAAGGACCAATAGTTAACAAAGAAAATAGAAATGATGTTGTTGAAGATCAAGATGATGTTGATGATCTTTTATCAAGTTTAGGGTTTTAACGGGAGTTAATGAATGTCTTTTGAAGCCGATGAAGAAATTCTACAAGATTTTTTAGTCGAAGCAGGTGAAATACTGGAGCTACTTTCTGAGCAATTAGTTGAGCTTGAGAATGATATTGATAATGCGGATTTACTGAATGCGATATTTCGTGGATTTCATACAGTAAAAGGTGGCGCTGGTTTTCTTGCTTTACATGAGCTTGTTGACGTGTGCCATGGCGCTGAAAATATTTTTGATTTACTGCGTAACGGTCAGCGTTCTGTTAATGCTGAGCTGATGGATACTATTTTATCAGCGCTTGATACAGTTAATGATATGTTTGCTTTAGTGCAAAATAAAGAACCATTAGTTGCTGCTGAGGCCAATTTATTAGCAGAACTAAAACGTTTAAGCGTACCTGAAGATCAAGAAGTTATTGTACCGGTTCAACCAACAACTCCGGCAGTAGATATTACTGAAGCGGATGACACTAATTCGTCTGACGAAATGAGTGACGATGAGTTTGAGCGTCTACTCGATGAATTACATGGTGGTGGTAGTCCTTCTTCAGCTAAGGCTGAAATAGCCTCAGATGTTAGTTCTAGTATGAATAATAGTGATGATATTTCTGATGATGAATTTGAATCGTTATTAGATGAATTACATGGCCAAGGTGCTTTTTCAGCCGATATTAGTCAATCGAATACTAAATCAGATAACAAATCAGATAACATCTCGAGCGGGTCTTCAGATGAAATTAATGATGATGAATTTGAGAACTTACTTGATGAGTTACATGGTAAAGGTAATGCACCTAAACCAGGAGTAACTTCCTCAACGCCACAACCAACACCTAATAAACAAAAATCTGTGGCGGCAAAATCGGCCTCTAAATCAGTACCAAAACAGGTAGCTAAGCCGGCATCAAAAGCTGAACCAGCCACTAAAAAAGTTTCTCAACCAGCCGCCCCTCAAGGCGAAACAACCGTACGCGTTGATACTAAACGACTTGATATAATCATGAATATGGTTGGTGAGTTAGTACTAGTTAGAAATCGCTTAACCAGTTTAGGGTTAATTTCTAATGATGAAAACTTAAATAAAGCCGTATCAAATTTAGATGCTGTTACTACTGACTTACAGGGCGCGGTCATGAAAACCCGCATGCAACCGATTAAAAAAGTATTTGGTCGTTTTCCCCGGGTAGTTCGAGATTTGGCACGTAGTTTAGATAAAGACATAGTGCTTATTCTGGAAGGTGAAGAAACCGATTTAGATAAAAATCTGGTAGAAGCGCTAGCCGATCCTTTAGTGCATTTAGTAAGAAACTCCGTTGATCATGGCATTGAAAAGCCTGATGTTCGTGAAGCTATGGGCAAACCTCGCCAAGGTAGTGTGGTTTTATCTGCCTCTCAAGAAGGTGATCATATTCTGTTAACCATTAAAGACGATGGTGCGGGTATGGATGCTGAAAAACTAAAAAGCATTGCAGTTGACCGCGGTGTACTTGATGCAGAAGCTGCAGCAAGAATGCCAGACAAAGAAGCGTTTAGTTTGATTTTTGCTCCAGGCTTTTCTACTAAAACCGAAATTTCTGAAGTGTCAGGCCGTGGGGTTGGCATGGACGTGGTGAAAACTAAAATCACCCAATTAAATGGTACTGTTAATATAGACTCAGAAATGGGGGTTGGTACTATTTTAGAAATTAAGGTGCCATTAACCTTAGCTATATTACCCACTTTAATGGTTGTTGTAGGCGAACAAACGTTCGCTTTATCTCTTGCTGCAGTCAATGAGATTTTCCATTTAGATTTAACTAAAACAAATAGTGTTGATGGCCAACTCACGATTATTGTTCGTGAAAAAGCCATTCCTTTATTTTATTTAGATCAATGGCTAGTGAGAAATTATAAAGATAAACCGCGTGACAAAGGTCATGTTGTTATTGTACAGCTGGGAAATCAGCAAATAGCATTTGTTGTTGATAGATTAATAGGACAAGAAGAAGTGGTTATTAAACCACTTGATCGATTATTACACGGAACGCCTGGCATGGCGGGGGCAACTATAACAAGTGATGGTGGCATCGCTTTAATTATAGATATACCTAGTCTGTTGAGGTTTTATGCTAAAAAATCACCATTTAATAAAAAATTACGTTGATAGTTTTTTGGTGAAACATACTCAAACCTTCACATAGATTGAGTATGAATATTTAAAGTTGAGGAAATAGATGACCTACAAGGTACTCGTTGTTGATGATTCAAGTTTTTTTAGGCGACGAGTCACCGATATATTAAACAAAGATCCGCAGTTAAACGTTATTGATGTTGCTGTAAATGGTCAAGAAGCAGTGGAAAAAGCGATTTTGCTTAAACCCGATGTGATTACCATGGATATAGAAATGCCTGTGTTAAATGGTATTGATGCGGTAAAAAAAATAATGGCGCAATCTCCAACGGCTATTTTAATGTTCTCTTCTTTAACCCATCAAGGTGCTAAGTCGACTATAGAGGCTTTAGAAGCTGGTGCATTAGACTTTCTTCCAAAAAAGTTTAGCGATATTGCACAAAATAGTGACGAAGCAGGGAGCTTGTTACGACAACGTGTTGCCCAACTGGCTAAAAAGCGGGGATTAACTAGGCGCAGCTTATCATCAAGTACTCCTCCAAGGGCTAGCCGAACTCTTAGCAATAGAACTGTGAGTAGCCAACCCCCCCTTAATACTAGAAAATCATTAGCCTCTATGGAGTCTAAGTCTGCTGAAGCCCATAGTGTCAAACCAATTACATCTCCACTGATAAAGGCGTCAGGGAAAACGTATAAATTATTGGCGATAGGTACCTCTACAGGTGGTCCTGTGGCACTACAAAAAATATTAACCCAATTACCAAAAGATTTTCCTTTGCCCATCATTATGATCCAGCATATGCCGGCAACCTTTACTAATGCTTTTGCAAGTCGGTTAGATTCATTGTGCAAAATTAATGTTAAAGAAGCCAGTGATGGTGATGTCCTCAAAGCCGGTTGTGCTTACTTAGCGCCAGGTGGACGTCAAATGCTTATAACTGGTACAGAAAATGCTGCTAAAATTAAAATAATTGATGATAATTCAGCAAAAATCACCTTTAAACCTTGTGTTGATGTGAGCTTTGGCTCAGCGGCAAAAGTATTTTCCGCTAATGTCTTAGGTATTATTTTAACGGGAATGGGTGCTGATGGACGAGAGGGGTCTCGAATGTTAAAAACTAGAGGTGCAACAATTTGGGCGCAAGATGAGCAAACTTGTGTGGTATATGGCATGCCACAAGCCGTTACGGTAGCGGGTATTTCTCAGCTATCTTTACCGCTAGAAACTATATCAAGCGCTATACTTAAGGAAATAAAACATGGATAGATTAAGTGTTGCGGGCCTCGTGGTTGCAATATTTGCTATCTATGTAGGATTTGCTTTAGACGGTGGCTCTATCGCTACGCTGTTTGAGTTACCTGCTTTTATTATTGTGGTTGGTGGTACATTAGGCGCTGTTATGTTGCAGTCATCAAGTAGCCAATTCTTTCATGCTTTTTCATTATTAAAATGGGTGTTTTTACCACCACGTTACGATATTAAACAAGGAATAGAGGATGTTGTCTATTGGGCTGAAAAATCACGAGAATCAGGCTATTTAGCACTTGAAAATATTGCTCTTGATGTAGAAGATATTTACACCCAAAAAGGGTTGAACTTATTAGTAGATGGCGTTGATCTTGATAATTTAAGAGTCTCTTTAGAGTTAGATTTAGACATTTACCGAGAACACAACTTGCGCTCGGCCAATGTATTTGAATCGATGGGTGGCTATAGCCCAACCATTGGTATATTAGGAGCGGTATTAGGGTTAATTCATGCCATGAGTAACTTAACTGAGCCCTCTTTACTTGGGCAAGGTATTGCCACCGCTTTCATTGCAACTATATATGGAGTTGGTTTTGCTAATTTGATTTATTTACCCATTGCGAATAAAATTAGAGCGATTATCCATCAACAAACTATGTATCGTGAAATGATTTTGGAAGGTTTGGTTTCTATTGCTGATGGCGAAAATCCACACGCAATCGAAAATAAATTATCAGCTTTTAGGCTAGAACAGTGAGTCGGTCTCGCAAAAGAAGACATTATGTAGAACATGAAAATGTTCATCGTTGGCTAGTTTCTTATGCCGATTATATGACCTTACTCTTTGCGTTATTTGTTGTACTTTATGCGATGGCGATGGTTAATGATGAACCATTTGAAACGATTACCGAATCAGTGGGTCGTGTATTTCAGGCCAATAATGAACAGCCTAAAAATCGTGGCCATGGCGATGATATTCTCAATGTAAATACCAGTAAAACAAATAAAAGATTATATGGCAATGGCCTACTTGACGTTGCTGGGCCACAACTGTTGGAAGGTGAGCAAAGCTTATCAAATATATCTCACTCTCAGGTGGGTACTAACTTAACGTCATTAGAAGAAGAGTTACATACAGCACTTTATGAATTAGTAGAGTCAGGTTATGCGCAGTTACAAGTTGATGGTGACTGGCTTGAAATAGAACTTAATAGTGGTTTGTTATTTCCCAGTGGCTCGTCTTCTATTACTAATTCAGCAACCAATATTCTAGCTGTTATTTATGATGTCCTTGATGAAGTCACTAACTTTGTGCGAGTAAGAGGTTATACTGACAACCAAGCGATAAATACTGAAATTTTTTCATCGAATTGGGAATTATCTGTTTATAGAGCTACAGCTGTTTTACGGGTTTTAGATGATTTGGGCATGAACCCTGCTCGAATGGCTATTGAAGGATATGGACAATACTACCCCAGTGCTGATAATGCTACAGCCCAAGGGCGAGCCAAAAATAGAAAAGTAGTGGTAGCCATCTCAAAATATGGTTTAGAAAAATCGAATTTATTAAATACACCCACAATTAGTGTCAAAGATGTTGAAGCAATAACAAAAATTATCGAGCCAGGTGAGCAGAGTGATGAAATTAAAGTAATTCGCTTAGACAATGGTGGTATTCGTATCACAACCCGAGGCGAAAGTGAGAATACGTCAACAAAACAAAGTAATAGTTCTACCCGTAATCAAGAAAATGATGATGATAATGAACGTTAAATAAGTATTAGGAATAACTATTGGAAGTTTGGACGGTAGCAAATCAGAAAGGTGGTGTAGGCAAAACCACAACATCTATCGCGTTAGCTGGACTGTTAGCTGAGTGTGGTAAAAAAGTGTTGTTAGTTGATACTGATCCCCACGCATCGTTGAGTTATTATTTTGGTATTGAATCTGAAGATTTAGAATTGAGCGTATATGACTTATTTATCCAAGTCTCTTCAACTGAACAAATTTTGCAAAGTTTATGCCCGACACAATATAGTAATATCGATATATTACCTGCCACTATGGGACTAGCCACGTTAGACCGTTCACTAGGATTAAAAGGTGGTATGGGCTTAGTATTAAAAAAAGCGATGGGGAAAATTTCAGAATATTATGATTATGTTTTGATGGATTGCCCACCGGTATTAGGTGTACTGATGGTGAATGCCTTAGCCGCAGCAGATAGAATTATTGTACCAGTGCAAACTGAGTTTTTAGCATTAAAAGGCTTAGATCGAATGATTAAAACCATGGATTTAATGCAAGGAGAGCAAGAAAAACCTTTCCGCTATATTATAGTCCCGACAATGTTTGATAAACGTACTAAAGCGTCCATTATCGCTTATCAGCAGTTACAGGATACTTATAAAGAAAAAGTTTGGCCTGGGGTTATTCCTATTGATACTAATTTTAGAAATGCCAGCGTTTCACAAAAGGTTCCTTCACATTTTGCTGCAAATTCTCGCGGAGTTTTTGCTTATAAAAGTCTATTAGATTATTTAATAAAATCAGCTTAAGAAGTCAAAAAATGGCAAAACCATTAGCAGCAAGTAAAAAAGTGATGAAAAATTATCTGTCTGAATTAATGACGGATGAGCCCCTGATGCAAAAGACGGTGCAAAATAGTACAGAAACTAGTGTGACTAATAGTACGGTTGAGAATAAACGTTTAGAAGCGTTACTGAAAAATGTTAATTCAAACCTTAATGTTAAAGAAACTGAATTCGTCACACAAAAAAGTGCTAATGAACCTCTAGACAATAAAAGGGTTACTGTACCTAACACCACAAAAAATATAGTCGAAACGAATTTAGTTACGCAAAAAAGTCAGGGTGACTTTAGTGTTAAATCTCAAAAATTATATCGCCAAGGTGATTTTCAAGCACTCTATTTTGATGTTGGAGGCTTAACGTTAGCTGTGCCTTTGATTGAGTTGGGTGGAATTCATCAAGTGGATAAAATAACGTCGTTAATAGGAAAACCTGAATGGTTTAAAGGCGTAATGCTGTATAGAGACGAAAAAATTAATGTTGTTGATACTGCATTATGGGTAATGCCGGAAAAATGTGATGAAAAGTTAAAAAAATCTCTGAACTATCAGTATATTATTATGCTGAATAAAAGTGGTTGGGGTTTATCCGCTGAAAACTTAATTGATACAGTTATTTTAAAACAAGAAGATGTTAAATGGATAGATTCTCCTTCTAAGAGGCCTTGGCTTGCGGGTTTGGTAAAAGATAAAATGTGTGCCTTACTTGATATTGATTCATTAATTCAATTACTCAATGATGGTAGCGGAATTAATGAAGTTGATTCATAATACTCCTAACGGCACTTTATAAATAATTTGAGAGGCAAGTAGTATGTCTGATGAAAGACGAAGTTCTAATAATAAAATGACTGAAAATGATGAAGTACTTCAATGGGTAACATTTAAGCTTGAAAATGAAATTTACGGCATCAATGTTATGCAAGTACAGGAAGTTTTACGCTATAGTGAAATAGCACCCGTACCTGGAGCACCACTTTATGTGCTTGGTATTATTAATTTACGTGGTAATGTTGTTACCGTTATTGATACTCGTTCTCGTTTTGGGCTTGAATCTTGTGATGTAACTGATAATACCCGTGTAGTCGTTATCGAATCTGAAAAACAAGTTATTGGTATATTGGTTGATAGTGTTGCAGAAGTGGTCTATTTAAAAGCATCTGATATAGATGTTGCACCTAATGTGGGTAATGAAGAAAGTACGCAATTTATTCAAGGGGTTTCTAACCGTGACGGTGAATTACTTATTTTGGTTGATTTAGATAAATTACTCTCAGACGATGAGTGGGATGAACTAAAACAATTTTAAAGCACTTATGATCAACATCACTTTTTATTTAAGTTATGTAATCTCGTTTTAATTTGATTTTAATTTAGCGCCTTTGTGTTTTGTATGTTTTATTGAATGACTAAGCCTAAACCTATGTCTTTGTTAGCTTTGCCTATTATTGCCGTTGTTGCACTTATTCTAAGTATTTTATGTCTTGTTGTAGTGTTGATTTTATCAATGAGACATAAAGCTCAGGTCACTCTGCTTGGATCTCAATATCAAGCTCAAGAGTTAATTCTTAATAATTTACAACGAGTCAATGAGCAATTGAATGTTGATATTGGCAAGTTGCACAAACAAGATGAACAAATAACAACAGAGAGTATACAAATATCTAAACAACTTGAGCATCGTATTAAAACGTTACAAACGCAAATTAATAATCAAGATGACGTTATTTCTCAATTACAAACTGATAAAGGTGATGACAAATTTTATACTCGGGCAATAAAATTAGCCAAAAAAGGCGCCGATATTGATGAAATAGCTACTGAGTGTGAATTGCCTTACGCAGAAGCAGAAATGCTAATTTCTGTTTATCAAAAGAAAACACCCTCTTAGTTTTTCGATTGACGATGTATTGAGTTTATTTTATGTTAAACTTGATGATTACTAAAATTTATTTTTAAATAGCCATAGGAAGGAATTAGGCTCCGTGAATTTACCTTTATTTCAATGTTCCCGTATACTTGTATTACTATCGGTTTTGTTACTATCTGCTTGCTCTGCAACGCCTAAGGGTGAAGGTATTAATGATTCTAGAGATCCTTTAGAAATTATTAACAGGCCTTTTTGGACTTTTACTTGGGATTATGCAGATAAATATGTCGCTAAACCCGCATCACAATTATATACCACTTATACTCCGCTATTTTTACGTACGGGCCTATATAATATTGCGCTTAATTTAAATGAACCCTCAAGTGCTATTAACAGCCTTTTACAGTTAAAGTTTACCAACGCAGCAAAAAGTACTGGTCGGTTTGTTTTAAATTCAACCGTCGGCTTATTAGGTTTTTATGATCCTGCGAGTGATTTTGATTGGTCGGTAGAGCAAGAAGAGTTTGGTGAAGTACTAGGTAGTTATGGTGTTAGTGATGGACCTTACCTTGTTATTCCCGCACTAGGACCTAGCTCAGTCAGAGAAGAAGTAGGTGATTATGTTGATGGTTTATATTGGCCATTACTTGTCATTGATTTCTGGCCAAATATTGTCCGTTTAAGTGTGCTTGGTTTAGAAAAAAGAGCCTCGATTCGTGATCAAGAACAGCTAGTAGTCGAATCTACAGATGCTTACGAATTTATTAAAAATGCTTACTTTCAGAATATGAACTACCGTTTATATGATGGTAATCCACCTATCGTCATTGATAAAGATCAAGAGGCTGAAATTGATGCCTTGTTAGAAGAATTTGATGAAATGGATTAGGGTTTACTGAATATATTTAAGCAAAGTCGATAAACATGTACCGAAGTTAGGCACAATTTGTTAGAATTGCGCAAATTTTTTACTCATGTCAAATTTAATGTTTGGCATCACTATTTTGGAAGTATTTAGATGAATATCATTGAAGGTTCATTTGAGGCAAAAGGCAAAAAATTTGCCATTGTTGTGTCACGTTTTAATCACTTTATTGTTGATAGTTTATTAGAAGGTGCTGTTGATGCACTTAAGCGCCACGGCAGTGTTGCTGATGAAGATATTACTATTGTTCGTGTTCCCGGCGCTTATGAGCTGCCATTAGCGGCAAAAAAAGTTGCGGAAAAAGGTGAGTATGACGCCATTATTGCTATTGGCGCTGTTATTCGAGGTGGTACTCCTCATTTTGATTTCGTTGCAGGTGAATGTAATAAAGGTTTGGCACAAGTGTGTTTAGACTCAGGAATTCCGGTTTCCTTTGGTGTTATTACCACAGATTCAATAGAACAAGCTATTGAACGTGCGGGAACCAAAGCAGGTAACAAAGGCGCTGAAGCGGCTCTTGGTGCTTTAGAAATGGTTAACGTTTTAGCTCAACTGTAGGATATTTATTGTGAAACCTTCACCTAGAAGAAAAGCACGTGAACTTGCCTTTCAAGCGGTATTTTCATGGCAAATGAGTCAGAATTCAGTTAACGATATCGAAGTTAATTTTATAACTGATAATAGTAAACGTCGATTTGATGTAGAGTACTTTCAACTATTACTTCGTGGTGTTACAAGCAATGTAAAAGAATTAGACCTTGCTATCTCGCCGTATGTTGATCGTCCTCTTAATGATATTGATCATGTTGAAAAAGCTATTTTACGCGTCGCTATTTTTGAATTGAGTGATTGTAAAGATGTTCCTTATCGAGTGGTTATCAACGAGGCAATTGAATTAGCCAAATTATTTGCAGCTGATGACAGTCATAAATTTGTTAATGGTGTGTTAGATAAAGCCGTCAAATTAATTCGTCCGCAAGATTAACCGCAGTCTATCTATTTGTAGTATATGAAAGAATTTGAGCTGATAAAACACTTTTTTACCGCGCAAGCAGTCAAAAGAAAAGATGTACTACTCGGTATTGGTGATGACTGTGCTGTTGTCGCTAGTACAGAGAACCAAGATATTGTGGTGACTACAGACACCTTAGTTGCCGGAGTCCATTTTCCTTTGGAAACTTCGCCTAGGGCTATCGGCCATAAAGCGGTAGCGGTTAACTTGTCTGATATAGCAGCAATGGGAGCTAAACCAAGTTGGTTGTCTCTTGCTATCACTTTACCTGAAGTCGACAATGATTGGCTTGCTGAGTTTAGTGCAGGTGTGTTTGAGTTATGTGAATATTATAATGTACAGCTTATTGGTGGTGACACCACACAAGGTCCATTAAGTATTACTATTACAGCGCAAGGTTTAACACCTGAAGGTAAGTATTTATCTCGTTCGGGTGCTAAAGCAGGTGATTGGCTTTATGTTACCGGTGAATTGGGTGATGCGGCGCTAGCTTTGCAACACTATAAAAAGCAAGTCACTGTCAGTAGCGAGTTTGTTGATAAAATAAGAGCTAAGTTAGATTACCCTAAGCCTCGTGTCTTAGCCGGGCAATCTTTACGCGAATATGCATCCGCTGCGATTGATCTCTCAGATGGCTTACTTGCTGACTTAGGGCATATCTGTCAAGCCTCTAATGTGGGTGCTAATATTGTTCTTGATGCTATTCCATTATCTGACATTATGAATAAAACCTTACTATTTGATGATGCAGTTAATCTTGCCCTTAGTGGTGGTGATGATTACGAGTTATTATTTACTGTCTCTGAACATAATAAAGTGGGTATGGAAACTGCTTTATCTCATGCGGGTACACCTGTTACCTGTATAGGGCAAGTCAATGCATCACAAACCATTTCAACCACGTTAAATAATAAACCTGTACCCATTAAATGTAGTGGTTTCGAACATTTTTCTACAACATAATAATCTAAGATCATAACCTAAGCCATTTTTACAATAATTTATGAAAAATACCAATAACAAACCTGCTTTTGATTTAACACAACCGGTGCAATTTTTAGCCTTAGGGTTTGGTAGTGGCTTGGCGCCTAAAGCCCCTGGAACTTTCGGCACGTTAGCTGCTATTCCACTGTTTTTATTGTTAACAATGTTAATGCCAACACCATTACCTTATGCTATTGCTGTGATTGTTATGGGTTTTGCTGGTATTTATATTTGCGGTAAAGCTGCCGATGATTTAGGCGTTCACGATCATCCTGCTATTGTTTGGGATGAGTTCATTGGCTTTTTCATTACCATGTTTATGGTGCCGGTCAGTTGGCAGTCAATTCTTGTCGGTTTTATACTTTTTAGAATATTTGATATTTTTAAGCCTTGGCCAATCTCTTTTATTGATAAAAATATGACAGGGGGCTCAGGTATTATGTTTGATGATGTACTTGCTGGATTTTTTGCTTTAGCCATTATGCAGCTAATTTTTTAGTTATTTGTTAATCATTTCTCCTTTCTTTGCTATTTATTGATTTCTATCAATAGTCTTTTTGCTTTTTTTAAGTTACTTTTAGGTCTGAGGTAAAAAAAATGCTTTATAAGGTTGTTTTTTATTTTTCTACCCTCAACTATTTATTAGGGCAGTGAGCATTTAATGGAAATGCTCTAATTTCTAGCTTATCGTACTTGTTTAAAGTAATTGTTAAAAGGAATACCAATGAAAATAAATCTTTCTGGTCACCACGTAGAAGTTTCGGACTCAATTAGAGAACATATTGAGGAAAAATTTACTAAAATAGCTAATCATTTTCCAACATTAATCGCCTTAGACGTTATTATTTCAAAAGAACATAATACGCATCAAGTTGAATTAATAACTAATTATGAAGGTGGCCGAATAACAGCTAAAGGCTCAGATAGCGTTATGTTTCCTGCTATTTCCACAGCAGCTAAAAAACTTGATGCCGCACTAAAACATCGTAAAGGCCAATTAAAAGCAAATTTACATGAGAAGCCAATTAGTACCGCTCCAGAAATTGCTCATGAAAAAGTACAAGAAATGAATTTGTCATAAATATTAATATTCAGAATATTATTTAGAAGCTGTGAATTTATTCACAGCTTTTTTTTTGTCCTTAGAAATTGTTCTCTCTAGCTATAATAAGAGCAATGAATGTCCTACCTCTAACCTTTTAATTCTTATCCAACGATCCATTCATTACTTCATTCGTATTACAAATAATTACTGTTTTTTATCCTCTTGTGTAATAATTAAAAAATAAAGTATTTCATATTCTGCTGAATTTGGCATATTACCAACCTATATATACCAAACAGATTAATTTAGAGATCAATTTTAATGAGGATAAATTTTCAAGAACGAGGCGCTTGATTGAGCAATAGCTGGCTATTGGGATTGAAAGCAACGATGTTATTGGAGATTTAGACCATTTATAAAGATCACTTAATTAGTTTGATTGGTATTATATATACTAATAAGGATTTCCTCTAGATGCTTAATCCGTTACTTCAACACCATAAATTTATCAAAATAACGTTAATAACGTTATTTTTACTAAACCTTTTTTCTTGTTCTGAACCAGTAAAGCAAAGCAAAGCACCCCCACCGGCTGTTTCTATTTATAAAGTAACTGTAGAAGATATAGGCAGACACCGAGAGTTTGTTGCTCGCACACAAGCTTTTAAAGAGGCTAGGTTGCGAGCCCGTGCTGAGGGTGAATTAATAGCGCGTCATTTTAGAGAAGGGGCTATGGTTGAAAAAGGTCAATTGTTATTGAAAATTGACCCAGCAAATTATGAAGCATTACTTACTCAGGCGAAAGCTGATTTAGCAAGCAAAGTCTCAGGTGAAGACAATGCCATTCGTAATTTAAAACGTGCAAAAGATTTAATTGGTGATGGTTATATTTCGCAATCAGATTTTGATCGATTAACTACCGAAGAATCACAAGCAAAAGCCTCAGTAAAAGTAGGGCAATCGGCGTTAAAACGAGCCGAGTTAGATTTAAGTTATACCACTATTTTAGCGCCATTTACTGGACGCATTGGCAAGGTAAATTATAATGTTGGCAATATTGTTGGTCCAACAAGTGATGCATTAGCAACTCTCACAGTGACTGATCCTATTTATGTTAGTTTTCAAGTAGAAGAAGAGTTGTATCTAAATTATTTACAAGAACATAAAGATGCTGAAGAGCCAAGTGATGTTCAAATTGATTTTAATCTTCGTTTACCTAATGACACTCTTTATGATGAACCAGGGCAACTAGATTTTGCTGGGACTAAAATTGAGCAAGGTATGGGAACCGTGGAATTAAGAGCAGTATTTGCTAACCCTAACGGTATTATTTTACCTGGTTTATTTGTCACGCTCATCACAGAAAGTCAGCAGAAAGAAACGATGTCTATGATCCCACAAGCGGCTGTGCAAGCAAATCAGCAAGGCAAGTTTGTGCTTGTCGTTGATCAGTCAAATACGGTTAAGCAACGTCATGTGATTTTAGGTCGAAGAATTAACGCTATGTGGATAGTGGAAGAGGGACTTGAAGCCGGTGAACAAGTTATTATTGAAGGTTTGCAAAAGGTCAGGGTCGGTGTGACCGTTAATCCGGTTTTAAAAGTGGTGAATGCTTTAACAGGTACCATGACTGTGCAAACAGATGAAACTCCAACTTCAACCATCAAGCAGTAGTGAAGGAACCGTTCTATGATCAGTAAAACTTTTATAAATCGTCCTAAATTTGCTTTTGTCATTTCTATTGTGATTTCTTTAGCCGGCCTTATTGCTATGGGCATATTACCGGTAAATATGTATCCGGAGATCACACCTCCACAAGTCCAAATTTCAGCCGTTTACCCAGGTGCAAGTGCACAAGTTGTTGAAGAGTCAGTGATACGACCTATTGAAGAGCAAATTAACGGCGTAGAAGACATGATGTATATTGATTCATCAGCTTCTAATAATGGTAGTGCTGTGATTACCGTCTATTTTAAAGTCGGTACAGATGGTGATATTGCCCAAGTTAATGTGCAAAACCGTGTGGCTTTAGCGACAAGTTCTTTGCCGGCTGAGGTTACTCGACAAGGAGTTAATGTTAAGAAAAAGTCTAGCTCAATGTTGATGGGGATCACGCTGTTTTCAGAACAAGCAGGTATTGACCAATTATTTTTGAGTAACTATGCGAGTAATTATTTAACTGAGCCGCTAGGGCGAATTAAAGGTGTGGCTTCTGCAGAGGTAATGGGCGCAATGACCTATAGCATGCGTATCTGGTTGAACCCTGATCGTATGTCATCGCTTAACGTGACAGTTAATGAAATAAAACAAGCGTTGACCGAACAAAATATGATTGTTGCGGCAGGTAAATTCGGTGCGAGTCCCTCGTTACCTAATCAGCAATTTGAATATTCTATACAAGCGCAAGGGCGTCTTAAAACCCCTGAAGAATTTGGTCAAACGATAATCCGCGCCAATGAAAGTGGTAATTTTGTTCGTCTTACGGATATTGCACGTATTGAGCTTGGGGCTGAAGACTATTCGACTAAAGCACGTTTCAATGGCAATGACACCGCCTTTGTCGTTATATATCAATTGCCTGATGCGAATGCCACAGAGGTTGCTGAACTAGTGAAAGCTAAAATGGAGACGTTAGCTGAGCGTTTTCCCGATGGCTTAAAATATGGCGTTCCTTATGACACCACAGAGTTCATTCATCGCTCCATGGAAGAAGTTAAAGTCACCTTGTTTCAAGCGGTAGGTTTAGTTATTTTAGTGGTATTTCTCTTCCTGCAAAACTGGCGGGCCACCATTATTCCTACACTAGCGATACCTGTTTCTCTAGTGGGTACTTTTGCTTTTATGCTACTAATGGGATATTCCATCAACACGATAACCTTGTTCGGTTTAGTGCTAGCAATAGGCATTGTTGTTGATGATGCCATTATTGTTATTGAGAATGTTGAACGTATTTTAAAAGAAGATAAGTTACCGATAAAAGAAGCCGTAACTAAGGCTATGGAGCAAGTGTCAGGGCCTATTATTGCCACTACCTTGGTCCTATTAGCAGTATTTGTACCCGTTGGTTTTATGCCGGGAATTACCGGTGAGCTTTATAAACAATTTTCTATGACGATTTCTTTTGCCGTCATTATTTCTTCTATCAATGCCCTGACATTGAGTCCTGCTCTGTGTACGGTATTATTATCAGAAAAAAATATTAAGCCCATTCAATGGCTACAACCAATGGAACGTTTAATTGAGCGGATGACCGGTAGTTATACTAAAACGGTAAGCTTTTTATTAAAACGTGTTGCACGAGTAGGTTTATTTGTCGGTATTATTTTTATCAGTGCAGGTTGGTTAACCAGTGCAGTACCCACGGCATTTTTACCTGCTGAAGATCAAGGCTATTTATTTGTTGATATTCAATTGCCTGACGCCTCATCAAGTAATAGAACACAAGCAGTTATGGATAAAATAGTTCCTATAATTATGAGTGACCCAGCGGTTAAGGACATTATTACCGTAGGGGGATCTTCCTTACTAGGTGGCCCTGGCTCAAATAATGGTTTAGCAATAATACTGCTTAAAGATTGGGATGACCGAACGACACCTGAATTAGGTTTGAAGCAAATTATCCCTAGGCTAATGGGAAAGTTATGGTCAATGCCTGAAGCACAAATTATGGTTTTTAACCCACCACCTATTCCTGGATTAGGCACTAGTTCAGGATTTGACTTTCAGTTACAAGATAATGAAGGTCGAGATCCCGCATTACTTGCCCAAGTAATGAATGGCCTTATTTATGAAGCTAATCAACGGCCTGAATTAAATCGAGTCTTTAGTACTTATCGGGCTAATGTTCCGCAATATTTTCTAGAAGTTGATCGTAATAAAGCCAAAGCACAGGGTGTTGCGCTTTCTGATATTTTTGTTACTTTGCAAGCACAACTTGGCTCATTATATATTAATGACTTTAGTCAGTTTGGACGTACTTACAAAGTGACTATTCAAGCGCAAACTAAATACCGTAAAGATCCATCAGATCTACGTCATTACACTGTTCGTAATACCGACAATGACATGGTGCCATTAACGACTCTAGCAAAACTAACCCCTATTTTAGGACCAACAACGATTAAACATTTCAACCTCTATCGAAGTGCAAATATTACAGGGCAAGCTGCACCAGGGTATTCGTCGGGACAAGCAATTTCGGTAATGGAAGAATTGGCTGAAAATCTACCACAGGGCTATATTTATGAGTGGTCAGGGCAGTCTAAACAGGAACTTGAAGCGGGTGATTTAGCCCCCGTATTGTTTGCTTTAGCCATTTTGTTTGTTTATTTATTCTTAGTTGCTCAGTATGAAAGTTGGACTATTCCTTTTTCTGTTATAGCTGCCGTTCCCTTAGCTTTATTTGGCTCTATGCTGACTTTATATGCGCTTGGTATGGCCAATAATATTTATGCACAAGTCGGTTTAGTTTTACTCATCGGTTTGTCCACCAAAACAGCAATACTTATCGTTGAATTTGCTATGGAAGAGCGTGCTGCAGGTAAGAGTATTTTTGATGCGGCAGTTAATGCGGCTAAAATGCGTTTTCGTGCGGTATTAATGACCGCATTATCCTTTATACTGGGTGTTTTACCATTAGTTTTTGCCAGTGGCGCCGGTGCTGGCAGTCGTATTTCATTAGGGGTAACGGTACTTGCAGGTATGTTAGCGGCAACCCTCTTTGGTACTTTGTTAGTGCCGTATTTTTATATGGTTGTGCAACGTATACGTGAGAAAGTCAAAGGTGAGACCGTTGAATAATCGTGTCAATCAACGAGTACTCAGTCGCTAGGTCATTATAAAAAAGTAGGTGCATGCAGGGTTCGAGTGAATGAATTTAAACCACTTTTTGAGTTTCTATTGGGTTTTGCTCTTCTAGCTTTGCGCGCTCCGCTTTAGAAATATAGCGGGGCTTATTACTGGTATGTAATTTAGCATTCGCTTTTTTAAGCTTCTTATTTAGCGTATCATTTATCTTCTTTTTACGGTTCATCTTAAGTTTCTCTTTTAGTTAAAGTTATGATTTCTCATCGGTGCTACTGAGCGATTAATGTAATAAACATCAGTGGAATATAGGGATATATAACAGTTGGTTTCAGGGCGTTTTTTATGTATTCCATGACCAAGCCGGCAGCGTTTGGACGGTTATCAGACCACTGGCAGTAAAATTGAAATGCGAGTAAATTGTTTTCAGGGAGTGCCCGTTCAATTAATTCAATTCTATCACTGGCTCTGGCTTGATAAGTTCTCCAAATACCCTCTTGTAACCATAAAACAGCTAATATTAATATAATGACACTACTTTCTTGGTGTAAAACTAACGAAAATGAAGTCACAGCCACAGAAAATAATTTAATGATTAAGGCATACTGTTCATAACGCTCATGGCTACTATGTAATGCTTGCCATTCTTTTACTAAAAGGGCATTAGATTCTATTGTCATTGGACGTTATTAAACTAGGGGTAGACGGTATTTGCTGTTATTATGCGCCCATTCACTTTCCCTTGAAAGTTTTATATCCTAATTCTGAAAATATAGAGGCATCCACCTTGAGCACTCCAATCAATAATGACAAAGCTGCATTAGCTTTTTCTTCATTAAACATACATCAAGATTTATTGAAAAATTTATCTTCGCTTGGCTATCAGGAAATGACGCCTATTCAAGCCATGAGTTTACCTGAAATGTTAGTAGGCAAAGATGTTATTGCTCAAGGAAAAACTGGCTCGGGTAAAACAGCTGCTTTTGGCTTAGCGTTACTTGAAAAGCTAGAAGTAAAGCGTTTTCGTATTCAGTCTATGGTGTTATGCCCAACGCGTGAATTGGCTGATCAAGTAGCTAAAGAAATACGTAAACTTGCACGTGCGGTTCATAATATTAAGGTGTTAACCTTGTGTGGCGGTACTCCTTTTGGTCCGCAAATAGGCTCGTTAGAACACGGTGCTCATATTATTGTAGGCACGCCAGGACGCATTGAAGAACACGTTATTAAAGGCACACTTAAATTAGACGATTTGAATTTATTAATACTTGATGAAGCGGATCGTATGCTCGAAATGGGTTTTGAAGCCGCGCTTGATAATATCATTGAGCGAACTCCCCTTGACCGTCAAACGTTGTTATTTAGTGCAACCTTTCCAAAACAAATCCAAACGATCAGCGAAAGTATTATGACTGATCCCGTGATAGTGAAAGTTAGCGCGAGTGAAGATCAATCTAATATTAGTCAGCGATTTTTTCATGTTGAAAATGATAGTCAGCGATTTTCAGCATTACGTTTATTGTTACTCGATAACCCTGTTGAATCGACTGCCATCTTTTGTAATACCAAAAAAGAAACGCAAGCCGTGTGTAATGCTTTGCATGATGATGGTTTTAGCGTGCTAGCTTTACACGGTGATTTAGAACAAAAAGATAGAGATCAAACGTTATTACGCTTCGCTAATAAAAGTGTGGCAGTTTTAGTTGCCACAGATGTTGCTGCCCGTGGTTTAGATATAGATGCGCTTGATTTGGTTTTTAATTATCATATTGCCCATGACAGCGAAATACATATTCATCGTATTGGTCGTACGGGAAGAGCTGGTGCCCAAGGTTTGGCTATATCCTTATATAGTGATAAAGAGACTTATAAAGTTGGTTTAATCGAAGATGAATTTGATCAAACTATCACACCTGAGTTATTACCTTCTACCGATGTCCTAAAAAATGCTAGGCATCAGGCTAAAATGGCGACTATTCAGATTGACGGTGGTAAAAAACAAAAAGTTCGTCCAGGCGATATTTTGGGTGCACTAACTGCCAAAAGTTCAAATGCTGGCGCAGAAATTAGTGGTAAAGACATTGGCAAAATCAACGTACTTGATATTAAAGCTTACGTCGCAGTAGATAAAAAAGTACTTAAGTTAGCATTACGAAAACTAACCGACGGTAAAATGAAAGGTCGTAGCTTTAAAGTGCGCCATTTAACGGTATAAAATAATTTACCATCGATTCATGCTTTACGATAAATTTAAATTTTGCTAGAACAATATCAAAAGCTACTCACCCAAAATGTGCTTTGTGAAGACAAAGCACAACATAGTGCGGTGCAAGCGTTAGCGCAATTATCTGAACAGCTAGTGTTAGCTGAGCATGATAGGTTCAAAAATAAAAAATCATCATTTGATCTTTTGTCAAAAATCACCAGAAATAAAAATAAATCCGTTATTCGAGGCCTGTATTTTTATGGCCGAGTAGGGCGTGGTAAAACCATGTTAATGGATTTATTTTACGAGAATATCCCATTAAAGCAGAAAAAACGTATTCACTTTCATCGTTTTATGGAAAGTATTCATCAAGAGCTAAATCAGTTATCGTTAACAAAGTCATCGATAGATAATCCGCTTGCACATATTGCCAATCGTTGGGCAAGTGAGATTAGTTTACTTTGTTTTGATGAGTTTTTTGTTAGTGATATTGGTGATGCAATGTTACTTTCAGGCTTATTTGAAGCGCTATTTTGCTCAGGGGTAACGCTTGTCACGACTTCTAACTCTCAACCGGAGCAACTGTACCGTAATGGTTTACAGCGGGAACGATTTTTACCTACCATTAATCTCATTAATCAATTTTGTCATGTGATCTCTATTGATGGTGATATTGACCATCGATTAACCAATTATAATCTCTATTATAAAAACTATTATTTTAGTTATCAAAAGGGTGAACAGTTATTAGCTGATCGCTTCGCACAACTCTGTGCTGTTAAAGCTACTAGTGCTAAAGATGTTATGCTGCAAAAAAATGCTTCAAATAATGATTCCCCCCAAAGAATCGCTTCAAAAAGAATAACCATCAACCATCGTGAAATTAGCTATATAGATAAAACGAGCAAACACATTTGGTTTGATTTTTTTGATCTATGTTCAGGCCCTCGCAGTCAGCGAGATTATATGCAATTAGCCGATCTATTTGATACCGTTTTAATCAGTAATGTACCGCTGTTTAGTGGCAAACTTATACCGGCAGTATTCTCTGGTGTTGAAGACAGTTATCAGCGAAGCGGTGTCTTGATGGGTAACTTACGACAATTAGACGATGAAGCTCGACGCTTTATCGCCTTAGTTGATGAGTTTTATGATCGAAAAATTCAATTAATTGTTTGTGCAGACGGCGATATAACCGATCTTTATCAAGGGCAGCAACTTAGTTTTGAGTTTCAACGTTGTCAGTCTCGGTTATTTGAAATGCAAAACGCTTAACGGCCATAAAACACAAAGACACTATTTTTTGGTTTTTTTAACCAAAAAAGTAGTTTTAAATTCACTACTGTATTCTTATTATTTCTATTTTATTGATAATTAAGAGAAATAAACTTGGCATTACTTTTGTAATAACAATGTCAGTTTAAAGCTCTCATTAATAAAATTACTCAATAAGGCTATTGTCATGCTTAATTCATTTAGATTAAATAAAAAAACACCAAAAATCCTGTCAGCGGTAGTGGCACTTTCAATTTTTTCTTCGGTAAACCTTTATGCTCAAGACGCTTGCAATATTGAACTTGATGCGGGTTTGACGCTAAATGACACAACGCTTGAGTTTTTTAACGCCGCACAAGACTCTGAACATAATAAGCAAATCCTCTATAAAATTGATAATGATCAACGCTTGATTGTTCACGGGCAGGGAATTGCTTTAAATGACCATCAACAAGCCTTAGTGACGCAGTATGCGATGAGTATTCGCGCTATGGTGCCGCAGATTAGAACTATTGCTATTGAAGGGGTAGATCTTGCGCTAGAGGGGGTTAACTTAGCTTTCAATGAATTGTTAGGTGAAGACAACACTGTTGGTGCAAAATTAACACAAGAGCTTTCTACACTCCGAGACGAGGTCGCCACTCGTTTTACCGCAGAGCACGGCATTACCATTAATGAAAATAGTGTCAATAATGAGGGTTTTACCGGTGAAGACATTCTGGGTAAAGAATTTGAACAACGTATTAAAAGCGCAGTAGAAACTGCTGTAATAAATTCAATGGGAAGTTTATTAATTACTATGGGTCAGGAAATGCTTTTTTCCGGCGGAGACACTAATGCCTTTGAAACACGCATGGACAATTTTGGTGATAGCATTGCTGATGAGATGGAGTTAAGAGCTGAAAAAATCAAGCTAAAAGCAGATGCGTTATGCTTAGCGATTGTGGATATTGATCAATTAGAAGAAAAATTAAAAACCAGTATTGTAGCGCTTGCCAATATTAATGTTGTTTCAGCTTCATTCAAGAAAGAAGATGATAAAAGTAGGATGTAAAATAACTAAATAATTTAATAGAATATTTAGTAGTGTTATCATTGACTAGCCTTCTATTTATTTTATATTTAACTCTTCATGCACGCAGTTCATCGGTTACACCAATTTAGAAAAAGTCTTAGTACAACAACGTATAAATCACGAGGACAGCGAGTTATTCGCTGTGATTTGTGCCGTTTATCGACAAAGTTTTGTATTTGTACCATAGCCCCTAAAAATGGCTCCGTGAAAACTAATGCAGGTTTTTTGCTGCTGATGTATGACACTGAAGTATTAAAACCTAGTAATACGGGCAAGTTAATTGCAGACTTAATTCCCGATACTTTTGCTTTTTTATGGTCACGCACCACCGAAAATCCTGAGATGCAAGCAGTACTGGATGATGAGCAGTGGCAGCCTTTTGTCGTTTTTCCGCAGGAATACGCCGAAGATAACCGCCAAGTTCACTCGAATACAGTGATATGTGAGCAAGGCAAAAAACCGTTATTTATTATGCTTGATGGGAGTTGGCGTGAAGCAAAAAAAATGTTCCGAAAAAGCCCTTATTTGAATAAATTTCCTTTGGTCTCTTTCGATCCAAAAATGCTATTTGATAATATGGCATCTCCGGTAGGCTCTGAATCGCGTTACACGGTTAGAAAAACTGAATTAGAGCATCAATTTTCCACAGCAGAAGTGGCCGCAAGAGTGCTTGAAATGTTTGGTGAAAAAGACAATGGGCATTTACTTGATTTATGGTTCGATGTTTTTAATTATCAATACCAAAAGAGTGTTTGTCAGCGTAATAAAGGTAATCCAAACGCGATTGAAAATTATCAGCAGTTTTTAAGTGAAAAAACAGTAGAGTAACTATAAATAAAGTAGAAAATGATAAGTAACGAAAATACAGATTGTTATTTTCGCTACTCGTCACTTATTATTCGTTGCTAGAAAATTACTTCATGCTAATCGTAGAATGAATTTCAGAGCCATCTTGATGATCTGGTTCAAACCAACGAGCGGTCACAGATTTTGTAAAAGTCCAAAAGCTGATTACTTGTTTGCCGTTAGGTCCTAAATCGCCTAACTTAGAGCCGCGTGAACCGGTAAAACTGAAATAGGCTACAGGTACAGGAATGGGTACATTAATACCGACTTGACCTACATCTATATCATTTTCAAACTTACGTGCAGCCCAACCAGAAGAAGTAAATAAAGACGTACCATTACCATTTGGATTGGCATTAATTATTTCAATCGCTTGATCTAATGTTTCAGCTTCTAATACGCATAGTGCAGGGCCAAAAATTTCTTGTGTGTAAATATCCATATCAGTCGTTACATTAGTAAATAACGTTGGTCCAACAAAATTACCGTTTGGATAACCTTCAACTTCACAATTTCTACCATCAATAAGCATGGTAGCGCCTTGCTCAACACCTGAATCTAACAAACTAATAATACGGGCTTTAGCTTGTGGTGATACAACCGGACCTAAATCTGCATCACGTTGCGTGCCAGGGCCAATTTTCATTTGCTTTGCTCGTTCAACAATTTCAGGTAGCCAGTTTTTCGCTTCACCGACTAGAATTGTTACTGGATTAGCCATACAGCGCTGTCCTGCTGCACCAAAAGCTGAGCCAAGTAAATCATTGATAGCGCGATCTTTATTCGCATCTGGCATGATAACCATATGGTTTTTTGCACCCATCATTGATTGGGCACGCTTACCATGTTTAGTGGCATGGTTATAAACGTGTGTACCAACGCCAGTTGAACCAATGAATGAAACCGCTTTTACCGGCTCAGCTTCAATTAATTGATTAACGACATCAGGACCACCATGAACAACATTCAATACACCAGCAGGGATACCGGCTTTAAGTGCTAACTCAACAAGAAGAATTGTTGAAGAAGGCGCTTGCTCTGAAGGTTTTAAAATAAACGTATTACCACAGGCAATAGCTGGCGGAAACATAAACGATGGTAGCATCAATGGAAAGTTGAATGCTGTAATACCTAAACCAACGCCAAGTGGTTTATTCAATGTATAGGTATCAACACCCGTTGCGGCGTTATTGGCCATTTCACCCAATTGTAAGCGGGTAATTGAACAAGCATTTTCAATCGCTTCTAATGAACGTCCTACTTCGCCTTCAGCGTCAGGTAGTGTTTTACCATGTTCTAAAGTAACTAACTCAGCAAGTTCTTGAG
The DNA here is from genome assembly GCA_047633255.1 of Colwellia sp. GTDB lineage: Bacteria > Pseudomonadota > Gammaproteobacteria > Enterobacterales > Alteromonadaceae > Colwellia. The sequence goes on from JBLIEW010000002.1 coordinate 140,554, forward strand.
TATTATCTCTAACCAGTTGTTGGAAATTTAACATAATACGCATACGGTTGGTCAAGGAAACCTTTGACCAAGACTTGAATGCTTCTGCTGAGTTGGCTACGGCTGCAGCAACTTCTTCTTTGGTTGCCATAGGCACACGTGCAACAACTTCTTGAGTTGCTGGGTTTAAAACATCTAACCAAGTATCGGTGGTTGAACGAACTTTTTCACCATTAATGATCAGTGGAATTTCTTTTATTGTCATGACAAGCCTTAAATAGATGTGAATATAGTTGCGGTTAAAATAGTCTTTTATCCATAATTCAGCAATACGTAAAAATGCAGCATGCATTGCATTTTTGCATTTTAGTGTCTGTATTGCTAATATAAGGAAATGAACTGGGACGATATTAAATTATTTTTAGAAGTTGCTCGCAGTGAGCGTCTATCCATTGCCGCCAAGCGGTTAAACCTTGATGCCTCAACTTTGTCGCGCCGCCTACACAAACTGGAAGAAAGTTTAACGACTAAGCTTTTCGAGCGGACTGTTGATGGTCATGTGCTAACGCCTGATGGCACTAAACTGTTACAATATGCTAGGCGAATGGAACTTGACGCTGGGCAAGCTTTTAATGACATAAAAGAGCAGAAAAGTGTTAACAGTGGTCGAGTTCGCATAGGCGTAACTGAAGCGTTTGGCAGTTTTTTTATTTCCCCTCATTTAATGCCACTCAAGCAAGAATTTCCTAATATACAAATTGAATTAGTACATTTTGCCCGAGATGTAAAGATTAGTCGTAATGAAGCTGATATCGCTATAGCGGTTGAAAAACCCAAAAATACTTCGACCATTATTACCAAGCTTTGTGATTATCAATTGCAGCTATATGGCCATGCAAGTTATCTTGAAAGTATTAATAACCAAGTTGAGTTATCTCAGCTAGCTAATTATCAATGGGTAAGCTACGTAGATAATTTATTATTTACCGAACAATTGTCTTATCTAAAAGAGCTTAGCGTTAAATTACGCGTGGATATTGTGCCTAGTTTTCAAAGTACCAGTATTACCAGCCAATATAGAGCGATAAAAAGTGGCTTAGGAATCGGCATTTTGCCTTGCTTTTTAGCGGAGCAAGATGCTAGCTTAGTTAAATTATGCATTAACGATATTAAATTAGTGCGTAGCTTTTATCTTGTTACTCATCCAGAAAGTAAACGCTTATCGCAAGTGAATACGGTGTGGGAGTATTTGAAACAATTAGCACAACAAAAAACGCAGTTACTCATGCCTAAATAACGATGGGCATCAATGAAATAATAAAATTAATAATGTATAGGTCAAAATGGATAACTTAAATCAATCATTAGAGAAAAGTGATCAGGCGAGTCAAAATAAAGCGTCGTGGCCATTGATAGCTTTTATTATTGTAGCTATTATTGCTATCGGCGTCGCATGGCAATTAACTGGCGATAAATCTGAGCCAGTGATTATTGATAAGCCCGTTCTTATTGTTGAAGAAGTGCCTAAAATAGTAGAGATATTGCCTGAACCGGTTGTTGAAATAGCTGAAGTTGTTGTTGTTGAAAAAATCATTGAACCCGTAAAGGATCCTTTGCCTTTATTAGATGATAGTGACGATTGGTTAAAGTTAAAATTGCCTGAAATCACTTGGCGTAAAGAACTACTTAAACTTATTATTGACGAAGACATGATCAGACGTTTTGTTGTTTTTACTGATAACTTCGCTCAAGGTATTGTTGCTTATGAACATAGCCCTTTTATTCTTCCTAAGGCTAAATTCACACCTGCAATTGATAGTGTTAGTTTTCAAAAACCTGTTCAGAAATCAGAACAAACTTCCTCAGATAGCTCTTTACCCGTTAAGCAAAATGTCTGGCAATGGAATGAAAGTTCAAGCAGACGCTTTAGCTTATATGTTGATTTATTAAGATCAATGGACAGTGAAACCTTAGTTCAATGGTATAGTGAAATTAAGCCTTTAATTAATGAGGCATATAGTGAGCTAGGTTATGAAGATGATTTTACTAATACTTTGCAAGATGCCATAACAAGGGTATTAGATATGGAGTTACCCAAATCATCCATGACATTAATACAACCGAGCGTTATGTATAAATTTGCAGATGCGGAACTTGAAGCCTTACCTGATACTGATAAGTTATTACTTCGCTTAGGTAAAGACAATTTGTTAGTGATGAAATCTGTATTGCTAGAGCTACATGAGAAATTAGCTCAGCAAAAAAATGGCGTTAATTAACGACGTTAATAGATAACGTTAATTTATCAAGGTAAGTCAGGCCGACTTACCTACTATCTCAATCTAATTTAAAAATATATTCCAGTCTATTAATGGTGTTTTTTGTTTTTGGCTTATCTATGCTTAATGTATTAGGTGGTAAGTGATAAGTATACCTCCTCGAAAGCTAACCTGCTTTTTGTGGTCGAAATTAAATAAGTAAAATTTAAGGTGAATTTTACTCTATTTGTGTAAAAAATATTCAAGCAGTGAAGTGTTCATCAAAAATAGCGAACTAGTGCTTGCATCCTAACGTATGATTAGCCATAATTCGCGCCGCTAGCCAAGGAATAGATATTTAATTTTTTTGGTTAGACTCATTATGGTGGCCTTTTCGGTCCCCTCGCAATGATACTCTGTGAACTCGGCCAGGTCTGGAAGGAAGCAACCGTAGCAGACGACTCATGTGCCGAGGTGTGGCTGATTAGGCTGCCACCCAATCTTTATTTTTCAATGACTTACGCAATCTTTTAGCACTTTGCTAGATGGACCGCCACATAGACTATAAAAACATTCCTCATTCATACACCCGTAATACTGTTTATTACTACCGAAATAATCCCGTTTAGAATAAATTGAACTGATTGAACTGGTTATAGCTTTTGGTGAAAGCCAATAATGTTCGTTAATAAAATAATATAACCGTTTAGCATTATTTTTTGTGTCGCTAATTAGTCAGCTAGCAATCTATAAATTAGCCCTATTAGGATGTCTGAGTAAATTAGAGTCTTTGCGACTCTTTATTTAAGATAAAGAGCATTCATTAGAAGTAAAAATTATTTGCTCATCCCACGATTAATTTTCATAAACTCCAACGCTTTGCTAATGGCTTTTTTTACTTTATCTTCCATTTCAAAACGCTCTGAAGCGGGTAGGTAAAAAGCCATATCTACTTCGTGACGAATATAGCGAGTTGGCAGCTGATTTAGAACTACACAGGTTAAATCCGCTAAAAAATCATCATCAAATTTTTCATCAAATTTACTTAAAGTAAAGTAATGCATGACTAGTTTTTCATAGTAATTATGAATGTCATCAGAAATGTTCATATATATCCTTCAAAATCAGTATTCATCATTCTGGTGGTTTTTAAGCCAGAATTTTGGATGTTTAGCAAGATATCATCGATGTAGACACTACAAGGACGATACAAAATATTCTTTACGAAGAATGAAAAAAATAACATTAGTAGAAGAATGAAAAAAATAACATTAGTATAAGCAAAATGCTAATATTTATATTGCCATTGGTATAACTAACGTTTCTCTGCTAGCTCAATATCTCGTTCGATTGTAGAAATAGCCTTACGGCAACGGCCAAGGCGTTGGTGTAGTGTTAATACTTCAATAGATAGCTTTTCACTTTCATGTTTTGTACATTCTAACCTTTGCCGCTCCTTTTCCATGAGCATATCCATTAGTCGTCGCTCAAATACATGATGCTCCGTTAATTTTTGGTAAAGTTGGTGGCTATTTAATACTAATTGTTTAGCCAAATCTCGATATTTATTGGCCTGTTTAGCTTTTGCTTTCTTAATTATTACTTTTTTATTCGCATCAAAACTTAGTTTTGCTGCTTGATGAATAGTTGAGTTAGCCTGTAACGCATTTGATATTGCTGATATTTGTTGTTCTAAGTGCGCTAATAATGCTCTGGATAACTCAATTTTATTTGCTGCTACTAATCGTGTAAATTCAGCTAACCTTCGCTTAATTTCCTCTACATAAGGTAGATAACGATCACTTTGACTGAAAAATAACGCAGGGGAAAATAAATTATTGTTTTCGATTAATCGATGAGATTTATTTTGAGTATTGTTGGTATCAATTTGCTTCGCTTGTATAGCTAAACGCATTAATACCTTCGTCAAACGTTCGATTGAATTCACTTAATATCCTGTAAGACTCAATAGCAAATATAGCTGTTATCTTAACGTTATTCTCGGTAAATATCTGTAAAACTTGTTTGTTTTCACCTCAAATTGATATATTTCAAACTGAAATTACATGATGTTAACATTTGAAATGGGTTTTTCGTAATATTATCTTTACGAAAAAGAAGTGTCCAACATTAATATGATGATATAAATTGGCTTTTTTTCTTTATTTTTCTATATGAGATTAATGTCAAATAACTATTAAATTCAATTGCTAAAAGCGAAAGTTTTGTTCAACAAAGTTTATTTTTTGTTAAATCATGTTATTTAGTTGTAAATTTTATTGTATAAAATTATAAGATTAAAAATAATCCGATCATAAAAACATACTCATTTTGTTTATTAGTATAATTAAATCAGTGTATTGCGAGTATTATTTTTTTTATTTATATGTTACATTATGTGTCCATTTGTTAAAAAAATGTACAAATAGATGTGAATGGTATTGACGATGGATGCTAATTCCGTCTAATATCGTTGTTGACAGATCAGGTCTAGTGGCCCGTTCAAATAAGTTTACGAGGCAATATAGTCTTGAAGCTAAAGTATATAAATAATAACCAATCACGAATGTGATCCAGGGAGTAAACATGTATAACAATAGCAAAGTAGCTAAGAGCATCCGCTTAGCACTAATGATAGGTGCAGCTGCGACTGTATCTGTTTCAACATCAGCTTTTTCTGCTGATGAAATGGTAGAAGAGACAATAGAGCGTATTCAAGTTACGGGTTCAAGTATTAAAAGAACCGATATGGAAGGTGCATTGCCTATCGTAACTGTTTCGGCTGAAGATATAGCAAGATCAGGGGTGACTTCAGTCCCAGACCTTATTGCTACGCTTCCTGCTATGCAAGGTTTTACTACTTCATCTGATTCTGTTGGCGGCGGTGGCGGTGGCGTGAATTCTGCGGCTTTACGTGGCTTAGGTGACCAATATACTTTGGTGTTATTAAATGGCCGTCGTATGGCATCTTCTGATACTGGTGGAGTAATAGATCTAAACCAAATTCCTCTTGCTGCGATAAAGCGAGTTGAAGTATTAATGGATGGTGCTTCTGCATTATATGGTTCAGATGCCATTGCTGGTGTTGTTAACTTTATATTAAAAGATGACGCACAAGAAACAACGTTTGATTTACGTATGGATAAACCTACTGAAAAAGGTGCTGAAGGCTTCAATTTTAGTATCAGTACCGGATTTGGTGATTTAGGATCGGATGGCTTTAACGTAATGTTTGCTTACAGCCATGATGAACAAGATTCTCTTAAATCGGTAGATCGTGATTTTGCGAAAACCGGTATTTTAGGTTTTACTCACAATGATAACGATTACACGTTAACTCGAGGTTCACCGAATGCTGGTCCAGCTAACGCATACCTTGAATTTAGACAGTATAATACTGATGGCAGTATTAAGTATCTAAATAAATTAGATGATGATGGTGAAAAAATTGATGGCGTATTCACTGATGTTGAAGATGTCAGTAAGCGTTCATTTAATCCAATCCGTGAAACTACTGGTGCTTGTGGTGCCTTTAGTGCTCCTTCAGAGTCAACATGTATTTTTGATTTTACCAGTACCTTAGAGATATTCCCAGAAACAAGCCGTGACAATGTTTTTTTACAGGGCATTGCTGAAGTTTCTGATTCAATAGAGCTCTATTCAAGCGTTGCTTGGTCTTCATTTCAAATGACCACTAAAATTGCACCGTACCCAACAGGTAGCTTTCCTCTTGGTCTAACATCTCAACTTGTTGCCGATGAAGTCTTACCTCACTTAACCGATGCTGAAGCAACGGCATTAGTAGATGATCCTGATTATTTACAGAGCGTTGTCGGTCGTTGGCGTGTTCTACCAGGCGGTAACCGTACTGATGAATGGGATACAGAAACTATCAACTTTACTACAGGCTTACGTGGTGATATTAATGATATCAGTTACGATGTTGCTGTTACGTATGCGAGTGCAACACGTGATCAAAACCGTATAACTGGCTATCCAATTGAAGCAACATTTTTACCCTTGATTCAATCGGGCGATGTTAATGTGTTTGATGAATTTGCTAACTTGTCTGACGAACAAAATCAGATGGTAAAAGACACTATGTATAGTGGTGGCTGGGAATCAACTGATACAAGTTTACTCTCTTTCGAGGGCACAGCATCTACTATGGTTGCTGAATTACCCGCAGGTGACATGTATATTGGTGTCGGTGGTGACTACCGCGAGCAAGAATTTACTCGTCGTCGCTCTCAAGCTAATTCAGATGCCATTATCTTATTTGAAGCCCCTACGGCAGAATTTGACTTGTCTCGCGAAACATACGGTATGTTTGTTGAAGCCGTTGTTCCTGTATGGGATACGTTAGAGTTAACTGCGGCATTACGTTATGATAATGTTGGTGCTGTTACAGATCATGACCGTGCTGATTTAGTGGTTAACAAAGATGTTGATGATACAACGTATAAAATTAGTGCAAGCTATCGTCCAAATGACGAATGGCTATTAAGGGCTTCGTTTGGTACTGGTTTTAAAGCCGCGACGATGAAAGAAATTGGTTCGCCACGTGAAGATTTTGGTGTTACATCAGGTTCGTTTGATTGTCCAGAGGGTTTAAGAGGCGATCTTGTGTCGCTTTGTCAACCCGAATCTTTCCAGTATCAAGTCTGGTTAGAAGGTAACGCAGACTTAAAACCTGAAACATCAGAACAAATGTCAGCAGGTTTTGTGTATGCACCAACGAATGACTTTAGCTTTGGTATGGATTATTGGAGTGTTGATCTTGAAGACCAGGTTACTCGTTTAGAAGAAGCGCAAATTTTTGGTGATGCGGTTAAATATGATCGATTCTTTACAACTAAACCAAACTTAGGCACTGGTGGTGATGATTTAGCCATTACCCAAGCGGCAATAAATATTGGTAAATCTGAAAACAGTGGTATTGACTGGGCACTGAACATGAATACTGAGTTCAGCTTTGGTACTTTAGCAACCTCTTTCAGAGGAACTTATGTAACTGAAAGCAGAAGTCTTCGATCAGGAACTACTGATCAATGGGATAGTAGTTTAGGTAGATTTGGCACAGATGATGCTGTTGTCTTTGATGTGCAAGCACAATTTAATAACACCTTAACAATGGGCGACTTTGAACATTCAGTAAACATCAGTTACAGAAGTGGTTATGAAGATCAACTTGCAACTAGTTCAGACTGTAATGTTCGTTTAGCCAGTGATATTGAAGAATGTGCTCCAGATATTCAACTATACATAGAATCGTATTGGAAAGTTGATTATCTAACGCGTTATAACATTAGTGATAGTGGACAAGTATTTTTTGGTATCACTAACTTGTTAGATAAACAGCCGCCATTATCATTGCGTAACTCAGGTGCTGGCCATCAGGTTGGTTTTGATCCTCGTTACACAGATGTTAAAGGTCGTACATTATATCTAGGTGGTAAATATACTTTCTAGAAAATACGTTATCTAATTTTAATTAGAAGATATTTTAAAAAGCCATACTTTAAAAAAGTGTGGCTTTTTTGTTTGCCCAACGAAGCTGGCAAACCCGACTATCAACACTGTGTTTAATAGAGTCAATTTAAATCAAAAGCGGTAATTGATTGCGAAGGGGGGAAGTGATTTATAAATCACTTAATAGTGGTAAATCTGTCTTTCCGCACCTAAAAATTTAATAAAAAAAGCTTGACGCAGATCTCTATATTTGATCTATTACTTATCTTTGGGTGATGAAAAAGTAATGGCGTCGTATTCAACAAAGGGTCTTGAT
>JBLIEW010000003.1:0-135061 GCA_047633255.1 Colwellia sp.
TTGCCAGCAAGGGGATTATTAGTGACACATTAGCGACTGATTTAGATCGTTTACAAGCCGCTAACATCCCTGTAGATATTGTTTTTAAGCAAGGTAAACAGGTCTTAGGCCTTTAATCTTATTATGCCGATCAAGGCGCGATACGCTGATAAGGGTTATTCAGGAGAATCTCCTGCATTCTCCACATAAGCTACATCCATGTAGCGTCCTTATCGAGTAGTGCAACGCAGGACTGGTTTTCTAGCTTAGCTCCCTACGGGCAAGTCGATAAAGGGTCATCTCCTGCGTTATTGATTTCGACAATAGACTAATACCAAACAGATTAATTTAGTGATCAATTTTAATGAGGATAAATTTTCAAGAACGAGGCGCTTGATTGAGCAATAGCTGGCTATTGGGATTGAAAGCAACGATGTTATTGGAGATTTAGACCATTTATAAAGATCACTTAATTAGTTTGATTGGTATTACTATTCTCTTCAATCAATGCCTTGTAGCTAACCCTTTCTCATCTTGCTGAAATCTGCATCTTCAAGTGGAGCGGGTATAAATATATTCATATTGAACAACGATTAAAAAGAGTGCATTAAAAAGAGTACAGAAGGTCATGCAATAATAAAGACTGATAGAAGGTCATCTATACACAATTCAAATTGATAGAATTCTCTTTATGAAAAAACTTACTTACCTTGCTAGCTTATTTATCCTTATTCTTTGGACTATTCCTAATGCTATCGCTAAAGATCTTCCAACGGCGCCACCTTGGCAGTTAACCACTCAGGCAGGAAAAACCATTTCGTTGAGTGATTATCAAGGCAAGCCGGTTATCTTACATTTTTGGGCAACGTGGTGTCCTTACTGTAAAAAATTACAGCCTAAATTAGTCGAGCTTGAAAAGAAATATCAACGTTCAGGCATAAAAATTGTCGCGATTAGTTTCAATGAAGATGATGACGCCACGCCACAAGATGAAATTAAAAGTCGCGGTTATGACTTTATTACAGCAGTAAAAGGGGAATTGGTTGCAGATAAGTATGGCGTTAGAGGAACACCCACAACCTTTTTTATTAATCGCCAAGGTAAAGCAATATACAAATCAACCAGTTCAGATGTAAATAACCCTAAACTAGCATTAGCTGTGCAAGAAATAATTAAGCGTTAATTCCTTTTGAGGTACTACTTTAAACTTGTCACTTTAAACTCATTAATTTTTCAATGTTATTTTCTGTATTTTAGATATAAAAAGGGAAGCATATAGCTTCCCTTTTGTTATTAAGCCTATAGAGCTATTCTATTAACCTATTTGATTAAAATGAAAAATCATCCGCGTCAAGTTCCATTATAGAATCAGATCCATTTTCTAAACAAGACGCATGACCTTTAGCTCTTGGTAATATGCGTTGAAAATAGAAACGTGCTGTTTTAATTTTTGCTTGATAAAAAGCGCTATCATCGTCACTTTCTGCTAATTTCACTTGAGCTACTTTGGCCATTTTCGCCCAAAAATACGCCAGTGTTAAATAGCCTGAATACATTAAGTAATCAACCGATGCACCGCCAATTTCATCTGGATTTTTCATCGCCTTCATGCCTAACGTTTCTGTCATTTTTTGCCAATCACCTGCATAAGCCATAATGGGTTTAATGAATTCACCCATTGCTTCATTAGTTGAATTTTCAACACAAAATGCTGTTATTTCTGCACCAAATGGTTTTAATATTTCACCTTTAGAGCCTAAAACTTTACGCCCTAATAAATCAAGTGCTTGAATGCCAGTGGTGCCTTCATACAAACAACTAATTTTTGTATCACGCATCAGCTGTTCCATGCCCCATTCTTTAATATAACCGTGCCCACCAAATACTTGCACGCCATGGCTGGTACACTCTAAACCTAATTCAGTTAAAAAAGCTTTGGCAATTGGCGTTAATAAGGCTAACTTAGATTCAGCTGATGCTTTTTCTGCTTCGTCTACCTTGTCTGTAGAGGCATGACCCACATCAACTAACTGTGATAGGTAAGCAATAAGTGCACGACCGCCCTCAGCAATAGATTTTTGCGTTAACAACATGCGACGGACATCAGGATGAACAATGATAGCATCTGCTGGACCTTCTGGGTTTTTAACACCAGACAATGAACGCATTTGTAATCTATCTTTCGCGTAAGTCAACGCACCTTGAAATGAGGCTTCAGCTGCGGCAACACCTTCAGTAGCAACACCTAAGCGGGCAGCATTCATAAAGGTAAACATACAGTTTAAGCCGCGATTAACTTCGCCAATTAAATAGCCTTTAGCGCCATCAAAATTGATTACACAAGTGGCATTAGCATTGATACCCATTTTATGTTCAATTGAACCACAGCTTACGGCATTTCTATCGCTCACTTCACCCGCATCAGTGACATTAAATTTAGGCACAATAAATAATGAAATACCGCGACTACCTTCTGGCGAACCAGGAATACGAGCAATAACAATATGAACAATATTATCTGATAAGTCATGCTCACCGGCAGAAATAAAAATCTTCGTACCCGTTAACGAGTAGCTACCGTCATCATTTAATAGTGCCTTAGTACGTAACATTCCTAAATCGGTACCACAGTGAGGTTCTGTTAAGCACATAGTACCTGTCCAAGACCCTTCAACTAGTTTTGGCATAAAAAGGTTTTTCTGCGTGTCACTACCATGTTCTTCAATAGTCGCTAATGCGCCGTGGCTTAAACCTGGGTACATCGCAAAACTATGATTAGCACTGGAGAAAAACTCAGTAATCGCTGTACTTAAAGAATGAGGTAAACCTTGACCACCAAAATCAACATTTTGTGCTAAAGTTGGCCAGCCTCCTTCAACGTATTGTTGGTAAGCTTCTTTAAAACCGTCAGGTGTTGTAACCACACCGTCATTCCAAGTACAACCTTGTTCATCACCAATTTGGTTTATTGGAGCAACCACTTGTTCAGTGAACTTGGCAGCTTCAGTAATTATAGCATCGACCATATCAAGGCTAGCATCTTCATAACCGAGTTTTTGATAATGACTGTCGCAATCAAGTAGCTCTTGCATAACAAACTTCATGTCTCTAATCGGTGCTTTATATTCTGGCATAAGGGTTTCTCCAATATTAATTTTAACAGTCCTAACCAAATCAACTGGTCAGTGGTCGGACGTTCAAACAAGCGTTTGATTAAATCATGTTATTTACTATTACTCAAGTAAGATTAGTATTAATATTTATAAAGAGGCGGTTATTTAGGCAAAATTTGGATATAAAAAAAGCGCAATAAATGCGCTTTTCTTTTAGTGACATTCTATTTATACAGTGATTACATCGTTTCTAAATAAGCAAATACAGTAGTAAAAGCTTGTTCTTGATACTGTTTTAAACCAGTGTCTCTAAAATCAATTTCGACTTGGCTTTTTGCTATTTCTTTTTTAATAAAGCTACCTGCTAAAACTTCAACCTGTAATTCTTTTATTAATTGGATTGCCGCTTCAATTTTAAAGCCAATAGGACCACCAGCAAATTTTCCTTTTAACGCACGCCCTTTAATCAGTACATGGCTTACGTGGTAATCTTCCATTAGTTTCTCAAAAGTAAACTGGAATTTTTGCACTTGCTCTGCATCTCCAGCGTCATCAAGGCTAATTTTTTGTACTCGCGTATGAGGAATATCATACAAACTATTTTCTTTAGACATGATACAAATAATTGCATCATTACCTTTTATTTCAACGCCACATGCTTTCATGGAAAAATCTCAAGTTTTAGAATTACAGGTATTATAGCGAATTTACTAAAATAAGAAAATGGCACTGAACTGAACTTAGCGTTATCATTGATAAAATATTTGTTTGATAAAATTAGCGGTCCAATTAGATGAAAAAAATATGTGTGGTTACAGGCGGTAGTTCAGGTATAGGCTTAAGTATAGTGAAATTATTTGAACAAAATAATTACTACGTATTCAACCTAGATTTATCCCCTTCTTCTTTTGGCGAATATTGTCATTGTGATGTGACTAATGTGAAACAGATTACTGATATTATTAATAATATTACTAATCAGCAGTCTATTGACGTACTAGTTTCCAATGCAGGCATTCATTTTTCTGCCAACATAGAAAACACATCTGAAGATGATTTTGATAAAGTATTTAACATTAACGTAAAAGGTGCTTATGCTGCCATTAAAGCGGTATTACCTAGTATGAAAGCGAATAATAATGGTGCGATTATTATTATGTCTTCTGATCAAGCGTTAATCGCTAAACATAACTCATTTGCTTACAACTTAAGTAAAGCCGCACTTGCTTCAATGGCAAAAACTACCGCACTCGATTACGCCGCATTTAATATTCGCGCCAACGCTGTTTGTCCTGGCACGATAGAAACGCCACTTTATCATCATGCCATCGACAATTACTGCGAAAAATCGGGTGCCGACAAAGCAGAAATACATAAGGAAGAAGAAAGCTTACAACCGCTAAACCGTTTAGGCCAGCCGGAAGAGGTTGCTGAGTTAGTGTTATTTTTAGCTTCTGATAAAGCGAAGTTTATTACCGGCAGCTTACAAGTAATTGATGGGGGGTATACCGCGCAATAATATACTGTGGGATACTTGGTGAAAATAAAATACAATAACTCAGCACAATAAAATAATGAGTAACAAAAATGAAAATAATTGATCCTCATCTACATTTATTTGATCTTGAGTTAGGTTATTATCACTGGTTGCAGGCTGAAAACCCACCTTTTTGGCCCGATAAACAACGTATCAATAAAAGTTTCAGTGAGACTGATTTAGTACTAACTGAGCCGTTATTTTTATCTGGCTTTATTCATATTGAAGCGGGTTTTGATAACGAACAGCCATGGCGTGAATTAGCTGCCTTGGAGAAAACGTGCAATAAACCTTTTAGAGCCATCGCTAATATTGATTTAACCTCATCAAGCCAGCACGTTGATACTGTATTAGAAAAGTTAGCCGAACATCCCTCATTCGTTGGCGTTCGGCATCTATTAGATGACCAAGTATTAGCATTATTAAGCAACAAACAAGTAAATAATAATATTAGTATACTCAATGACACAGGATTGGTGTTCGAAGTTCAACTATCACTAATTGACCAAATTCCCGTTGCAGCGTTATGTGCTGTAATTGAAAATAACCTAAATATTCAGTTCATTATAAATCATGCTGGCTTTCCACCTACTGATATACACACTATTGAATGGCAACGTTGGCAAAGTAATTTAACTAAATTGTCACTTTATCCTCATGTCGCTATTAAGTGTTCTGGTTGGGAAATGACAAACCGAAATTATAAAGCAGCTTGGTTAAACAAAAACTTGTCGCTTATTTTTACTCTTTTTGGTGCTAAAAAGGTTATGTTAGCCAGTAACTTTCCGTTATGTCTGTTTAGTCATAGCAGTTATCAGGCCTATTGGCAGTCAATAATATCGAGCAATTTTTTTCAAGCATTAACCGAGCAAGAAAAAAGCGCATTGTGTTATGACAATGCGCTTAACTGGTATTCTATGGATCGGAGCTTAGATTAGTCTCCCTGAGGATGATGATCGCAGCCGAATCGTTTAGGACAGAATAATGATTTACTTAATCACCACATGCGGCGACTTCATTACCACGGCATCATTTAATTCAATACCCAGTCCCGGCTCTTCAGATACTTGAAAAAAGCCATTAACAGGTTGAGGATCTTGTAAACATAATTCGCGATTCCAGTCTTTAATCGCATAAGTATGGTGCTCATGAATTAAAAAGTTTGGAATAGCCGTTTCTAAATGCAACGAGGCTGCAGTTGCCACAGGGCCGCCACAAACATGCGCTTGAATACGAATATCGTAAACATCAGCATAATCACATACTTTTTTTGCTTCAGTAAAGCCGCCGCATAAGCCAACATCAGGTTGTAATACGTCAATACTTTGATCTTCAAAATAAGGACGAACATCCCAACGGTGATATAAGCGCTCGCCACCGGCAATAGGCACATTAACGTTATCTGATACTTTTTTATGTACCGCTGAGTTTAAGTAATTAACAGGCTCTTCATACATCATGCAACCCACTTCTTCGACTATTCTCCCCATTTGAATGGCCGATGCCGCGCCCATTAATGAATGCGATTCAAAAATAATATCAACATCTTCACCCACAGCATCACGAATAGCGTGCAATCGGTTACCAAATAAACGCATTTGTGGCTTAGTAAATAACTTGGTTCGATCAAATGATGAGCTGCCATCTTTGTTATACACAATGGGATCAACTTTTACCGCATCATAGCCTTCACTTACCGCTTTTAATGCCGCTTGAGCATATTCTTCTGGCTCGATTAGCTTATTAATTTCGCTATCCCAATCAAACTGTAATTGGCTGGCGTAAGTGCGTAACTTGTCATTTACTTTACCGCCGAGTAATTGATAAACCGGTACACCTAACGCCTTTGCTTTAATATCCCAAAGCGCTGTATCAATGGCGCTCATAGCAGAATATAAAACAGGTCCGCCACCTAAACCCCAAAAACTTTCTCTGAGCATACGTGACCACAACAGTTCTGTATTAAAAGGATTGAAGCCGATTAATACCGCTTCACTAATTTCTTTGATCATAGCCGCAGCAGCACTGTGTCCCCAATCATAAGCTAAGCCCGCTTCGCCAACACCACTAATACCTTCATCAGTATGAACACGAATAAAAACTGGATTCCAACCGATACGTTTCGGACAGTGAATATCAAATACTTCAACATGGGTAACTTTCATTTTTGTCTCTTTAAATTAGGTTCTTTGTTTTTATTTCAAATAAATTAGGCTGTACAACAAGATGAGAGTTACGAAGAAAAATCAGGATATTCTCTTGCCACTCTTCGCATCATTGCTGGCCACGCAGTTTCTCCACCCGTTCTTCCGGTATGCACAATATTCGCTTGGGCTTTAATGCCATCAATAATACTCTGCGGTGCATAAATGGGTTTCATGCCCGTGGACATAACTTGTAATTGCACCTGACACGCCCGAGTTAAATCATACATATGCATAAATGCGTCACCAATAGTTTTACCCATCGTAAGGGCACCATGATTTCTCAGTAGCATAAAATTGGCGTCGCCTAAATCTTCCTGCAATCTCAGCTTTTCATCTGCATTTACCGCTAAACCTTCATAACCATGATAACTCATTGAAGCCAGCGCAAACATAGCGTATTGGCTTAATGGCAGTAAGCCTTCTTCGAGACTAGCTACTGCAATAGTTTCGTTGGTATGAATGTGCATAACGCAAATATCATCATGACGTGCCTCATGTACGGCGCTGTGAATAGTAAAGCCTGCTGGATTAATTTCAAACGGGCAATCTTTATCAATAATATTACCGTCAATATCAATTTTAACTAAGTTTGATGCGGTAACTTCCTCAAATGCTAAACCAAAAGCATTGATCAATAGATGCTCAGTGCCGGGAATACGAGCAGAAATATGGGTATGAATAAGATCATCCCAACCATGCATGACCATTAAACGGTAACAGGCGGCTAAATCAACGCGAATTTGCCATTCTTGTGCTGACACTTTATCTTTTACATTTACCTTGGGGAGTTCAAACATCGTTATGCCTTGTCTATTTTATCGCTACAAATTTATTGATATAAATAAAGTCTACCTGAGCTAGGCGCGGGTATAAAGAAAGAGTTACCATAAGATATAATTTCAAACCAAAAAACGCTCTCATTATATGTGTATTTTATTTTTTGCCATTAAACAGCACCCTAAATATCCAGTGATCATTTGTGCAAACCGTGATGAATTTCATCAAAGACCAACACAGTCAATGCATTGGTGGCCTAATAACGATGTACTTGCAGATGACGTATTAGAAAATAATCTATTAACAAGTAATGTATTAGCGGGTAAAGATTTACAAGCGGGTGGCACTTGGCTTGGTTTAAATAAACAGGGACGATTTAGCGCACTCACTAATTTTCGCCAACCACAACTTTTTGATAAAAATAAAAAATCTCGTGGTGATTTAGTATTACACGCATTAGCCCATCAAGATCATGAAGTAACAACACAGTTAACCAAGTCATCCAGTTACTATAACGCCTTTAACTTAGTCTTCGGCCAACTGGATAACCTAATGTGCTTTGACAGTGTGTCAGAAAAAAAACAACTATTAAATTCAGGGTTTCACAGTCTATGTAACGGCGCATTAGACGACATTTGGCCTAAAATGGCACTTGGGCAGGCTAAACTTGCAGATAAAATAAAAGATCATTCTTTAGATATAGCACAGCTATTCAAATTAATGAAAAGCGGCCAACAAGCACAAACTGAACACTTACCAAAAACAGGCGTGCCATTAAACTGGGAGCAACTACTCAGTTCTATTTTTATCATTTCGCCAGAGTACGGCACTCGAACGACCAACATCATTACCCTAGATAATACCGGCAATATCTCTATTTATGATCAAAGTTATAATGAGCAAGGCGAGTGCGTAAACAAACAAAATTTTTCAATATAAGTCAAATACACTAGATCTTATTAAAATTGACTAAGTTTTAGTTTTTCCTTTATTACACCTCATAAACAACAAAGCTAACTCACTGAAATTAAAGTGAATAATCAATGGCATTGTCCTTGCTATACCTAATATTAATCAACGTAGTATTAGGTCTATAAAAGGAAAACAGTATGAATAACGATGAAGATAAATCAACAACGTCACAAGCAAACCCCAAAAAAGACACTGCTCATAATGAAACAAGCCATGAAGACCATTCAGCTGATCGCAAAGCAGAGGCCGAAGAGTCAGTAAAAAAACAAAACGAAAATATTGATGAGCAAAATATAGAAAAAACTTGGCATAATAAAAATGTGTTAAAACGCGGTATTGCTATGCTTGGGTATGGTTTTGTAGCAGGATTTGTCCGTTTAGGCATAACCTTAATTGCCCTTTTTCAGTTTTTCTCCTTATTATTTGCCGAAAAGCCAAACCAACCTTTAGTAAAATTTGGCCAAGATTTGAATACCTATTTGTATCAAATAAATCAATTCTTAACGATAAATTCTGAAACGTACCCCTTTCCTTTTGCAGACTGGCCTGATTCACCACCAAAGTAAGAAAATTTAACTCATTTCTTTTACCAGTGCGGCAAGTAAAATAATAAAGACTAAGATCCATGATGTCTTACTAAATTTTGCTTGCTGTTCATCACTCATCGGTTTACCAAAACGCTCTCCCAAAATAACCATAAGTGCTACTGCACCAAAAACACAGGCTAATATAATTAATAATGTCATCAATACCTCTTCAGTTAACTAAGTTTTTCTACCTAGATTTAACAAAATCATTTACTATTGCAAAAGATACCTCTTATTAATAATTTTAGCTAGAGACAAGGTTTACATGTCGCAAGTTTCAGCATCACAAACAGATGATTTTTTTCAAAAACGTCGATTTATTATCCGACTTGGCAAGGCCTTACACAAACTCGGCTCTACAGCACATCGTTTAGAAGATAATCTACTTTCTATTGCCCGATTTTTAGATATTCGCGCATCATTTATTATTACCCCAACCGCGTTAACGTTTATACTTTCTGATGATGAAGATGATCAGCAATATAATCACTTAGTGCGGGTAACACCGGGGGAAATTGATCTTGGATCTTTAGCACGTATTGATGAATTAGTTGATGAACTCATCAATGGCGAACGCACATTAGACGAAGCGATAGAGCGTTTAAAAGAAGTCGATCGTAAGCCACCACCTTATGGCGTAATATTAACTTTTCTAGCTTTTGGTGCCTCTAGCGGTGCATTTGCCATGTTAATGCACACCAGTTGGCATGACGTTTTTTGGTCTACCCTACTAGGTTTTGTCGTCTTTCTGTTTGTTATTTGGGCTGAACGTTCACGCCGCGTCACTGAAATGTTAGAGCCGATGGCCGCCTTAACTACTTCGATGTTAGCCTCGCTTATTTCATTATTCGATCCTAGCATTAATATTCCCATGGTTATTTTATCAAGCATTATTGCCTTTATTCCTGGCCTATCACTTACGGTAGGTTTATCTGAACTTGCTGCGCGGCATTTAATGTCAGGTACCGCACGTATAATGGATAGTGTTATGGTGCTATTTAAGCTTTATTTTGGCGCCGTATTAGGCATGGCTTTTGGTAAACTTATTTGGGGTGAAGTCAGTTTTATGCCACCAGAGACAATGCCTATTTGGACCTCATGGTTGGCAGTAACTACCCTATCAATTTCTTTAGTTATTCTATTTAAAGTACGATTAAAAGACGCACCTTGGGGAATGATAGCCGGCTATATTTCATTTGGCGCAAGTATTTGGGCCAGTAGTTATTTAGGTGTCGCTTTAGGGGCATTTGTTGGCGCTTTTGCCCTAGGGATATACAGTAATTTATTCTCCCGTATAATGAACTTGCCCTCTTCCATCGTTCGTCTACTTGGCTTAGTCGTCTTGGTACCCGGCAGTAAGGTTTATATCGGTTTAAACAGTTTAGTTACCGGAAAACAAATGTTAGCGGTAAATGACTTGGGTTCACAAACATTTTTAATTTTTATGTCACTTGTTGCCGGGCTAATTTTTTCTAATGTGGCTTTACCCCATAGAAAAACTTTATAAATTTGGCTGTTAACTAATTATCAACCATGATGAACTAATCAAGAGTAATAATGACAAAAACCCAGAAAGCGCTATCAACAGACATCTCCGCAACAAAATTATCAACAAATTACCATCATGGTGATTTGTATAGCAGTTTACTTACTACCGCAACAGCGATGATCTTAGAAGGTGGCGTAGATGCGTTATCACTTCGAAAGCTAGCCTTACGCATTGGCGTTTCTCGTACTGCGGCATATCATCACTTTAAAGATAAAAATGACTTACTTATAGCTATTGCCGCCCAAGGATTTATTTCATGGAAAAAACAGGCTGAAGATATATTTAGTCATAATAATTTAACCGAGCGAGAAAGATATAAAGCGTTTGTTCATTATTACGTAAAGTTTGCCACAGAAAATGCCGCTATTTATCAACTAATGTTTGGGGGTACCTTGTGGAAAGATAAAAAAAGCCCTTCAAAACTCAAAGAAGTCGCTTACCCTAGTTTTCAATTTCAAGTTGAAATGACTAAGGCTTTACAGAAAAAAGGTGTATTGCCTAATTCGTCAAATACCTTACGTCTTGCCCAAGTAACGTGGGCAACACTTCACGGTATAGCTCAGTTAGTTATTGATGGCATCTATGGTGACGCTAGCCAAATTGATGAAATGTGCCAATGTGCTGTTGACTTGTTTTTAGTCTCAAACAAAAAACAACGCTAATTTGTTATACGGATAAGTTCACTGATCACCCACTAATTTGTAAAAAAAAAGTAAATTTAACGTTAAGATAAAGTGTAAATAGATGTTTCTTTAACTAGAATTTACCGTAGATACCTCGTAGTATCTGGTTATTAAAAATTTAAAATTAGAATGAGAGTATAAATGAAAGGGATTATAACAAGCGCAGTATGCTCATCTTTGCTATTGCTTACCGGTTGTAGCAACAGCGATAACGCAGCCACAGACTCGTCTAAAGTAAGCGTACAGAAAATAGCTTTAGTATCAGGTATTGATAAAACAAATATGGATACGAATATTCGTCCCCAAGATAATTTTTATCGTTACATTAATGGTGGTTGGATGAACAGAAATGAGATCCCCAGTGATAAAACCGCTATAGGGTCTTTCTACGATTTACGTGATAAAGCCGATGACGATGTAAAGGCTATTATTGAAGAGCTTGCTGCAACCGAAGGTTTAGCTAGAGGTTCTGACGAGCAAAAAGTAGCTGACTTATTTCGATCTTATATGGATACAGAAGCCAGAAACACCCTTGGCACTGCCCCTATTCAAAGTATGTTTAATGCAATTAATGCACTTAAAAGCAAAGATGATTTAGCACAATTTTTTGGTACTTATTCAACAGTAGGTATTACTAATCCTCTCGGTATCTACGTTAATATTGATAAAAAAGATTCAACAAGTTACGTGGGGTATCTTACACAAAGTGGTTTAAATTTACCTGACAGAGATTACTATTTTAATGACGCAGAGCGCTTTGTAAAAATACGTGCAGGCTACCTTACCCACATTGAAAAAATGCTTAATTTGGCAAATTTACCAAACGCGAAAGAATCAGCTAAAAATATTCTGGCGTTAGAAACCAAGCTAGCAAGCCATCATTGGACGCGAGTTGAAAGGCGTGACAGTGAAAAAAGTTATAACAAATTTGCGACTAATAATTTAAACAGCCTAACAGATAAATTTAACTGGCAATCCTTTTTAACTGCCGAAGGTATTGCTGAACAAAAAAATATTATTATCAGTCAACCTAGTTTTATCAAAGGTTTTGGTAACGTATTTGATGAAACATCCTTAGTAACTTGGCAGCAATATCTGACATTTAATACCTTAAGTGCCTTTTCAAGCTACCTGACAACAGCATTAGATAATGAAAGCTTTAATTTTTTTTCCAAACAGCTAAATGGCCAAGAAAAACAACGTCCACAATGGAAACGTGGTGTTAGTGTTGTTAATAACAATTTAGGCGAAGTTATTGGTAAAGTTTATGTTACCCGTCATTTCACACCTACGGCTAAATCACGCATGAGTGAACTTGTTGAAAATTTACGAGATGCTTACGGTTCAAGTATTAATGACTTAAGTTGGATGTCGGACGATACTAAAAAAGCCGCACAATTAAAACTTGCCGCTTTTACACCTAAAATTGGTTACCCTGATCAGTGGGAAGACTACTCAAAGCTTTCAATCAACGCTGCTGACTTAGTGGGTAATCTCATCCATGCACGTAGGGTCTCTAGCGAAAAAGAAATTTCAAAGCTTGGCGGCCCGATTCATGATTGGGAATGGCATATGACACCACAAACAGTTAATGCTTATTACAATCCACCAGCAAACGAAATTGTTTTTCCTGCGGCAATTTTACAGGCTCCTTTCTTTAATATGAAAGCCGATGATGCAGTAAACTATGGCGGTATTGGCGCGGTAATTGGCCATGAAATGGGCCATGGATTTGATGATCAAGGCAGTAAATATGACGCGACAGGTAACTTACGCAATTGGTGGACAGAGCAAGACCTTAAAGAGTTTTCAGCTCGTACTAAAGCGCTAGTTAAACAGTATGCGAATTACCAAGTATTTGATGACTTAAACGTTAATGGAGAATTAACTCTAGGAGAAAACATTGGTGATTTATCAGGAGTAACTATCGCTTATAAAGCCTATAAAGCGTCATTAAATGGCAAAAAATCACCTATTATTGACGGTTTAACGGGTGATCAACGCTTCTTCATGGGTTATGCTCAAATTTGGCGAGGTAAAATTGTTGAAGAATCATTACGCAACCGCGTAGCAACAGATCCCCATTCACCTGGTGAATTCCGTGTTTTAGGAATTTTATCTAACTTTGATAAATTTTATGAAACCTTTGATGTTAAAGAAGGTGATGCTATGTATATAGCACCTGAGAAGCGCGTTAAAATTTGGTAATCACGTTACTCAGAATATAATTTATTCTAGTCTATTAAAAAAGCAGCTTCAGCTGCTTTTTTAATTTTATTAGCGAGTAAATGAGGCACCGTTACCTGGCTCAATCGTCAACAAATATTTTGACTACGGGAAGACACCAGAACACGATGTCAAAAAGTTATACGTTTCATTGTCGAATAGAAGGCGTTGATAGTTTAGTCGCAAGTTAACTAACTTATCTAAGATTAGAGCAAAGCTCTGAAGAAAAAGAGTAACATCAACTAAGTAAGTATTAATCCTAATTGCTTCGCTAAACGCTTGAGCGTATTAACTTGGAAATCATCATTCCGATAGATCCTCGACATTATGTATCCTCCTTGGATTTGTTCCACCAGCATGAAGCTCAACTCTTCAGCAGAAAAATCAGATGATATCAATTCTTGTTCTTGTGCTGCTTGAAAGTTTTTACTGAGAAAGCGCAGCAGTCCATCAAAGAACTCTTGAATAGGTTTATTCAATTCCTGTTTTTGTCCTGAAGTCTCATACATAAAACGCCCAAACTTACAGCCTTCGGTCCCTTTGCGTGGTAATTTTAGATAGGCCTCTAAACGTTCTTTTGGGTTAGATATAGTCGTTGTAATGTAATTCAATTCAGCGGTCTTTTCTTCTACCATTCTTTCTAAGACTGCATTTGCCAAATCATCTTTATTGGAAAAATGATGGTAAAAACTTCCCTGCCCGACACCACTTAAAGCATATATTGCTTGGGGGCTAGTTGCTTCAAAGCCATTTTTTAAAAAGAGATCGGTAGCCGAAGATAGAATACGTTCTCGCCCTTGACCACGTGGTAACCGCTTTTTTTGGGGGGATTCAGACATCGTTCCATTCCTAATTATTTGCATTTTTTATCATTGTACCATAAGGTACACAAATAATTGTACTACATGGTACATAGTTTTATGTGTAGGGAATAAAGAAATGAGTAAAAATACATGGATCAAGACTACAAAAAACTACGTTAATATATTTACATTACCTTTCTTTTTTGTATTGCTTTACGGCAGCGGATTTGTAGGTGCAAAACTTGGATTGCCACACTCTACTCCATTGAGTTTTCTTAGCTTACGGTTTATTACGGCAGGTTTGATACTACTAATCATTGCTAAATGGTTTGGTAACCAACTCCCTAGTTGGCGTGAAATAATGCATATTTCGGTAGCGGGAAGCCTGACTGTCTGTCTGTTCTCTATTGGTGTATTCGTTTCAATTAATATGGGCCTTGCCCCGGCCATTTCAGCATTAATTGTTGCAATGCAACCCATTCTGGTAGGTTTATTTGCACAAAAACTGGTTAATGAACGACTTAACTTGACCCAATGGTTTGGACTTTTCTTTGGCTTTTTAGGAGTAGCTGTCGTAGTAAGTAATTCAATTGAAGCGACTTCTTTCAGTTGGGTTGCTATCAGTATGTCTGTACTTGCCTTACTCGGTGTTACCTTTGGAAGTATTTATCAGAAGCGTTATTGCGCAGAAATGGAACTATTTTATGGAGGTGCTATTCAATCTCTGGTTTCTGGCTTAATATGCTTAGCGCTGCTACCGTTTTTTGAAAGCTTTAAGGTCGCTTGGGAAACTGAGTTTATTATATCGCTAGTTTATATGATCATTGGCGTATCACTAGGCGCGCTGAGTTTACTTTATATAATGATTCAGCAGGGAGAGGTAAGCAGAGTCGCTAGCGTATTTTATTTAGTCCCAGTTTCTGCCGCCGTTAGTGCTTATCTTTTATTTGGTGAAACCATTGAAGAAACTACGTTGTTAGGCGCAAGTATTATTGCTTTGGGTATGTTCCTGACCAACCGTAAGAACTAAAAAGACTATAGTAAATTGTATTAATACAGTAGTAAGTTGGGCTATTTCGTGCCATCAATTGAGCTCATAACGATTTACCTTTAACTCGTTATGAGGGCAAAGCGCGATAGGGTAGCTATTGCAAGAAAGCGTTAGTCATTAAAATCATCACTGATGCTAACGGCAGCGTTATCGAGGTTCTGCCGTTAATAAAGTAATCCCTAGAGTCGCATGCTCATTAACAGAACTCCTTCATTACTCATATTAATTCACAAGACGATCAATGAATTTTGGCTTGATAAAAACGAATAGCCATCTAAACATCTAAAGCTTGCTAATTAAATTTTCTCCGCGTAAACTCTAATTCATAACTAGGAAATGAGGTGCCTTTACCCGGCTCAATAGTCGCAATGAAGTATTCCTCAACTGTACCCGCAACTGTAAATCGTTATTTTAAGGTAAAATAATACAAAACGATAAGTCAGATATCTAGCCTATTAAGTACACTCACAATCAACGAATATTTTGCGTGCGGGAAAACACCAGAACACTATGCCAATACAATTACAGGTTAATCAGCTCAGCTGGACAATTAACAATACAAGCATTTTAAAAAACATCTCTTTTAAGGTAAATAAAGGAGAAGTTATTGGTATTATTGGCCCTAACGGTGCCGGTAAAACTAGCCTGCTACGTTGTATCACCAATCAGCAACAAAATATTCGCGGCGCGGAACTTAACGGCTCGATTTATCTCAATAACAAAAAAATCGAACATTATAGTAGCAAACAACTTGCCCAACATTTTGCCCTTGTTGCCCAAAAAGCTGAAGCCATATTTTCATTAACCGTGATCGACATAGTCAAAATGGGCTTGTTACCACATAAAGGTTTATTCGCTTTAGGAGATGATCATGATAAGGCGCAAATAAAACATGCGCTTGTAAAAGTCGGTTTAGATCACGCTGAAAAAATGACGTTTAATCAACTCTCTGGCGGCGAGCAACAAAGGGTATTAATTGCCCGTGCTTTGGTACAACAAGCACAAATTTTAATTTTAGATGAGCCAACAAATCACCTAGATGTCTATTATCAGCACCAAATATTAGACTTAGTTAAGCGACTAAACGTTACTGTGATCATGACAGTGCATGATCTCAATTTAGCCAGTCAATACTGCCAACGTATATTACTGCTCGATCAAGGTAAATTAATTGCTGACGGCAATCCTATTGACGTACTAACAGAGTCACAGTTAAGTTCGGTATTTAAGTTACCTTGCCAAGTCGAGCAAAGAGCAACCGGGCAAGATCCCTCTTCGAAAAAACCTAGAATATTTTTCTCATTACCACACGATCAGAGTGTAAAAATAAACGCAGGTGCTCAAGATGAATAAATTACTCTTTATTCTCATTGCATTATTATTGCTAACTTTTACCTCTGCCATCGCCGGATTACATTTTGGTCCTGCAAGCATAACAAGTGGCCAAGTTTTTCAATGTTTACTCAATAATTGTGAGAATCCAATTAGCCAAATGGTGATCTGGCAAGTACGAGTTCCAAGGGTATTAGTGGCACTTGTTGCAGGTATGGGTCTCGCGATTGCTGGCGCTATTTTACAAAACACCACTCGTAACCCATTAGCCGATCCTTATCTATTTGGCATCGTATCGGGTGCGGGTTTAGGTGCTACCGTCGCTAACCTTTCACTAGGAGAACATCTAGGGATCGCCCTTCCCCTTGCCGCCTTTTTAGGTGCTTTGTTTGCGATTGCTATCGTGTTATTTATCGCAAAAATACTACAGCGTATGGAGCAGCTATTACTCGCGGGTGTTGCTGTGTCTTTTATGTTGGGTTCACTCACACAATTCATTCTATATTTCGGTGAGCCTTTTGCCACGAACCGAGTAATCTTTTGGCTAATGGGTAGTTTATCTCGCGTTGAAATGAGTAATTTTTACGTGATTGGCTGCGTATTGCTTGTTACCATTATTACCATTATTGCCATGCATAGACATATCGATGCCTTATTGCTCGGCGATGAAAGCGCAGCAAGTTTAGGTGTTAATGTAGATAGATTAAGACTATTAATGCTTGGGCTATGTGCTGCACTTACTGCAACTATAGTGGCGTATTGCGGCGGCATTGGTTTTGTTGGTTTAATGATCCCTCATATTGTTCGACAAATCATTGGCGTAACCACACTTAAACTGGTGATAGGCAGTGCCTTAATTGGTGGTAGCTTTTTAATATGGGTTGATATTATTGCTCGGTCAGCTTTAGCAAATGCAGAAATTCCTATTGGTATTATTACCTCAGCGTTAGGCAGTATATTTTTTCTTTTTATTATGATTCGCACAAGAAACACTAACTGATATTCACAAGGTGCGAGTTAATAGTTACGAACAACAAAGGATATAACATGACAGATAAAAATTCAGATATAAGCTCAGATAGCAATTCAGATAAAAAAAATGCACAACATAAAAAACGTATGCAAAGTCTGAAAGAAAAAGTAGACCAACGGATTGATAAAGCGCAAGAAGAGCGTGGCTTACTCATTGTTATCACAGGTAACGGCAAAGGCAAATCGACTTCAGGCTTTGGTACCATTGCGCGTGCTGTTGGCCATGGTTTAAATGCCGCTGTTGTGCAATATATTAAAGGTACATGGGCCTGTGGAGAACGGTCTTTACTTGAAAACGCAGGCGTTAAGTTTGATGTAATGGCTACAGGCTTCACTTGGAATACACAAGATAAAGAAAAAGATATTGCCGCTGCCCAAAAAGTTTGGCAACGCAGTAAAGAATTATTAAAAGATAAGAATATTGATGTCGTTTTGTTTGATGAATTAACCTATATGCTCAGCTATAAATATATAGATTTAGATGAAGTGATGCATGCGCTAAAAAATAGACCTATTAAGCAACACGTTATTATTACAGGGCGTGCTTGCCACAGAAGTATCATCGATTTAGCCGATACGGTAAGTGAAGTTCAATCAGTGAAGCATGCTTTTGATAATGGTATCAAAGCACAAAAAGGCATTGATTGGTAAGTGATGTGCCCTTCGACCCTTCGACAAGCTCAGGGTGAACGGGTGTAGGTAAACATAAATAGTGACAAAAACCAAAATAGCGAGGAACGATAATATGAAAAGAATGGCCCTGACTTTATTGTTCTTAGGTCTTGTTTTTCTAAACTTAAGCAACACAGCACACGCAATTTCAACCAGTGAAATAAAGGTAAAGCCGACCATAATTGCTCTTTCGCCTCATATAGTCGAAATGTTATATGACATAGGTGCGGGTGAACAAATCATTGGTACAACTTCATTTGCCGATTATCCTGAGCAAGCTAAAAACATTCCTATTATTGGTAATTATTTACGCTTACAAATTGAAAAAGTGATCTCCCTACAACCTGATTACATTATCGCTTGGAAAACAGGTAATCCTAGCGATGATCTGGCTCGTTTAAAAAAACTCGGTTTTACTATTGTCTACTCACAGCCAAATTCTTTTGAAGATATTGCCAAAGAAATGCGTGAATTTGGACAATTAACCGGACATAAAGCTCAGGCTGAAGAAAAAGCACAGCAGCTACTTAGTGATTTAGAAAAAATCACTAGCCAATATCAAAATAAAAAGCCTATTACGGTATTTTACGAGTTATGGGCACGACCGTTAACTACAGTCGCCAAAGGTAGTTGGCCACAACAATTTTTAACTATCTGTAAAGCAAAAAATCCATTTGAACAAGCGGCTGCATCTTATCCGCAGATTAATATTGAGAAAGTACTGTTAACGCCAGTTCAATTAATCATTCAGCCATTATCAATAAACCAAACCGATAAAGAAGCGTTTAATTGGCAAGATTGGCCAGTTATTCCTGCTGTGGCTAACAAACAAATAATTCAACCTAATGCTGACGCCATGCATCGTATGAGTATGCGCAGCTTAAAAGAATTAAAGAAACTATGTGCTGACATTGATCAAACACGTCAGTGGATAGACAAAAAACGCTCTAACTGAGCATTAACGTAAAATTTTAGGTGTTTAGCTTAAGTCGTTACTTGGTTAAATTAAACGGGAAATAGGTGCAAAACCTATGCTGCCCCCGCAACGGTAATAAACAGATGTTTGTGTAAAAACAACCGCTGCTTTAAGTCCGGAGACCGGCCTAAAATTAAATTAATTATTGTAAGTACGGCGGGTACTTATAGTTGAGGGAACCATGAAAAAAACACTTTTAGCTCTTACCATTGCTAGCACATTTACATCAGGCTTAGTATTCGCTGATACTGTAGAAAACAACACTGATGAAACTGAAACTATTGTTGTTACGGCTAACCGTACACCACAAAATAAATCAGATCTTTTAAGCAGTATTAAAGTAATCACTCGCGTTGATATTGAGTTATCATCAGCTAATTCTGTTGCCGAGTTACTTAACGAAGTTAATGGTTTACAGATATCGCAAAATGGTGGTGCTGGCCAGGCAACATCTTTATTTACGCGTGGTACTAACTCAGGTCACACCTTAGTAGTTATTGATGGTCAACGAATCAGCTCTGCAACACTTGGACAGGTTCCTTTTGCTGACCTTTCTACGGAACAAATAGATCGCATTGAAGTCATTAAAGGGCCAAGAGCGGCACTTTGGGGGTCTGATGCTATCGGTGGTGTAATTCAAATATTCACTCGTCAATTAAAAGCTGGTGAAGTAGCGGTAGATTTTGGCTTAGGTAATGAAGGACAGCAGCAAGCTACTATTAGTGGTGCTATTAGTCATGGTGGTGGCAGCACAACCTTTACTGCCTCAAGTAAATCAAGCGATGGTTATGATGTTTACGATTTAGCTGAAAATGATGATGACGGTTATAACCGAGAGAATGTTTCTGTTATCGGTCACCAACAACTTAGTCAAGAATGGCAAATTAATTGGCTAGCAAAATATAACCAAGGCGACAGTGAATACGATAACGCTTTTGGTGGCGCTAATGAAAGCTCATTTGACACTCTGCAATGGCAGCTTTCAGCAAGCCAGAATGATGGCGATTGGTATCAACAATTATTAATTGCTCAACAAAAAAATAACAGTACTTCCTTTGGTAATGGTGTTAATGAAGATGATGGTAGCTTTTTTGAAACTGAACGCTTGCAAGGTTCTTGGTTAGCCAGCTACCAGCTAACTAAGCAATTCAGTTCAAATTTTGGTATCGATTTAATCAATGAAAAAGTTGACGCTACAACTAACTACAATATTGATGAGCGTGATATTCATTCAGTTTTCACTCGCTTAGCCTATGACAATGACACAATTATACTCGATGGCGCTATACGTTATGATGATATTGAAAATGTGGATAGGGAAATAACCTACAACCTAAGTGCAGGTTTACGTTTTGCTAAAGATTCATTAATCAGCGTAAACATTGGTAGCGGTTTTAAAGCGCCAAGCTTTAATGATCTTTATTACCCAAATGATGGCTGGTCGTACGGAGATCCAAGCCTTCAAGCCGAAACATCAGATAGCATTGAATTAATAGTAAAAAGCAGCTTTACGGGTATTAGTGCCGAACTAAATATTTACAACACTCAAATTGATAACTTAATTGAATGGCTGCCTGATGAAAACTTTGCTTATCACCCTGTTAACATTAATAAGGCTGAAATTAATGGTGTTGAATTAACCTTAGCTGCACAGTTATTAGGTTTAAATCATCAATTGCAACTTAACTATTTAGATGCCAAAGATGACACAACGGATGCACCATTAATTCGACGCGCTAAACACAATGCAAGTTATCAAATTAGCCAAACATGGGAAAAATTAAGCTTGTTAGCCAGTATTAATTACCAAGGTGAACGTGAAGACAGTGAGTGGCCTGGAACGATCACATTACCCAGTCATACTGTCGTTAATACCAGTGCTTTTTATCAAGTAGCTGAAGCGTGGACATTAGGGTTAAAAATCAACAACCTGTTTGACAAAAACTATGTCACAAACAATCATTTTGTTGGTCAACCTGCTCAATATCTATTTACGGTAAGTTATCGCAGATAATCAATAATTACGTAAAGCAGTAAGAAAAAATGCCTACACTGGAAACAGTGATAGGCATTTTTTATTATTAATACATCACAAAAATAGACCTAGTTTAGTTAACCATTACAATGGCAACTCTTCTGGCGTTATGGCTACATCAGCATTGTCTTTGTTGTGCTTTTTGCGCGTAAACACAACACGTATATCTTCAATAATCATATAGAGGCTAGGAATAAATACTAGCGTGACTACTGTCGCAAATAACACCCCAAAAGATAATGACACCGCCATTGGGATCACTATTTGCGCTTGAGCACTGGTTTCAAAATAGATGATAGGAACTAAGCCAATAAACGTTGTGAGTGATGTTAACATTATGGCTCTAAAGCGTTTAGTACCCGCATGCATCACCGCATCTTTTAATGCTTCACCCCGTTTTCTTGCATTATTTACATAATCTACCATTACTAACGAGTCATTAACGGCAACCCCTGCTGCAGCTAAAATACCAAAAACAGACAATACGCTCAGATCCATTCCCAGAATAAAGTGACCAAACACCGCGCCAATAATACCAAAAGGAATAACTGTCATAATCATCACCGCTTGCGAGTATGATCTTAACGGTATTGCTAGTAATGAAAATATCACCATAAATGAAATAAGTGCATCACGAATTTGATCTGATATCCCATCCATCTCCTCTTGGATTTTACCTGATAATTCACTATTAACTTTAGGGTACTTCGCCAATAACTGAGGAATAAAATTATCACGAATATCATTAGCGACCTCAAAGGGTTCAACCTGCTCAGCATCAACACTACCCCAAATATTAATCGTTCGATTACCGTTTTCACGACGAATACGCGTAACGCCATCCGTTAACGTTATCTCGGCTAACTCCGATAAGGGTAACTCTGCGCCATTAGGTGCTTGAATCAACACATCATCCACATGACCAACACTGCTTCGTTGTGCTAAAGGATAACGCACCATAACTTTAATCTCTTCACTATCACGTAATATGCGCTGTGCTTCTAAACCATAAAAGCTATAATTTACTTGTGAAGCAATATCAGCCAATGATATTCCCATACTATAGGCCAAGGGCTTTAAGGTAAACTGTACTTCTTTAGCGCTAGTTTGGCGTGAATCATTAACATCACCAACGCCTTTAACTGTATCTAGTTTACGTTTAAGCTCTTGCGCTGCTGCCAGTAATTGCACATCGTCTGTACTCTCTAACCTAAAGGCGACATCACCGTCTTCTCGACCACCACCAAACAAGTTATCACTAATATTCAGTGTTTTGACCCCAGGATAATTTGGAATAGCTTTGCGCCACATATCAGCAAGTTCAAAGGTATTAATAGGTCTTTCTTCTGGCACAATCAATTTCACCATCACTTGGCCATTGGTTCTGCTACGTAAATCCACTTGCATATCAGAGATCATTGAAGCGCCATACTGACTTTCGACCTCTTTATCTACTTTCATAATAATGCGTTGTATATTCAGTAAGGTGTCTAACGTTGACTTCTCAGACGCATCAATATTCATTTCAACACTGATACGAGGAAAATCATGAGGAATTTTAGGTTGGCCAACATAACGAACAAAACCGCCACTAAATAAACCGGCACTTAATAACATTAAGCTAATAAAAAACATTAATACCGCGTAACGATATTCAAGAAATACCGCCAGTGCGGGTTTATAAATAGTATGAATAAAATGACTTAACTTAACATCCATAAAACGACGTATTCTGTCGAGTGGATTTTTAGGGTTAAACACTTTTATTTTCATTTTGACCAAATGCGCAGGTAAAATAAGCTTTGACTCTATCAAAGAGAAAATCAAACAAAAAATCACCACACCACCAATCGCTTTACCAAAGGCTGAAGAAGGACCTTCGCCAAATAAAAACGGTACAAACACGGCAATAGTCGTTAATACGCCAAAGGTTGCCGGCATGGCAACACGCTTAACACCCCGTATTACATTTTCAGTTGAATGACCATGCTCTTCTATTTCATCATGGGCACTCTCACCCATAACAATGGCGTCATCCACAACAATACCTAGCACTAAAATAAAGGCGAATAAGCTGATAACATTAATGGTAATATTAACGAATTCCATTGGCATTAATAGCAAGGTACCCAGGAAACAAACAGGCAAGCCCATCATTACCCAAAAAGCTAATCGTACGCGAAGAAATAAGGCCAACAGTAAAAAGACTAATACTGCGCCACTTTTCATGTTGTCTAACATCATGTTTAAGCGACCGTTTAAGTAGTAGGTCATATCAACCCAAGTCTCTAATTTGACACCCGCAGGTAAAATAGCCGCTTTTTCTTCAACGTAAGTATTCATAATATTGGCAATATCAGTAATGCTTTGAATTTCTGATGCGCCGATAAATAAGGTTACTGAGTTTTCACCATTGAATTTAGAATATTGTAAACCTTCTTCAAAACCATCGTTAATCGTAGCTACTTCACCCAGTAATACTTTTGTACCATCTTCAAGGGTGATTAGTGGCAGTTGTTCAAATTCATGACCCCGATAAGCCTGATTCTCAACCCTTAAATTAATATAACCATTGGTTGCACGAATTTGTCCTGCTGACATATTACGAGAAGAATTACGTACCGCATTAGCCACATCACTAAA
Source organism: Colwellia sp. (assembly GCA_047633255.1). Taxonomy (GTDB): domain Bacteria; phylum Pseudomonadota; class Gammaproteobacteria; order Enterobacterales; family Alteromonadaceae; genus Colwellia. The sequence continues at coordinate 24,175 of JBLIEW010000003.1, forward strand.
GCTCAAGTTATACTCGCGCAGTTTATCTTTGCTTACTTCAATCGATATTTCATACGATAGACCACTGTGTAGTTCAGAAATACTAATGCCGGGCAGTTGCTGAATTTCATTATGTATTTTACGACCTAACTCTTTAAGCTCACCATTAGTTAAATCGCCATACAAGCTAATGTACATCACCTCTTGACGAAATTTTTCCCGCTCAACTTTAATACGCTCCATACCGTCGGGGAAACTCGGAATGGCATCAATAGCTGATTTAACTTCTTCAAGTACAATTTGAGGATCGTAATCAAGTTCAACTTCAAACCAACCATTAGAGTAATTTCGATTAGAATAGGTTATTACCCTTTTAATCCCTTGCACTGATTTCAGTGCTTCTTCAATCTTAATTGTAATACCTTCCTCAACTTCTTGAGGGGCAGCACCTGGGTATGGTGCCGCATAAGATATCCAATTAAGTTCAAGCTGTGGAAACATTTGTTTATTGATGGTTAACGCCGTTAAACCGCCACCAATCAAAATAAAAAACATTAATAAGTTAGCTGCAATGCTATTACGGGCAAACCAAGCAATAATACCGGTATTGGTATCTATACTGGTGTCTATTTCACGTTTAGGGTTACTGTCATTATCGCTATTACTTGATGCTGTACTTGCCGCTGCGTTGGTTGCATCATCATGAGAATGTGTTGTCATCACTATTCCCCTTCGTTTTTAGTACTAGCAACTTGGACTTGAGTCTTTTTATCAACGGGGTCTTGCTGTTCTTTTTTATCTGAAATCAACGCTAGCTTCATACCATCAACAGGATAATCTAACGCGGATACAATCAATCTATCGCCATCAAACAGCCCATTAGAAATCACAACATTAGCACCTTGTTGGCGCACTAACTCAATAGTTGCATAATGCAGTTTTGAATCATTATCTAAAAGAGCCACTTTGTCATCTACCACCAAATAGCGAGGTAATATGCTAGCGTGAGCAATTTCGATACCTAATATTTCAGCCTTAACATAAGCGCCAAAACGCAATGGGACAATGTTACTCGCATCAGTATTACCGGTAACGCCCATCTCAGTTTGCGCCCCTTTTAATAAATAAGGGTTTTGAATTTCAGCAACCAAGTAAGTCATACGACTTTTATTATCAATAACCCCTTCATTACGCGCAATATTGGCCAACCATTCAACACTTTTTCCTGCATAAGACCCCACCAATTTCACTTTTGCATTGTGTCCTTGATCAATTAAAAATTGTAATTCATTATCAGCCACGGGTAAGCGTACTTCAGCAATAGCGGTGCCAAGTAATTTACCTATTTGAGTACCTACACTGACAAAAGAGCCTAAACCAATCATTCGGTTGTCAATCAACGCATCATATGGCGCCTTGATTTCTGTTCGTTGCAAATTACGTTCGGCAAGTAAAACAGAAGCCTGTGCCGATTTGACGTTTGCTAGCTCTTGCGCTAACTGAGGCTTACGTAAACTTAATTCACTAGGAGAAGTATCGGTGATAAGTTTCCATTCCTGTTCAGCGACTTTACCTTGGGCAACTTCTTTTTCTAATGCCGCACGTGCTGAAGCCATATTGGCTTGCGCATCAATTAAGGCTGCATGATAATCATTAGGATCAATACGTGCTAGTAATTGTCCTTTTTTAACAAAGCCACCGCGAACAAAAACATCATTTAATTCAACAATTTCACCAAATACTTGTGCAACCAATGATGTTTCGTATTTTGGTTTAACAATGCCGTAAGAACTCACATGTAACATCATAGGTGCTACGATAATATTTTCTACCGTAACAATAGGTGTGTTATCGACTTCTGCTTTTTCTTCTGGTGGAGTCTTCAAACTAGAAAAGCCGAAATAAGTAATAATTCCCACGGCTAAAATAACTATAGGTAGTATTATTTGTTTTTTGTGTGCCACTGTATAATTCCCTTTTAAAAATATTTTTAACGTTGAAACAACGTACTATACTAATCACATTAATTAATAGTTCAATTTCATGTAAACATAAGTAATGGGGGTAAACCTCCAAGAACAAGACGCTTGCTTGACCCATAGCTGGCTATTGGGATTGAAAGCAACGATGTTATTGGATATTTAGACCCGTTAAAAAGATCACTTAGTTAATCTGATTAGTATCAATTTGTAACTGAAAGCAGTTACAGCATAATATGCGGTAAATAATAGCTAAATTAATATTATAAATTATCGCAAAGTTGTAACGTTCTATTACAAAATGCGGGCCTATTTGCCAAAAAAGCTAACATTTCAGTAAAAAAAAAGCATAAGTTATTACATTTCATTAACTTAATGATTATTTATTTTTTACTGTTTTTACAAAAAAAATAAATTAAACTAAAATAGGTACACATAGTTTGGTTTTTTTCACCACTTTTTATACTTTTTAAAAATATTAGTGGGCAAAATAGCTATATTACCAACACGTTAGGGTAGTTATATACACTATAAAAAGGAGTACATATGCTAGATAAAATTAGCCTATTCTTTACTGAGTTAGTTGAAGACTTTCAAAATACACCTGAACAGCAGAAAAACACAGAACTTTCACTAGAGATTTCCTGTGCTGTTTTATTATGTGAAGTGATGCGTGCTGATAGTGTTTTTACAGAAGAAGAGCAAGATGCCCTCAGTATTATTTTAACAAAGCAATTTAACCTAAATCCCCAGGAAGTTAGTGACATCCTAGAAAAAGCATTCGAACTCAGCGAAAATGCCAGTGATTTTTATCAATTTACCTCAAAAATAAATCAATTCTATTCACTCGATGAACGGATAAAAATAGTCACCTTATTGTGGAAAGTTGCTTATGCCGATGGTGACCTTGCAGGTATTGAAGAGCATATCATTAGAAAAATTGCTGACTTATTACACCTTAGACATAACGAATATATTGCCACAAAAATTGCAGCTAAGGAATTTCATACAAACCTTGAAAAGAAGTAGTGATACCTATCGATTGAATTCATGAGTTCACTACTTCGCGAGAATTATTTCAATTTGTATGAACACCAAGCGATATCGGTTATTATGTATCTAGCAGCTACTAACCATTTTTTATACTCGGCAATTTAATGACACAATCAACTCCAGATCTAAACGCAGAAATCGGCAAATACAATACTTTACGCATTATTGCACTAAACGATAGTGGCACCTATCTTGACGGCGGAACGTTAGGAGAGATATTACTACCCAGACGTTTTAAGCCTGTTGATTGTAAAATAGGAGAGAATATCCGTGTTTTTGTTTATTTAGACGGTGCTGAACGGTTAGTTGCAACGACAGAGAAGGCTTATGGCCAAGTGGGTGAATTTGTTTCATTAAAAGTTGCCCAAGTAAATAAAATGGGGGCTTTTTTAGATTGGGGTTTACCGAAAGATTTACTGGTACCTTATAATCAACAGCATTCAGAAATGGAAGTAGGTAAATATTATCTGGTTCGCATTTATCTTGATCAAGTCACCGATCGTGTTGCGGCTTCAAGTAAGCTAGATAAATTTATCGACATTTGGCCTGCTGAATATCAGCAAGGCGATAAAGTAAAATTGATTATTGGTGGTAAAACTGATTTAGGTTTTAAAGCCATAGTGAACGATTTACATTGGGGATTATTATACGACAATGAAATCTTCCAACCTTTGCGTATAGGTAAGCACATTGACGGTTATATCAAACAAGTGCGTGAAGACGGTCGCTTAGATCTGATTTTATCTCGTGGTAGTAAAAATAAAGTAAATGATTTTGCTGAAAAGTTTCTACAACACTTACGAGACAACGAAGGATTCAGTCCACTACATGATAAGAGCTCACCAGAGTTAATCCAACGAATACTAGGCGTAAGTAAAAAAACGTATAAAGCCACGGTTGGTAACTTAATGAAAAATGGCAAAGTAACCATTGAAAAAGACGGTGTTCGCATAAAGTAATATAACGTGAAAATCATGATTGATTCTACTTCCTAAAATATCACCTATTTAAGGAAGTTTTCCACTCAAATCCCTGAGATGTTAAAGGCGCTTTTGAGGGCGCAAGCCTAGTAGGTTCATCAACTGGTTTGACTAATTAAGCGTTAAAATTCACAAATCACCAGAAAATAAAGACAAGTAAGTGCGTAGAGGGGAAATTAGCTATCGACGGTTCTTTAGGTCAACTGATAGCTAATTGCGGATATTAAGCCTTTGCAAATTCAGGAGCATATTTAGGGCAATATTAACCAAAATTTTCTGCTCACTTGTCGAGCTGATTTAAGCTCATTGCCGACAGGCGAATAATATACTGAAGAACACTATGAGCGATAACCTGACTATATATAAATCAGTTTACTATCCATAATTATTAGAATTTTTCATGTTTTTCTAATTTGATTTTAGCAATATTTGTCGTATTTTCATTAAAATCACAGGAGTTAAAAATATCAAGTTTAGTTTTGTATGTCGTTGAATCTACATTAAGTAAACCAAGCATTGAATGATATATATTGTCATGATTAAAAACCGTTTGCGTACTTTGTTCTACACAATTATTTTTTACATTAGTCTCTATAGTATTTGACCAAAATAACATAGGGATATGAATTTGCTCAACAGGAGCAATAGCATATGGAAAGCCGTGTAAGTAAAGGCCGTTTTCACCTAATGACTCTCCATGGTCTGATACATAAATCATTTCTGCATTTATCGTCTGCGTATTGTTTTTCGTAAATTGAGTTAATTTATTTATCACTTCAGCAATCACATAATCAGAATAATGTATTGTATTATCATACGTATTGACTAGTTGCTCTGAGGTACAGTTTTGTATATCACTTTGTTGGCAGTCAGGTAAAAACGTTGAAAATTTTTGTGGGTAACGGCGATAATATGTTGGCCCATGTGATCCCATTAAATGTAGTACAATTAATGTTGTTTGATGACTTAAATTGGTTAGCTTTTTATCTAGTTTTGTCAGTAATATTTCATCAAAACAATAGTCGCCATCGCATAAAGGATTGCTTTTGTTATTATCAATAGTAATAGTGTTTACTCGCTTGCAAACACCTTTGCATCCTTCGTTATTGTCTACCCATAAAACATCTACACCTGCTAATTTCACAAGGTCTAGTAGGTTTTGTTGTGAAGAAGCCGACTGCTTATTAAATTGCTCTTTGTTTAATAATGAAAACATACAAGGAACAGAAACGGCTGTTGCTGTTCCGCAGGAATACATTTGTTTAAAAGAATGTACATTCAGTTTTTCTGTATATTCGTTTGTTTGCTTAGGATAACCGTTTAACGAAAAATTGTTTGCCCTCGCAGTTTCTCCTACCACCATCACAACAATATTTTTATCCGTATTGTTCGATGTTTCTATTTTAGGAGTAGTGTCTAACGTTTGAAATACCGTTGGAGTATAGAAATAGTTGCGCTTAATGTATTTATAACCAGAAATTAAGGTTGGAATTGGCACGATATATTTAGCTAAATCTCTATTGTTACGGTTAACCGATGCGTAGCTAGAATACAGACTAAAAAAAATAATGGTAAAAATGACCAGTGCAGCAACAATCAATTTCAAACGGTGATTTATGCTTACTTTTAAAGTGTTTGACTGTGGATTGATTTTATTTAATATTACGATAGGCGTTATTATTAATAATGTTATATAAAAAATAGCGGATGAATTAAGGTAAGTCAACGCTTCAGAGGTTGATGTCTCAGCCATATTTTCAACCATTCCGTAATCAAAAATAATTCCATAGCTAGTAATCGCATAGCAAAATATAGCGGATAACAAGACAAGCGCAGTAATGACTGTTTTATAAATATATCGTTGAGGTAATAGACTAAATAAAAGTATGAAAACGGTGCTTAAAAATAGCGGAAGAGAAATGAAGTAGGCAAAATCAAAACTATCTAATTGAACTAAATCACTATACGTTTTTTGTAAAAATGGATAATTAAAAACAATTGAAAAATAGAGACTTAACAGTATAGTTGCAGAATTTAACGAAAGCGTTTTAGAAAATATTTTTTGCACAATGTTATCTCTTTAATAAAAATAACATTGTGCATTTTTAACCTTAAATAAGGCTTAACGTAAACTGAATTATTACTGAATATTTGGCTTTATATTAATGTTACCAATAAATAATAACGTTATATTAATGATAAAGCTCCTGTTGATAAAGTTTACTCCCTACTATGGCATGTGACTCTGCTCGCTTAATGAGTTGTAATTTGTCTTCAGCAGATAAGTTATATTTAGCGATAACCAATGCCTCTTTGTCAGGTTGAAGAAATACTTTACTATCGCGCGTAATATAAGCAAAGTTTTTATCATATTGCATTAATGCTCGTAACTTTTCATTAGGTATTATTTGCGTTAAATCATGACCAATCATCGGGTGAGTTCCACTAACACCCGCTAACGATAATAACGTAGGGGCCAGATCAATTTGGCTCGTTAATCGACTGTCTTGTTTTGCCTTAATATCTTTACCAATAATTACGGCAGGAATATGGAAATGTTCTATCGGCACTAATTCAGCACCAGCAACTCTAGAGTCATGATCGGCAACGATTAAAAAAATGGTATTATCCCAATAATTTGATTTTTTTGCTTTCTCAAAGAAATTGCCTAATGCGTAGTCAGCATATTTAGCCGCGTTGTTACGCGTGTTTTTCTCTTTATCATGTAATGTGATTTTACCATCAGGAAAGTCATAAGGAGAATGATTCGAACTTGTAAACACTAAGCTAAAAAATGGTTGTTCTTTATTGGCTAGCTCGTTAAATTCTTTGTGGGCTTGGTTATATAAATCCTCATCAGAAGCTCCCCAAGAGCCTTCAAATTCAACATGGTTAAATTTAGGATAATCAACAATATCTTCAAAACCATTACCTAAGAAAAAGCTTTTCATATTGTCGAAATGGCTTTCTCCACCATAAATAAATTGTGTGTAATAATTTTGTTTTTTTAGAAAGTCTGCAATAGTAAAAAAATTCTTTTGAGACTTATCTAATTTTACAACAGAGCGCGAGACGGTAGGTAAAAAACCCGTAGTGATAGCTTCTATACCACGAACAGAGCGTGTTCCTGTTGCGTATAAATTAGTGAAATTCCAACTTTCGTTCATTAGTTTATCTAAAGAGGGTGATAAGGGTAAACCACCTAAGCCGCCAACATAACGAGCACCTAAACTTTCTTGCAAAAGTATCACTATATTTTTCGGTTTACCTTGGTAACTTGCGGTATGAAAAGCTTGTGTTGGTATTTCGGCATTTACATATTGGTTTGTTGCGAGATTCGATGATTGTTGAATCTGTGTTATGACTTCATCAAAAGGCATATCACCATAAAAATCAGCACTACTCATTTCTAATTGCATTTGCTTTAAAGCAAACAGTGTCGAATAAAGAGAATTTAAAGTAAGCTCATTAACTAAATGGTCTGTAGAAAAAGCCATCATAGCAGGATTAATTGGCCTATGTTGCAATGTACCTCTTGCCCCTAAAGCACACAGAAAAAACAAACAAATGCCTAATAGTGCTAAATATTTTTTTGGTAAATCAGTTTTAGCTTGCCAACATGTATCAAATAACTTCATTGAAAGTTTTGTTGTAAAAATCATAATGAGAATGCAGCTTAAAATCTCAATTTTGTAACCGGTAAAAAGCATTGAGAAAACTTCTTTAGGGTAAATTAAATATTCAATAAATAGGCGGTTTGGTCTTAAATCATATTCTAAAATAAAGGTAGGTGTTATTGCTTCAAAGAATACTAATACGGTTACTGACGTGATTAACCAACCCTTTAAAAATGATCGTAATATTTGATTACCTGAACTGTTTTTTGAGTTAATAAATACACCGATAAAACTAATCAATAAAGGAATAATGAAAAGATAAGATAAAATTGATATGTCTATGCGTAAACCATTGAGTAGTATTTGTGGCCATGCGTTTTCATTTAATGTACGTTCTGCTTGCCAAACAATGAATATTAGCCGTATAACGGTTAGTGACAGTAGCGTAATAGCATAAAAACTTAAAAGAACACCAATAGGCCCTAAGTTTAATTTTATTTTATTAAAACGTGTTATTGATAATTGCTCATCAACATTCTCTATTATATTATTTAGTTCAGTGTTTAATATGGGGGGAGTTATAGTTCCCATAAAACAACTCCCCATGTAGCAACCGCTATTGCTAAACTAATGAATACAGCCAATGATCCTAAGTCTTTTGCCAAACCAGAAAGAGAATGATGTTCCAGTCCAATACGGTCAATAGTGGCCTCAATTGCCGTGTTAATTACTTCAACTAATAAAACTAAAAGCAGTGACACAATAAGCAGTAAATGTATTAATAAGCTGATATTTAAAAAACAGCTAAAAATTGATAATAATAAAATAATAATCAATTCTTGCTGGAAAGCAGCTTCATTTTTTACAAGCCATTTAAAACCTTTTACTGAATTCATAAACGCGAAGTAAATACGTTTAAAGCCTGTGTGTTTTTGTATTGTCATCGGTAACTCAAATAATAAATAATTCTTCATATTTAAGTTATCAAATTGAACTTAAGAATATCTGAAGGGAACCTTAAGATCTGCTGAAGGTGATATTTATATGATGATGACTGTTCTGTTCTCGTCGCGTGAATAAGCCTTGTGCGTAAAAATTCAGTCAATCTTAAGTTTGACGTGATAAATTAAAGAAAAATTGGTATTGATGATTAGTATGAATATTTTACTTGTTGAAGACTCAGATAAATTAAGACGCAGTTTACGCATAGGTCTAGTTGGCTTAGGGTTTGCTGTTGATGAAGCAAGTGACGGAGCACAAGCATTATCCATGGCCTTATCTGATGATTATGACATTATCATTTTAGATTTAATGCTACCTAGTGTTGATGGCTTATCTATATTGAAGTCGTTAAGAAAACATAAAAAGCAAAGTAAAGTAATAATTCTATCAGCCAAAGATCAAGTCGCTGATCGTATTGATGGTCTATTTCAAGGGGCTGATGATTACATGACTAAGCCTTTTTCATTTGATGAATTACATGCTCGAATTATCGCTTTAACAAGGCGAGGCGAACTATTAAGAACATCAAATTTAATTACCATTAATGACTTTGTGGTTGATTTACAAGCTAAAGTATTTAGCTTTCAGGATAAACCGATAAACTTAACCCCTACAGAATATAAAATTACAGAATGTTTATTTATAAATAAAGAAAAAGTAGTGAGTGCTGAAAAAATGGGGGAATACATTGTTGGTAAATATGATGCTATTAATAAAAACTCATTAGAAGCACATATTTCGTCTATTCGTAAAAAATTGAAACAATTTTCTGCTGTTTTTCCTGTAAAAAATAAACGAGGATTTGGCTATGTTGCGACTAATGTTTAAAACACCTAATCAAAGCATATTTAAAAAGGAACAGTAAGGTTTACATGAAATCGATCAGACAATCTTTAGTTAGGCAAATAACAACACTTATCACTTTCATTTTGTTTATTGTTTTATTATTTTTAGACATAAGCGTAGATACTTATGTAGATAAACAATTTGATGACTCTTTAGAACAAAAAGGTAAAAGTCTCGCTAATTTAATTAGCTATAAAGACAATTCGTTACAATTATCTATGCTAACTGATGTGATGACTGAGTTTAGTCGTACAGAAAATGGGGAGTATTTTCAAATATGGTCAAATAATGATTTATTAAAATATTCTTCTACTCTAAGCCAAGCGCCTGAATTTAACTTTAATCGCACGGAACTCTTACTTGGCGAACTAGTGATAGCGCAATCTAATTTACCTGATGGTGAAAGTGGGCGTGTTTTTCTATTGAAGTTCATCCCTGTAAATGATGACAATCATACCGAAGTTCAAGCCCCTATATCGCTTGTTTTTGCTCGTTCTAATGCAACTCTTGAGCGAATTTTAATATTAATCGATATTGTTTTTTTACTTACTGCAATAGGTACTGCCTTTTTTGTTCGTTATTTAGTGAATAAAATTGTCTCTAAGGGGTTAAAGCCAATAACCTTGCTTAATAAGCAGATAAGAGAAATAGATATTAATAATGAATTAGAACAATTTATAATTGATCATCCTCCGAGTGAAATTAAAACAATTATTGATGAGTTAAATCAATTTTTAATCGAAAACCGCGCATTACTTCAAAATGAAAAACGATTAACTTCAGATATTGCACATGAGTTAAAAACACCTATTACAGAATTAATGAGTGTGAGTGAAATTGCCATTAAATACCCTGAAAATGAAGAAGTAATCGAAAACTATAAAGATGATGTTTTATCCATCTCTACGCGCATGAAAAACATTGTAGAGTCATTATTATTATTAAATAAAGTCAATACTGAGCAATTTCATTTAACAATGATTGATATTGATTTATCAGATAAATTGTTATGTATCTTAGAACGATTAGCTATTACTACGCCTAATTTGGAACAACGAATTAATACAAATATTTCTGATAATATTGTCATTACTAATGACGTGTTTTCATTAGAAGCTATTCTAACAAATCTTATTCATAATGCTGTGTATTATAGTCCTGAAGAAAGCAAGGTTAGTATTGATCTTGATATTATTAATAAGCAGCCAGCGCTTAAAATATCTAACATAACACTGCAAAATATAACCATAGCTGATATCGACAATATGTTTGAGCCGTTGTGGCAAAAAGATCAGGCTAGAACTTCAGAAACCCACTTTGGCTTAGGTCTAGCTATTGTTAGAAAATTAGCTGAACGAGCGAATATAAAAATATCAGTTAAATTAGATAAAGATAATGTGATTACTTTTAGTGTACTTTTTTAATATTCATTACTTCGTTTCAACCTCAACAAAAATCAATAAATTTAAAATTGAATGATTTCTATGGTGGTATTGTTCATACTCAGGCTGAGCGACTTACTGGCAAAAAGCCATCATCAAAAGTCCCATATACTCATCTGTGGGGAACTATATCGTATCTAAACAGTCCATTCTGAGGTCGCTTTTTCATTCAGAAATAGGAATCGTCATTTTTTAAAGCATTGAATTTGATCCATGCCGTTATTGCTTCTTTAGTTTTAGGCGTAATTTCAAATTGTACTGGTCTCCCTGTTTTTTGTTGGATTAATATAGCCCTCGATTGAACCGTTGTTCCATGAGCAATATCTCGTACCTTGAGCTTTATAAAATCACAGGCTCTAAGTTTACTATCGAGTGCTAAGTTGAACATTGTTAATTCACGCAGGTTATCATTGATGTCTAATCTTGTGCGAATAGACCAGATTTCTTCAAGTTTAAGAGGCAACTTCTGTCCAACAAGCTTACCTTTATTCCAACTTGGTTTTGGTTGATAAAGTACAATATCATGCATATAATATCTCTTGGTTTAAGTGAACTATAATTATGAAACTATTTTGATTAGATTTTATATTGGAGATTATCATAACCGATAAGCCTGACTAGATGAACCCTGCTAATGACCGTAAGACACCATATACAGATAAAAAAATTGAGTTATTTGTTGATGGTTTTATAGAAGGATTTGGAGACGAGTGGGAAGATTTAAAATTAAAATTGGGCGAAAAAATGACAAGACAAAGAATGAAGGACAGGTTCATATTTAGGGCAACGCTAATCAAAAACCACTGCTTTTTTGTGGGGCTGGTTTAAGCTTAGACTGTGTGAAAACTACTTTGAACTTGCGTAATTAGATAATATCAACGAAAAAAGGCTGTGTAGATTTAAATCTGTTGTAATTTTAGAGTCAAACTACCTGTTAATTCACGTAGCATTACATAAAAAATTTACACTGGGAGTTTTCACACAGCCTGAGCTCATTATTGCCGTACAGCAGTTATTCTATTCAATTACTTTGACGAACAATAATATTTAAGTAAACCTTTGGTTGAACTATCATGGCTTTCGTTAATGCCTTCGCTTGTTAGCTCTTTCACAATGGTGTTAGCTAAGCCTTTGCCCAACTCAACACCCCATTGATCAAAAGAACAAACCTGTAAAATAATGCCTTGCACAAATATTTTATGTTCATATAAGGCGATTAAACTGCCTAACGATTTAGGCGATATTCGCTTCATTAACAAGGTATTAGTTGGCCTGTTTCCTTTATGTACCTTATGAGGTGCTACTTTATCAATATATGATTGTGGGCGGCCTGATACTTTAAGATCATCTCTAACTTGTTGTTCGTTTACACCTGACATCAACGCCTGTGTTTGAGCAAAAAAGTTTGCCATTAAGGTTTCATGATGACCTTGAACAGGAGTGACGCTTTCCACAGAGCCAATAAAATCAGCCGGTACAATATTATTACTTTGATGCAAATACTGATAAAAGGCATGTTGACCATTAATCCCCAGCTCTCCCCATATTGAGGGAACAGTGGGGTAATCAATCTCATGACCATCCCAAGTTACCGACTTACCATTACTTTCCATTTCGGCCTGTTGCATATAAGCCGATAGCATGTGTAATGATTGATCATAAGGTAATATAGCTTGAGACTGAGCACCTAAAAAAGTGCAATTCCAGACGCTTAATAAGGCTAATATCACGGGCGCATTTTCGACTAAAGGTGCTTCACGAAAGTGGGTGTCTATTTCATACGCACCGTCTAAAAGTTCGAGAAACTTTTCAAAGCCAATATCAAGTGCTATAGGTAAACCAATGGCTGACCATAATGAGAAGCGGCCTCCGACCCAATCCCAGATATCAAAGATATTATTTTCATCAATACCAAACTTCATGGCATTGTCTTTGTTCGAACTGACAGCAACAAAATGTTTTGACACCGCTTTGTGATCAAAAGATGAAGACGTTAACCAATTTAGCGCGGTCGTGGCATTTGTCATTGTTTCAGTGGTGGTAAAGGTTTTGCTAGAAATAATAAATAATACCCGTTCAGGTTTTAATGGTCGTAAAACTTCAGCAATCTGCGTACCGTCTACATTTGAAACATAATGAACACTTACACTGTCATCACTGTATTGTTTCAATGCTTCAGTAACCATTTGCGGCCCAAGGTTTGAGCCACCAACCCCAATATTTACAATATCTGTGATCCGTTTTCCTGAATAGCCTAGCCATTTTCCTTGGCGTACTTTATCAGTAAAAGCTTTCATTTTACTGAGTGACGCTTCAACATCGTCGGTAATATTTTTTCCATCAAGCATTATCGGTTGTTGACTTCTGTTGCGTAAAGCCGTGTGTAAAACCGCACGATCTTCTGTGCGATTAATACGTTCTCCAGCGAACATTTTATCGCGCCACGACTCAACTTCGCACTCTTTTGCCAAAGCAATTAATTTAGCTAAGGTTTCATCCGTAATAAGATTTTTTGAATAATCAAGTAGCATCGCTGGCAATTGAACCGAAAATTTATCAAAGCGATCTTTGTCTGCATTAAACAAGTCGTTCATGTGCTTAGTTTTCATCTCCTTTGCATGTTCAACCAAAGATTTCCAGCTTTCGAGCAATACTCGATTTGCAGGCAAGTTATTTGTATTCATGAGAAAACCCTATATATTAAAGCGAAAAAGTTCGTAACGTTTCTAAACAAGCACCTAAAGAGTGATAATCACACTTGGCACCAGCGCTGCTTTTTTCGTTCGAGTATTTTTGATTACTACGATTGAGTAACCTAAACCATGCACCGTGTTGATGATCAATCATGTGTTGCCAACTGTATTGCCAAAGATTATTGTAATGCGTTAAATAAACCTCATCTTTGGTGGTTTGATACAACATAGCGGCGGCAGCAAAACTTTCTGCTTGCACCCAAAAATACTTGTCATCGTCACACCATTTACCTTGGGGATCAAAACCATAAATAAGGCCACCATGCTTTTCATCCCAAGCAAGCTCCATCGCTCGATCAAATAAGCTTTTAGCTGCGTCAACTAACCATTCAACGGGACGATGACGATGAAGCATTAATAACAGTTTGGTCCATTCTGTTTGGTGTCCAGGCTGAAACCCCCAGGGCCGGTATAAATTTTTAGGATCATTTTTATTATATTCCCAGTCAGGTAAGAAGTTTGTTTGATAATGCTCCCAAATCAAACCATCGGTATGTTTTGCTTGACGTTGAACAATATTTTCAGCAATTACAAAGGCTCTATCTAAAAACATCACCTCGTTGGTCGCTTCATAAGCCGCTATCATCGCTTCGCACAAATGCATATTGGCATTTTGGCCACGATAATCACTTAACACACTCTCAACATTAATTTCATCCGCGTACAAACCAAACTCTGCCTGCCAAAAACGTTTTTCAAGCAGGTCATAGGTTGCAATAAGTGGCGCATTAGAGTTAATAATATTAGCTTTTTTTGCTGCCGCGTAAGCCAATAAGACAAAGGCATAACCATAAGCCTGTTGCGTCATATCTACCGCTTGGTGATTTTCAAGGGTCCAGGCATATGTTTGGCTATTTTCTTGCCAATGAACCTTTTCTAAATAATTAAGACCATGTTCGGCTATTTCACGATACTCGGGGTTATTTAAAGCGATACTCGCCATGGCATAATTTACGATAATGCGTGTGCTACTCACTAATTGGCGAAAGCCGGGATTAAACGTTTTACCATCATCATAAAAATTTTGAAAATAACCACCCGTTTCATCGACAACACGTGGATCATAAAAATCGAGAATAGATTGGCTATGGTTTGTTAAAAATTCAGCATTATAAAAATTCATTAGTAATCCTCTAAAGTTGTTCCGTTTGCACACGTTGCCAATGGGAACTGACATCGGCAAACGTAGGTAATGCCGGAAATGCTCCTTGCTGAGCAACCGCGTGAGCACCACAATGTGCTGAAAATGATATCAATGGCACAAATGATTTTGCTTGAGACAGAAATTTCTTAGGTTGACTCACTTGGCTTAAGCCAAATAAAAATGCACCAATAAAGGCATCACCACCGGCGGTTGTATCAATTGCTTTAACGGTTGGAGGAACAACCTGACTTGATTCATCTGCACAATAATAATGAATAATTTCAGCACCGTCAGTGACTAAAATTAATGAAACACCATTGTGAATCAAATTGTTTATATACGTTTGTTCATCACCTTCAGCAAGATAAAGCAGTTCATCTTTAGAATACTTTAATACGTCGGCTTGCTTGGCCAGTTTATTTACTTCTATTCGGTCAACAACGCCTTCAGGCCATAAATTAGCTCTTAAATTTACATCAAAGCTAATAATAGATCCCTTTAATTTTGCCAATGACAAAGCATATTGGGTTGTGTCAGCAATATTTTTTTGCGTTAATGTATTACTGCAAAAATGAAATATTGAAGCCGGGGTGAACCAATCTTGCCCTACCTGAGTTTTATCAAATAACAAATCAGCCGTTTGATCACGATAAAAAGAAAAGCTTCGCTCACCGACGCTATCTAGCATGACAAAAGCTAAGGCTGTTTTGGCCTGTGGATGACGACTCATTAATGTGGTATCCACTTGATAAAATTCAAGTGAATTTTGTAAAAAATCACCAAAAGAATCTTTACCTACTTGACCTGCGAATAATGCCTTACCACCAAGTTTTGCAATGGCTACCGCAACATTTGCAGGCGCTCCGCCCGGATATTGGCGAAACTCATTTAATAATAACGGTTGCTCATCAAGTTGATTGATCATTAAAAAGTCAATTAATGCCTCACCAAAACAAATTACTGGATTCATTTTATTCTCCTAAACTTTATAACAACCAATGTAACGCTATTGCCGCAGTCCAAGAAAAGTTGTCGCCACCACACCCCTCACCAGTATCTGCATTAAAGTATTCAAAGTATTTAGACTTTTTAAATAAGGTGTCAGTCTTTTCTTTAACTTGTGTAGCAGTTTCAGAATAGCCATTCAACTCAAGACCCAAAGCAATCATCCAGTTGATATGTAACCAAACGGGCCCGCGCCAGTATCGTTGTGGCTCGTATTTGCTTTCTCTTGGGTCTGTTGATGCCATGGCGTAGGGGCTAGCAGACATCCACTCAACGGCTTCTTTAGCCAATTTTTCTGCTTGCTCATTATTAGCTAACTCACCAAATAACGTTAAAAATCCGGCATTTGTTTTCACTTTACAAAGCGAGTTTGTTATTAAGTCTTTAGAATAGAAGAAAGACGTTTCTTCACACCATAAATCGTTTATTGCATTTTTTGTTAGACCCACACTTGCTTTTAAGCTTTCAATGTCTGGTCCTGTCACGTTGAGTTGTTCACACAGTTCAAGTAAATCCAAAGTCGCACGCTGTAAAATTGAAATAAGACTTACGTCATTCGCCTTGTACGGGCAATCACGAAAAATTTCATTACTATCAAAGTGTTTATTTTTAAAAAATTCGACAAGGTACAAATATCTATCATATTGTTCTTTATGAGGTCTTTCAGATGCATCGATATGATTCAAGTCTCGTCTTTGATATTCCCAAGTTACCTGAGGAACAGCATCAAGTGCATTATCCCAAGCAGGGCTATTGTCCATACCTGATTCCCAAGGATGATAACTTACCACTAAGCCTGTTGATTCTGGATCTCTGTCTCGATACCACCATAGGTGATATTGAATTAAACTGGGTAAAATTGTTGCTAGTTTTTTATCTTTAAGTTCAGTGTCTTTTGCTTCTTCACAAAGCATTTTGACTATTGTGGTCAATACGGGAGGTTGAGAGATAGATGTACTTTTAACTAGCTTGTCTGATCCCCAAACATCAGGACCTGGAAAATAGGTATCTGATTCTTTATGAAAAAGAATATGTGGGATCATGCCATCTTCCCATTGCCCACTAATCAAAAGCTCTAATTCTTGCCATGCCCTAGGCTCATCAAACTTCATCCATCCTAACGCAGTGATTGCAGCATCCCAATTCCATTGAAACGGATATAAACCATGTGTTGGTATTGTATACCCACCCATATCATTTTCTTGCAATATTTTTTTAGCTTCTTCTATTAACTCTATTCGACTGGACATAGCTTAACCTCTCAATGCAAATACATAAAAACCCAATACGAGTATTAAACAACAGTAAAGAATAAATATCAAGATTTTTAACACTCATTTTGGGTTGTAATGTTTTTTTTAATGTGTTTTACTAGAGTGAGTAATAAATCAACAGTGCAGTAAATACTTAAGTCAGTGCGGTTAACTTAAGCTCTAACTACAGTCAAGATTGTTAAGATCGATGCTTAAGTTCTAACTTTCTAACTACAGTTAGGTTGATGTGTTGCTATTAACAAAACAAATATATATAAATTATTTATATATTCATTAGGTAATACGGGGAAATAACATGAAATTGCATCCATTATCAAAAATTATCACTTTACTTCTAGCGACATCGTCATCAATGACATGGGCTGAAGAAAATAAAGAAGCAGAAAAGAAGCAAGCCACAGAAGTTATTTTAGTAACAGGCTCTAGTGTAAAACGTACAGAAGCAAACACGCCTGCTAAAACAACATTGTTTAACAATGAAGATATAGCGCGTAGAGGTTTTACTAGCCAAGCTGATATCCTAATGAGTGTGCCGGGTATCAAAGTAGAAGGTGGTGGTGGTGAAGTTGCAACCAATGCTTTTGTTAGAGGTTTACCTTCTGGCGGGCAGTTTCAATTTACGCCATTAAATTATGATGGTATGCCCGCATTTCAATCGGGCATGACATCTTCAGCACAAGATGTTTACTTTAGACCAGATATTGGTATCGACAGAGTTGAATTTGTTGGTGGTGGTGTGTCTAACTTATTTGGTCCTGGTTCAGTAGCGGGTATTATTAACTATATTTCAAAAACGGGATTTGATGATCCTGAAAGCACGGTTCAAGTTGAATTGGCAGAAGATGGCCGCATGAGAACTGATTTTTTCACCAGCGGACCATTATCGAGTGACGACAACTTATACTATGCTATGTCTGGTTATTATCGTTACGATGAAGGCCCGTTAGATACAGGGTTACCAACTCAAGGTTATCAATTACGCGGTAATATTCTTAAAGAATTCAATAATGGATTTTTGAAGGTTTCAGGTCAGTTAATTAATGATAAAGTACAATTTTTCTTACCTCTACCTTTAGATGGTGGCAGCCGAGAGCGTTTGACAGGTAACGACGGTGATACGGTATACGTTGGTCAAACAGTGGCGGCGGCTGAATTATCTTACCCAACATCAACAGGTAAGTATGAGTCAACAATTAGAGATGGCGTTTCAACAGAAGGTGGTTCACTTTCTGTCCACTTTGAGAAAGAGCTTACTGATACTTGGCGATTAAACGGTAAGGCAAAAGCGGCAGATTACATACATACCTTTAACTTATTCCTTGATGGTGACGGCGTAGCGAACTCTCCTGAGCCTTTAGATGGTTATGCTGCTAACCCTAGTCATGGTTTCGGTGGTGAATCGTTAACTGATTTATACGGAACAGCTAACTACACATGGTCTGAAACAGGTAATGCTGTGCCTGATGATTACCTTTTATTTGGTAACCGTTTATTAGACCGCCAACGTGATGGTAGCTTCTATAGTACTGAATTTAACCTTACCGGTGAATTACAAGGCAGCACATTTGATCATACCGTTAATATAGGTACTTTCTTTATTCACGCAGAGCAAATGGACTACAATATTATATCAAGTTATTTAGCCGATTTTTCTAACGGTAAAAATGCTCGCTTGGTTGATCTTTCTTTCACTGATGACCTAGGTAATGAAGTTCAATACTCTAAAAATGGTGTTACAGGTCCTGGTACCAGTTATACCAATAAGCGTTTAACGTCTAACCGCACCGCTATTTACGTCACCGATCAAATGGAAAATGAAACGTGGGCAATAGATTTGGGTGTTAGGGTCGAGCAGGCAAAAGGTACGCAAAAATCTGAAGGAAGTGAGTTTGTAACAGTCTCTACCGATTCTGGTTTAGCCCCTAACCTACAAGTTAATAAAGCCGGTACTGGCCAATTTACTTACGGTGAAGTGTCAACTACTGAAGCGGCATTCTCAGCGGCTGTGCTTTATAAAATGGATGACAAAGACCTTAATCTTTACGCTAATGCGTCACAAGGTTATTTCTTCCCACAACTAAGAAGTATTAAATTCGATAGTGATGGTGAACCACAAAGCTACGAAGGTGAAGATATCACTTTAGCGGCTATTGGTTTTAAATATTTCCCTGATGACTTATACATTGATGCTTCATTTTTTATGGCCAACTTGGATAATAGACGCAATGTTGATTTTGTAAATGATGGCTCTGGCGGCATTGAGGAAGTTGTGACTACGCTTTCAACAGCAACCCAAGGTGCTGAAATAATTGCTCGTTGGAATATTTCTGATGAAATTATTTTAGATGGTAATGTTACTTATCAAAATGCTGAATTCTCAGAAGGTGCTAACGACGGTCTAGAACCGGCAAGACAACCTGAGTTCTCTGGTAATCTTGGTTTAACATACGACAATGGTTTTGTTGATGCACGTGTAGCCGTAAGTTACTTTGGCGATAATTTTGCCAATAACTCCAATACGGTGAAATTAGATAGCCACAGCATTACAACTATTGATATGGGTTATACTTGGGAACTTGCTAATGATTCGCAAATTCGATTGGGCTTAGGCGTGTTTAACGCATTCGACAGTGATGGCATTACTGAAGGCTCTCCACGTCAAGGTAATAACCAAGTTTCTGGCGGAGAATTCTTCGTTGGTCGTCCTATCTTACCTCGTAGAGTAAGCATTACCGCTAGATATGATTTTTAATCGGTAATCGCTAACCTTAGAGCATGTCAATGTTAATTGGCATGCTCTATCTTAATGTAATGTTCACTTTAGGATATACTTTTCATGAATTACTTTGATTACGGTATTATTTGTATTTACCTCTTTTTACTCATCTTTATGGGGTATAAATTACGTGGTCAATCCACTAAATCTGACTACTTTTTAGGTGGGCGTACGGTAGGTTGGAAACCATTAACTTTATCTGTTATGGCTACGCAGCTCTCTGCAATCAGTTTTGTTTCAGCCCCCGCATTTGTTGGTCTAAGAGAAGGTGGCGGCATGCAATGGCTGTCTTATGAACTCGCTGTACCACTTGCGATGATTTTGGTACTAAAAACAGTACTTCCGGTATTATATCGTTCAGGTGTTGTTAGTATTTATGATTATTTAGAACAACGATTTGGTCGCTCTTCTCGCCTATTAATTAGCTTTGTTTTCCAATTTAGTCGAGCATTTTCTACTGGCATTATGATTTATGCAGTATCCCTGATATTAATTGCGACTATGGGGATCACACTTTGGCAATCTATTGTTATTGTTGGTGTTATAACGCTTCTTTATTCATTACAAGGTGGCATGAAGGCGGTGGTCTATGGTGATGCCATCCAAATGGTTATTATTATATTAGGCACTGTCGCTTGTGTTTACTTTGGTCTTAGTAATTTAGGTGGAATCAGCGAGTTAGTTGCTCATGTTGATCATTCTCGTTTGCAAGCTATTAATTTTTCTTCGTATGGAACTGAAGCCGATGGCTTTGGCTTTTTACCGATGGTTTTTGGCGGTATTGTTTTATATGCCTCTTATTATGGTTGTGATCAAACGCAAGCACAGCGCGCCTTATCAGCTAAAAACACCGTTGATTTAAAAAAGATGATGATGGCTAACGGCTTTTTACGATTTCCTATTACGTTACTTTATTGTTTTTCGGGTTTAATTATAGGCACACTAGCCTTAACGGATGCAAACTTCTCTCAGCTGATCCCTGCGGGTAAAAGTGACATGATGATGCCTGTTTTTATTATCAATTATTTACCTCACGGTATGATTGGTTTATTAATTGTTGCTATTTTGTCTGCCGCAATGTCGTCTTTAAGCTCAACAATTAACTCACTATCAGCAGTATCCGTTGAAGATTATTGCCGTATTTTCAATAAAGAACCTGATGATGAAAGTTATATGGCCTATGCAAAATACACGGGGGTATTTTGGGGTGTCGTTACGTTAACACTTTCATTATATGCTGGCGATATTGCCGCTACGGTAATTGAAGCGATCAACAAAGTAGGCTCTGTCTTTTATGGCCCTATTTTAGCAATATTCGTTTTAGCTGTTTTTGATAAACGACTAAGTGCTATTCAAATTAATGTTGGTTTATTAGCGGGTGTTGCCTTTAATATTTATTTATGGCTTTGTGTTCCGCAACTGTTTTGGTTTTGGTGGAATTTAGTGGGTTTACTTGTTACTAGTATAACGGCTTATTTGGTACTGTTTTTTACCCGTAATGTTCGTACTAAATACAACCCCTCATTAACATTACTTTCGAATCAAGATGATATTTTAACCACAAAAGATATTATTATTTTAGTGTCATATTTTGTGTTTATGATTGCCGTCTGTCTTTCTATTCCGATGCTTTTTACTTAAGCAATTTAAATTTATATTGTTCAACTTACTTTAATATATTAGCAAGGCACATTTATGAACTCGTCAAAAACCTTCTTACAAGATATGTTTCACATTGCAGTCAACGAAAGTTTACCGTCTGTCTGCATGCCTAAATACTTGTCCGATATCGATGCAAGTAACGGCTTATGCGTTATTGGTGCCGGTAAGGCATCGGTTGATATGGCCAAAACCATTTATGAATATTTTGGCGAGAAATGTTATGGCACAGTGGTTACTCGTCATGGTTATACCACAGAAAAAAATATTGGTACGATCAAGATATTAACTGCTGGCCATCCAATTCCAGACAGCGATAGTCAAGCTGCAGGTAAAGAAATATTAGCACTTGCCCAAAATACACCCAAAGATATTCCCGTAGTATTTCTTATTTCAGGCGGTGGCTCTGCCTTACTGTCATTACCGATAGATGAAGTCACCTTTGCTGAAAAAATGCAACTCAATAAATTTCTACTGGGTTGTGGTGCTTCTATTAATGAAATAAATGGGGTACGCCAACAGCTATCTAAAGTTAAAGGCGGCAAACTTAGACAAGCAATTAAAGGAGATAGTTACACACTGATTATTTCAGATGTTGTTGGTGATGATCCTAAAATAATTGCCTCAGGTCCAACGGTTGAAAACTCAGCTACAGGTGAGCAAGCCCTATCAACCTTAGTTAAATATGGCTGGCAGCCTATACCGTCAGTGGAAAAAGCGCTGCAGCAAAATGAAGCTAATAAAGTATCAAACATCGACACATCTGATCATAAGCATAAGTTAACTATTATGGCCAATGCACGTCAGTCAATCGATAAGGTCATCGATTCTATTGATCAATCAAGTTGGAAAATCAACGTTATCAACTATGACGAAGTAGGCGATGCCAATGAAGTTGCTAGACAACACGCAGCGCTTGCGTTAGCTGCGTATGAAAGTGGACAAAAAACACTGTTGTTTTCAGGGGGAGAACTGACAGTCACTTTAGCAGAAAATGCTGGACAAGGTGGGCCAAATCAGCAATATATGCTCGCGCTAGCAATTGCCCTTAACGGCGCAAAAAATATCTGTGCTCTAGCCTGTGATACCGATGGTATTGACGGCAGTGACGATATTGCCGGTGCTTACATAGATGAATTTACTTTGGTTCGAGCCCATAAAAAAGGGCTTCAGCCTGAATTATTTTTAATGAAAAATGATTGCTACAACTTCTTTAAACCATTAAATGATTTAATTATCACAGGTCCTACGCATACCAATGTAAACGATTTTAGAGTCATTATGATTGCTCCCTGTTTAGGATAAATTCATTCATGTAATTCAAGCGAACTGGTGTTTAAAAATCACTCTATGGGTTGTAAATGCAGGGGCGCAAAGAATAAAGTTTGAGGACTGACATTCTCGTAACTCTTGCTGTATTATATTCACCTAAATCAAAACAGGGTGCTTTATGCTTTCATCAAAAAATAGTGTTCATTTAAGAAGTGGCTTTTTACTTGGTAAAGGTGGCAAGCTATTTCAAGATGCCGAAAGAGACGTTCTCAAATTAGTGTTTTGGTCAAAAAAAGTCAATCAAAAATCAATTGTGGAAACTACAAAAATTCCACAACAAACGGTATCACGTATGGTAAATAACCTACTGGATAGAGGGGTGCTCCGTCAAACGGATAGAGTATCGTCGACATCAAGAGGAAATCCCAGTTTTGATTTAGAAGCGAATCCTTCATTCGCTTACACCTTCGGATTATCTATATTGTTTGACGCCATTGGTATCGCTTTAATGGATTTTGCAGGAAATGTGATCGAAACACGCTTGGAAGAGCTTAAGGACATGAGTATTGAAAATGTCTTATCTCACTCTGAGGTTGTTATTGCCAACATAATTGAAAAAAATCATATTCAAGAATCAAAAATATTGGGAATGGGAGTAGGTATTTCCGGTTTCTTTAGCGCTACGGATGGCAAAATGAACACCCATCATATGATTGAAGAATGGGCAGAAGTAGATATTGCTAAAATTGTCTCAACACGATTTAATTTGTCCACTTGGGTTGTAAATGATGCAACTGGCGCGGCGGCAGGGGAAGGAATCGCAGGTGTCGGCAAGAAATATAAAAATTTCGTTTATTTTTTTATTTCGTCTGCTTTTGGCGGTGGCATCGTATTAAACAATGAATTATTACGTGGCTCTTATGGTAATGCTGGAGAGCTGGGTGATATGTTGCCAGCTAAAATATACTCTCATCCTAATTTGGCTTTATTAAAACGAATTTTGATCAAAAATAACATTGAGGTAAATTCAATCTACGATATGCATAAACATTTTGATGTGGATTGGCCCGGTGTAGACGAGTGGATTTATAAAGTACAAGATTCTCTTGATTTGGTGGCTACGGCTTGTTCTGCATTGCTTGATACTCAAGCCATTGTATTAGGCGGACATATACCTGTTGCCTTGGCAGAAAAATTGATTCCAAGAATTGAAGTGTATGCACAATTTCGTCGCGGAGCTCAACGCCCATTACCAAAAATTGTCACTGCTGGGGTACAGGAAAATCCAGTTGCAGTCGGCGCGTCAAGTCTTCCCCTAAGAGAATTGTGTTTATAAACAACTGACTGAATAGCTCAATAAAATGATGACGGACTTGCTGCCCCCTTTATCATTATCTTTCTTGGAATCTGCAATCATTGTTAAATTTGGTTGTAAGCGTTCAAGTAACCACATTACGACACTCACCCTTTTGGGTAAAGTTAGATACTTTCAAGTGTTCGAAATCAGTGTTAATTATTTTCTAAAGTGAACTTATGCGTTATTGTCCTATGGTTCTGGTTACCTGAAGTTCCAAGCATTACACCCTTATTTAGCATAGTATAACAGGCACCATCAACTGTCTGGTTTGGTGGATCAGGAGTCAGTCACGGTGGTGTTCAACCGGGTTTTTGATGCTATGGCAGGTATGACCACTGCAAGATCATACCTGCCTTTCATATTCTATTTTTTAACTTTAACCATGCCACCATAACGGTCATAAGTAGATTTAATAACGATTTCTCTTTTTCAATTTTATTTGCTACAGTGCTAATGAGTTAAATCAGTATCGATGTGAGGACGACCTCACCGCTCTATTTTTTCAGGGGACGACCCCTAAGTTTAATAGAGTGTTTATATGTATTGGTTTATATGTATTGGTTAATCTTATTTCTCGCAGGAATTTTAGAAGCTGGCTGGTTAGTTGGTATTCAAAAATCAGAATCTTTTACAAATATCCCATATGTAATATTCGCTGTTTTTTCAATGACGCTTAGTCTAGTGTTATTTTCAATAGCATTAAAAGACATTCCTGTTAGCCAAGCATATCTCGTTTGGTTAGCTATAGGTGCGTCATCAATTTCGATCATAAACCATTATTTTTTTGACCAACCACTTTCAATTCAACAATTGTTTTGCTTTTGTTTGATCTTTATTGGTGTGGCTGGTTTAAAAATGTCTAACTAATACAATCAATAAATTTAGGAAATATATATGTCTGGTGAAAAAAACTTAACAAAATTAATCGCGTCTATGACGCCTGTTTTAGTCGAAAATGAATATGTGTTTGGTACTCTTGAGACATATGATTATCAACAAGTGTTGTTGCTAAACCCTATAGGCACTTTTCAAGAAAATGAAGGATTAACCGTTATATTAACGAAAGAAAAAGCCGATGAATTTAACATTTCGTACTCTGGTGTTTTTAAATGTATTACATTGAATGTACATTCGAGCCTCGATGCAGTCGGATTAACCGCTGCGGTTTCTACTAAATTGACTCAATCCAATATTAGCGCAAATGTTGTTGCTGCTTACTATCATGATCATGTTTTCATTGCAGTTAAGGATGCCGAACAAGCATTAACTGATCTTAATGCACTTACTCAACAAGGCATTGTAGGTTAAGCATAAGACCGTACTGGTTATTGAAAGGCTTTACATGGCTTATATACCGCTGAAACATCTACTTTGTCGGTATAATTGCCTTTCTAATTTAAAACCCTTATGACCGCTATGCTGGCGTTGTTGTCTATAAAGATGAAGGTCGTTCAACGTCTCCAGAGTAATAAAAACCGCTCAAAAAATTATAAATATTAATGTCTGCAATGTCGGATCACTTGTCGCTAGGTAAGCCAAGGCTAACGTCCGTCGTATCTAAGTGATCATAAACCTGTCTAACTTTTATGACTAAATTAGGTCAGGAGTGTGGCATTAGTGATCATACGGAAGGTTTATTTAACAAATTAGATACACTCACCAAACGTAACTAATATGTTAAATTTTCTCATCCGGTGACGCGTTTCTCATTATTTGTGACGATTCACAGATGGCTTATTTTTATTGAGTTATATAAAATAAAAAAGCTCACTCATTTCTACAAATGATGTGAGCCTCTTGGATAACTACCAGCTTTATTTAAATTAATAACTCTAGTTTATAAGCAACAAATTAATCAGACGTTCGATAACTCGCTAGCTCAGTAGTTAAACTAACACCTTGAAGCTTAAGCTGATTAATACGTTGTAAATACGCTGCACCTTTTAACATATGCAAAGCAACATCCACTGCGCCACGGCGGGTATAATCTTCTAAATAAGTACCTTTTACCCAACTATTAAACGCCCCTAAACTTGGGCCTGCCCAAATTTGGTAATCCATTTCACGTCCCTTCTCACCGGTATTTGACCAACGAGAACTTAAGCCGAGATACCAACGGAAAATTAAGGCCATTTTACGCTTAGGGCTTGATTGAGCACGAGCTAGCATTTCTGGATCGCGTTCTTGGAAAAAGGATTCAGTACCTGCCCAAACATCATCTAAGTTTGAACGGAAAATTTGTTTTTCAATTTTCACTCGCTCATCACTTGGGATCGCTTCAATTGAGTCATAAGTAATATATAAGTCATAAAGTTTTTTAGCGCGCATGGCAAACATAGAGCCACGTTTAACCACTTGTAATTTAACACCCATTTCAAACATATCAGCAGCAGGTGCCATGGTGACATCAGCCATTTCAACACTAGCAAGTAATTTACGGGTATATTCAGAGGCGCCTGCTTCAACACAAGCTTGGTTCACTGAGCCAAGCACAATATAAGCAGCGCCCATATTAAATGCAGCAAGTGTTGCTTCTGGCGTTCCAATACCACCCCCAGCCCCTACGCGAAGTGCAGGTGAAAAGTTATATTGCGCTTGCACTTCATCACGAAGCGCAATGATTGTTGGCAATAGCGTTAAAAAAGGACGGTTATCGGTATGACCACCCGAGTCGGCTTCAGCAGTAATGTCATCAGCCATCGGCACAAGTTTTGACAACTCAGCTTGCTCTGGTGTGATTTTTCCTTGTACAAGCAGTTTATCAATAAGCTTCTGTGGCGCTGGTTCCATAAAACGGCGACCTACTTCAGTACGAGAAACCTTTGCAATCACTTTATGGCCAATGTTAACCGTGCCATCAGCATTTTTTGAAAGACCCGCTAAACGATACCAAACGATATGTTCGGTTAAGCCTAAATAAGCAGACGCTTCAACCGTTTTAACACCCAGTTTAATAAAACGTTCAACCGCACCACGCTCTAACGCTTCTTCTGCTGGCGCATGGATTAAATTAACGGCATAAGGCCCATTAGGTAATTCAGCTTGAATACGACGAATAGCATCTTCTACCGCATCAGGCACTAAACCTGCTGCGCCAAATGAACATAAAAATCCCGCTTTACCCAACGCAATAACCAACTCAACTGAAGCAATACCGTTGGCCATAGCGCCGCCATGGTAAGCGTATTTAACACCGTGTTGTTTTTTATAAGCCTCGTCACCTAAATCTTCAGGATTTAGTTTTTGGGCAAACGCTAATACATCACTAGCGCCAGACGTTGACGTAGCATTTGCTACACCATAGCCATTAGTTGATTTGGCTAAATAGACGGGTTTGGTTAAATCCATCAAGGCTGATTTTATTTCAACACTACTACTTTTAACGTCTTTTGCATCAACTTTCCATGCCCAGTCAATGGGATTGCTATCGGTAAAACTTAAATTCGACATATGTATTCCTGTTTATTCTTTTATTTATTCTTTTAATTTAATTTAATGTTCATAATAAAGTACTGAATCTTTGATCAGACACCTCAAAGATGACAACTATTACGCTGTACTTATTTGATTGCTATTACCTGAACATATTATCTAAATCATCTAACGAAAAATGAGCATCAGCAAAAGGGTTGAAACTATTTTTTTCATAACGCTCCGATAGTATTTCTTTTAATAACTTAACGGTTGTTACTTCATGAATATAATAATTTAACCGCGTATGACTATCTTCAAGATCAGCAAGGTGACAATCAATATTCTCTTGAATTATTTTTTTACTGCGACCAGAAAATTTTTGCCAAATTAGGCTTTCTAAGCTGCTATTATATTTTTGCTCATGATTTTCTTGATCTAATGTTTTTAGTTTTTCATTTAATAGCTTGATAAGTGCTTCTGACAATTCTTGATTATTCCCATCAAATAAACTGAGCTCACTTTCTGGTACAAATTGATGAAACATAGAAATAATAGTGTAAGCATCTTTGTCTTTTTTCGCTTTAACTAACTGAGCCATCAACTCACTTTTTTCCGCTCTTAAATGTTCATTTCTCTCTTTGTCTGGGTGTAACCTATTGGCGAGTATTTTATATAATTTATTTAAGTTACTGCTATTAAATAAAGATTTTAATTTGTTTTGTTGTTGAACTTCTTCTCGACTATGTTCTTCATAAGGCTCTTCTGTTGAATAATCTTCTTGTGAATCATCACCAAAAAGTCCTTCATCGTCTTTTGCTTCTAAAAACGCTTGAAAAGCCTGTTTGAAAGTCTCGGGGTCTCTAATGAAATTAGCTAATTGCTCATCAGAAAAACTGAGTTCGCCTAAAAACATTTCCTCACAAAGTTCACGCATTTCTGCTAGTGATTCTTCATCTAAATCAATATCTTTATCATTGCTTCCAGCTGAAGCGACTAAAAAATCACTGTACTCATTACGTATATCATTCGCAAGATCGGCATTACCAAAAGGATGTGTTGATAACGTCTCTAAATTTGACTCAATCCAATTTGCTAGCTCTTCTTTTTGCCATTGAGTAAAAGATTTACGTGACAAAAAAGACATTAAATGGCGAGTTTCTTGTCCCAGTAATTCAACTAGTCTTTGCTCTTCATCAAGAATGTCATCTTTAAACACTTGATATAAATCTGTCATTTTTCGTTTTAAGTTAGCATTTCTTTTTTGTTTTTTTTCAATTTCTAGCCATTTTTTTGCTAATGGATCGTTAGCTTTACTGGTTGAATTTTTTTTATCTTTTAAATGTGTAAGCATATTGAGTCTACTGAAATTTATTAATAGTTAAAAAGTTCTTTGTCATCCTCTGTGTGACAAAGAACTTTTATTTTATTTAAGCTTCTACAATACTGAGTACAATATCTTTCACTTCGTATATACGCAGGCCATCTTTCGATAAATTCGCATCACCCACTAGACGTACTTCACCACCTGAGCGGATTATATCGGTAATGTGTACATCAAGTGACATTTGTTTATTTAATGGCGTAATTTGACCACGGTATTTCCATTTAACTAACGTAGCTGGTGCGATAAATCTTGGATTAGTGAACCCTTTGCCTAAGTCTTTGTTAAGCGCGTAGGTTTGCATTAATTCAATAATCGCTTCAACACCTAATGAACCCGGCATTACCGGGTCTTGATGGAAGTGATAGCGGAAGAACCAATCTGTTGCATCAATAGTTCGTTCACCATGCACATAAGCAACACCTGCTTTACCGCCCCCCTCCACAATTGACACGGTATCAATAAAGTTCATTTGACCGCCAGCCAATTTATAATGCGGTTTATTGGTTGGTGCTTTATATAACGCTAAAGCCTGATCAGATAAGTCAATTACCTTAATATCGGATTTTGGCGTATTGTTATCTTCAAACCATGGGTAAGTCGTTCTGCCATTATCGATACCTAACTGGTTAGTTAATGCATCTCCGCCAAAATAACCAAATACTGCGGTGCCTTTATAGAATAAATAATGGCTTTCAAGCGCTTGGGCTACTAAGTTTTCATCTTTAACATAAAGTTCAAACGTGAAGCTTTGCACTATCATGCCGCCAGCCATGGTGGTGCTCAATAAGACTGATTTATTCACAATGGTTTTATTGCGTAAATCAACTTGCTTGATCAAATCGCCACTGCCGTCTAAGTTACGGAAGAATAAATCTTTTTCAGGATATTTTAAGGTAGTGCCCATATAGCCGGAAATAAAGCCATTTGGTTGTAATGCTATTTCCATGATTAATGAATAAGGCATCCAGTTATTAACGCTGTTTTTAGTAAAGTACCAGGCATCGCTTGGCACAAAATATTCAGCAATACAGCTAGACGTTTTTTTCAAATCAAGGCGCGTACCTTGTACTTCAACCACTTGGGTAACTACTTGTAAATCACCACATGGCGTACGCGGCGGAATTCTGCCTTTATAGACATCAAAGTCAGGACCAAAACATTTTGAGATATTACCTGTAGCAAATTCAAACATATGCCAAGGCGTAAACGGCGCTTGATTAGGTACACGGTTTTGTCCGGCAACCATCGGCGCTTCAAAATGCTGAATAGGGGTTACGCCCTTTTCTTTTGGCGCAGTAAAGTCAGACATTACTTTCATTAACGGACGCTCAGCATGCTTGAATGGTTCAATACCACGTTCATCAAGCTCAGCATTATTAGTAACACTCTTAACAACACTATTGCCAACACCTTCATGAGCCGCGCTATTACTAACTAAGTGCACATTATCCGGTAAGCTTACTGGATAAGGAGAGTTTTCATCTTGCTCAGCGATCATCATCGCCAAGTTTTGGAAATCAACGACAACTTTACCACCAAGAATAATATCAATATTGGCTTTTAAATAAGGGTATGGGTGCATACCCATTTCCGTTACTTCCATGCGATACGTTAGCGTATTATGTTGAGGCTGTACTTGACCACGACAACGAACCGTTTGTGATTCGCCCGGCAGTGGTTGGAATCGTGCGTTGTTCATGTTGGCATGCATACCTAATGACAACATAAAGAACATCGCCATTTGACCACAACCTTCACTCATTAATGAGCCGGCCATCACTTGGTCACCTTTAAAGTGACAAGGGAAATACCAATGGTTAGGATCTAAATCTTTTTGCCCTTCTAGTAAGCCTAAACCCCAATGACCGCCTGCCGCATCTACTTTGGTAATACGCTCAATCATTAAGAATTTTTCTGATGAGAATTTCAATGACGGGTTACGACCTTGTTGATCATATTCAGGTCCAAAACAGCTAGCAACATCACCATTAACTAACTTCATCATGTCATTGTAATCGTATTCATCACGATTACGCTGCATCAATGGGGCAAATGAAGTTTTCTTGGCGTTAGCTAATTGCGCTTTGTCTTTATCATTGAGAATAACGCCTTTACCATCTTTTAATTCATCGTCAGTAAAGAAGCCAGCACAACCATTACGCATGATTAGTACTTTTTTATCACCAACATAACAATCGTAATGGAAGAAGAATAATAACTGCTCGCCATTTTTCGCATACGAGTCAATGTGAATTTCATAACGCAGTGTTTCACCGCCAAACGCCATTTCTTCTAAGAAGGTTAATTGGCAATCCAGTAAACGATAAACACGCTCACCTTTGGCTTGAAAATCAATACCGATATAAGAAATTAACAATAAATCACATTGGCCTGATTCTACAGACACTGACCACGGAATTTGCCCATCAATTAAAAATGGTGCATCAACAGGGATGTCATACTCAGTACACATGTAAGACTTTTTATATTCGTTTACAGTCGCTTCAAGCTCAGTAACACGCGATACCAACAAATAATCAGTAGTTGGTAAACGTACGCGACGAGAGTAGCTATCAATGAT
This sequence comes from Colwellia sp., assembly GCA_047633255.1. Classification (GTDB taxonomy): domain Bacteria; phylum Pseudomonadota; class Gammaproteobacteria; order Enterobacterales; family Alteromonadaceae; genus Colwellia. The sequence goes on from JBLIEW010000003.1 coordinate 55,692, forward strand.
GCGATATTCTTCACCAAAAACATTACCGATATCACCTTCAGCAAATTCCACTAAATCAGCGGTATCCCAAATAATTTCTTTTGGCTGATTAAAACGCTCTTTAAGTTGTAGTGGTGGGTAACTATAACCATCAGGGCCTTTTATTTGAAAGCCTGATTTGTCAGCCCAAAGTTCATTAACAACAACTAAATCATCTGTATGTGTATTTGTGCTAACCACGGACAATTCAGGTATATAAGCAGGCAAGTCAGCGCTAACATTGGCTTGCATTTCTATAAGCTTAGAAATTTGTTGTCCTGCCACTTGGCGAGTTGTTAAAAACGCTTGATGGGTTGCTGACTCTTGATAAATTTCTTTACTCGCCTGATGTTTAACATCGACATTATTTTTATTAGTCGCTTGAGAGATACTTTTCACTTTTGCTCCAGTAACGATTTTTGATCGTGCTTTGGCTTGAGTTGTGCTCTTAATTTGTTCTTGAGCTTTTATTTGAGCTTGTTCTTGGTATTTGTCTGGTCTTTGGGTAACGGCTTTAGGGGTTAAGTTACTCAAGTTAATGCTTTGTTTAACATTTGCTAATGCTTTACCAGTAAATGATTGCTTGATGCTCACCATTTCAGCAGATTGACCTTGGCTTACAATGGCATCGAAAATTGAATTGCCACCTAAGTTAATTGTTTTGATTAATTTAGGTCGTTGCTTTCCTGTTGGTGCCGGTGCTAATTGATGGCATTGTTTGCTCGATGATAAAATTAAGTGAGCACAACTTTCATCTTTACCTAAACCGTTTATCGCAATGACAGATTTTTCTGTGGTGCGTTTATCTAAAATAAGCGCAGTTTTAACAATACTAGCAACACCTGATGCATTGAATGTATGGCCGACATTACGTTTAACCGAACTGATTGCTTTACCTTTGTAAAGTGACGGTAGCACTTGATTTTCTGCTGCGTTCTCACCACTAAAACCACTGGCATGTGCTTCTACTTGACTAATATCTGCGGCATTAATACCCGCTAACAGCAACGCTTTATTCGCCGCTTTAGTAATAGCTGCTGCGTCATTGCCATTGGCAAAACCAATACTGTCAATAGTTGCGTATACTTGCTGCTCGTTCACTCTTGATTGTGGTTTAACAACAAAAGCGGCAGCGCCCTCACCTACCAACCATTGATCTTGGGTGGCTGAAGCATCAGCACTTACCTTACCGTAATGCTGTCTTAGGGTAATATTTTCTACTGAGCCAGCTAAATCAACTGAGGCAATAATCACCGCATCAATATCAGAGGTTTGAAATAAATTTTCTGCCAATTCAACACAGCGATAAACAGAGTTTTCTTCTGCTGATAACGTAATGGCTGGGCCTGAAAAATCCCATAAGGCAGAAATACGCGACGCCATAATATTGCCAATAAAACTAGTATATTGATTAAGCTGTGCTGCAAAAGCCACACCGTCTTTGGCTATATTAGTTAACGTTTCACGTTGTTCATCACTTAAGGTAACGCCTTGCTGTAATAAGCTCTCTTCAATTTGAGTGCTCAAATTTACGCGGCCGCGGTATTGATGAAGTTCTAATTCAATACCCATAGCGACCAATACAGCAACATTACTGCCTTCTTTGAGGCCAGCATCTTTTGCTGCATTATCAGCAACTTTCATCATCATTAGCTGTTGAGGAATTAAACAGTCTTGCTCGTTTGGTGGCACTTTAAAACGTAAAAAATCAATATCAAATTCTTCAACGTAACCCCCTTTAGGTGCTTTACTTAAACACAAGGCGTTCATCACGTCGCTATTTTTTTCAATGCCTTTCCAACGCTTAGTGGGCAATTCTCTAAAGGTATTACCATCGTTTTCTATTAGTGTATTAAAACTAGCTAAATCTTTAGCACCACCAAAGTGCGCATCCATACCAATAATCGCTAGCGGTTCACGGGCTTTCGTTTTTGTTTCTTTGCTATTAGGCGGAGTCAGTTTTTGTGTTGGCTGCTGTAGAACTAAATGGGCATTTGAACCACCAAAACCAAAAACGCTAACACCTGCAGTTCTTGGTTTAAGACTGTCTTCTTGCGGCCAATCAATAGTTTCTGTTGGCATTTGCGCACCACTTAAATAGCCATTTTTAGAGCTAAGCGGTTCATTTAAATTGATTGTTGCTGGAATTTTAGCTTCATTAAGTGCCCAAATAGCTTTAGTCATGCCCGGCATACCTGCGGCAGTAAGCAAGTGACCTAGGTTAGACTTTACTGAGCCAATCAGCGGTTTTTTATCATTTTCACGACCTTCCTTTCGAGGGAAGCGACTAAAAAAGGTATCCATTGAAGTCAGTTCAACATTATCACCTTTAGGTGTACCGGTGGCATGACATTCAATGTAATCTACATCACGTGGGTCAACGCCAGCATCATCATAAGCACGTTCGTAAACAAGTACTTGTCCTTTAGTATTAGGGCTAAGAACAAACTCACCTTTGCCATCATTAGATAACGCACCGCCTTTAATAATAGCGTGAATTTTATCGCCATCACGTACGGCATCACTATGACGCTTAAGTACCATCATGCCTGCGCCTTCGCCAGCAAATAAGCCCTGGGAGTTTTTATCAAAGGGGGCGTGAACATTATTGGCTGGATAAGCTTGGAAAATTGAAAAACCCATATTAACAAACATAGGATCAGAGCCAGAAACTGCGCCAGCTAACATCATGTCAGCTTTACCTGTATGGAGATAATCACACGCTAATTTCACTGAATAACAACTTGATGCACAAGCGGCATCAAGCGCAAAATGTGTACCGCCAAGCCCTGCTGCTTTGGCAAGCAGTGCCGCAGGATAACCGGCAACTAAAGCGTTATCAGCATGAATATCAGTTGTTGCTATGTCAGTATCGGAAAAATGACTTAACTGAAAATCTTTATTTAGTACTTCTTTTAAAGCACCATCAACCACTTGGTGATAAAGCGGCATAAATAAATGGTTAGACGATTTAGTTGGAAACGATAAGTTACCTAAAATAACGCCACAGTTTTCAAGTGTATCACTGCCCCAATAGCCCGCATCGGTTAATGCTTGTTGGGTAACGTATAATGCCCACTGATTTAGGTCATCTAACTGGTTTAAATAGTCTGTTGTTAAACCGTTGCCACTTTGCGATTTGCCTTCAACAAAAGCACTGGCATCAAAATTAAAGTCGCGAATATAGCCGCCGTGAACACAGTAAAACTTATCTGTATCACCTTTTTTACCGGTATATTTATCAGGATCAACACCCATTTGCTCAATGGTTGCTTTGCTTCTGCAATCTTGTTTTTTTAGCAATTGTTGCCAAAACTCTTCTGGCGCAGAAGATCCTGGGAACAAATTAGCAATACCTACTACAGCAATATTTTCCATACTTTCCTCGAAAAGTTTTATAATTCTTTTTTAGCGTTATTGACAATAATCGAGCCATTAAACAGGGTTTGAAGATCAAGCTTCACCCCATGGCTAGTTAATTTTGCAATCGCTCTTAAATACGTTAATTCGTCACTAGTGCCTTTGGCGTTTACCGGCACGGCAACACGCGCTTTGTTAGCACTGTCTGTATCGATAGCAGAATCAACAGGTGATTCCGCAGTAAAGTCTAAAATTTTATCAACCCAACTGCACAACGAACGCCCTGGTCCCATTTCAATAAATACGCGTGCACCTTTGTTATGCAAGGTATTAATCAAACGGGGAAAATCTACTCGATCACAAAGGCATTTTGCCACACTATGCGCAATCGCTTTACTCAGCTGTGGTACGGGTAAATAACAGGAGCTTGAATACATTTTCGTTGTTAAACGCGGCATGACATCCATGGTGTATAACTCAACCATATCATCATATTCTTTATTTGCCGGTGCACTGTGAATGGCATTAGCCATATTCAGTGGCATGGCGCGCACGCCTAATTTTTTAATAACACGTAAGCAATCAGCTGGGTAGCCGGCAAGTAATAAGCTGTCTGGGGTATTGATGATAGTACAATAAACGCGATCTTCACCTTCGCTAGCTTTAATGACATCATCAAGCGTTGCTTTAATGGTGTAAGTTTCCCAAATCAATTCATCAGTAGTGTTATCGCTCAAACCCCAATGTTCGCGCAAAGTTAATAAGTCACCACAAAGACGATGATTAAACGTGTCTGAATTGGCCAAACGCGCACTCATTAAACCGGGTTGTTGCCACGCACCAAGTGCTGCGTACATACTGACTTCGCCCATTGAATAACCAGTGGCGTAATCAGCTTTAACCTTAAATACATTTTCAAAAACCTTGGTAAAAACACAAGCAAAGCCAACCCCTGCTTCAGCAATATCAGCTAAGTTGCCACGCAGGTTTAAATCAAGCTGTTTAAGTGCTTTAAAATCAGGGCGAATAATAGTGCGTGGGTTTAATAAGCGATCTTTTAGGCTTGCACCAATATCATCAGCTAAATCAGCAACGTCTTGATGGATTTCAGGAAACAAGTGAAATAAGTCACGACCTAAACCTACATAGGTTGCGCCAATGCCCGGATACAAAAAGGTGACATTGTTAGTGTTTTCATCGGTATTCACTGGCATTGCACTAAAATAGCTGCCTTTAGGCGTACGCCATTCATTCTGCGAGTGCTTCTGAGTACTTTTATGATTATCGTTTTGAGAGTTAGCTGATACAAAAGCCGCAGCAACACCTGATTTTGCCGATTGTATTTCTTTGATTAATTCTTCTTTTGATTCACATAACAAAGATACGGTATAAGTATGCTCTGTTAACGAGGACTTATCACCGTCAGATTGGTATGTGTTAAAACAGTTCAACGCTATTTCTTTAATACTACGTTGGCTAACTTCAAGCTCGGTTTCAATAGCTGCTAACGATGTTAAGAGCCCTTCTTGATCATTACCGGTAATTAACACCAGTTGTAAATCACTGCTGGCGATAAAACCATTATGACGAATATCATCTGCTGGATGCTTTTCAGATGAATTAATTGATTTATTTTCAGTTAAAACGACATGACAATAATCATTAGTTTCCGTTAACAAACAATCGGCTAAACAACTGTATGCCGCAAGATGAGGGCTACCATCGGCATGTGGATACCAAGGACGAGATTCTGTTGGAAGGTAGAAATTTGACTCTTGCCACTTTGCTAGCTCACTTGCTTGAGGCTGTTGCCAATCACTGATGGCCGGAATATAACGCTGTTGCAGTGCAATGACTGTGCGCAGTAAGCCTAAGACTTGAGAAAAACCTTTGCCTTCGCCAGTAACACTTCGCGCACAAGTGATTGCCGTCGTTAATGTCTCTTCATTACCATAACTTGCAATTAACGCGGTAGATTCTGCCGTAGCAAACTTGTTATCCGCTAACGCTGATACTTCAACTAAGCCAATCTCAAGAGGATTAACATCAGAATTTTGTAAAGCAAATTGCGTAGTTGAGTGAATATCATCACCTGTACCATCACCAACAGCAAAACCTTTTAAGCCTGAGTATATGTAGCTGTTATTGGCTTGAGCAAAGCTTGAAGATGACAATAATAATGCCGCAATTCCATAACAGGGTTGATAGCCGCTAAAGTTTTGATCAAAGCTAATAGTCGCGGGTGCTGATAATTCATTATCTGTAGCTAAATTATCTACTAAGCTCTGTGTTAAGTTATCTGCTAAGTGAACACCAACTAACGCGACTAAATTATTTTGGGCAATGAGTGAATCAATTTGCACTAGTGCTTTAGCTAATGAACTAACCACTAAAACATTGTCAATATTTGCAGATCCAGCAGTGGCGTTGTCAATATCAGCATTTTGCGTAACGAGTACTACTTTAATATCCGAGCTGTTCACTTGGTTAGCAAGTGCCATACGGGCAACGGCTTTTTTGTAGTCACTTAGGGTAATTTCTGAAGGCGCTTTATTTGCCTCTTCATTACCTTGAGCATTAGCTTGTTCTTTACCTTTTTCTTTGCCTAAGTAAAGCGCACGTTCAACCCGATCAATATCCGGTTGAAAGTCACTTTTATTGGCAAACTGAGCATCTAGCCCAATAATGGCAGTGTGGTAGATATTCGTTGTCATTACACTTCTTTCTCAGTAATAGCTTTTTCATCGCTTACTGTAGTGATTTTAGGTAAAAACAAGTCATTTAAATTAGCACTGGCGGTAACTTTAGCTGAGGTTATCTCGCTCAGCACTTCATTGTTTTCGCTAATTAACTGCATATCTGCCGTTAACGCGCCACGTTGTTTGCCTTTGCCTGAACTTTTAACAACCGTTAATTTCAAGTAAAAACACTCATTAAGTGTCACTTCACGATAGACCGTCCAACCTTGGGTACTTGACGGTAAACTGCCCAATCCTAATTCTTTTTTCACCCAAACTAACATCGCTTGATAGGCTAAGTCGTTGGCAAAAATATTACTTTGCGTACCACTGTTACTTAACGGGAAGTCCCCTTGTTTTTCAACTGCGATGGCAGGTACTTGGCAACGTAATAATAAACCTTGTTCATTACATTCAAGTATTTCACTGATGCCCTGTAAGCTTGCACCGTGAAATAGAGACCCATTACTATAAACTTTTTTCGCATTTTCTGCTGATGTTGGTATCGCTAAATCAACCTTAGGGCTAGCCTTACGTTGGTTAACTAACGTAAGTTGAGCACCATAATGAAAAACGACTTTTCCTTGCCCATTAATGCTTGAGATTTTAGTATCAACCACTAAACTAGCTCCATCATCAACAACGTCTGCGTTCAAATCAATTTGATATTCGCTCGCTTCATTGCCATCACTCTTACTTTCAAAGACGATACCTTTAAACAGTTTGTAATTTTCTAACCCTTGGTAGTGATAGCCTTGATAAGCTTTTTCACTGGCATCGCGCATCCAAGCGATCGCACATACAGTTGGGAAAACTTGGTCATCGCCAATCGTATGGTCAGCTAAAAAATCATTGTTAGTCGCTAAAAGTGTTTTATTAACACTGACGTTTAAGCGACTAACTTGTGGCTTTTTTACAGTAGCACCTGCTTCATCTGTGGCTTGATCTTTAGATAGGTCATTACCCACTAAAATTTGCGCACAACGGTTATTATTTGCAGCTAGTTCGCTTACTAATAATTTAGCGCCGGCATCAAGTGGAATGATATATACACCACGATCGTTAAACATACGTTTAAGCTCAGGTGTTACCATGCCGCCATCCCAAGGACCCCAATTAAAGCTAAGTACTTGAGCCGTTGGGTTTAACGCTTTAAAGCGATAAGCCGTTTTATTTAAAATATCGTTAGCAATAGAGTAATCAGACTGGCCTGGGTTTCCGTAAAAGCCTGCCGCTGATGAGAATAAAACTAAGTGTTTAACGTTTTTAGTATTTGTTGCTGCCAATAAAGAAAGCAAACCGTCAATTTTAGTCGTATACACCGCATTAAATTCTTCAAGCGTTTTTTGCTCAATAAATTTATCAGCTAAAACACCCGCGCCATGAATAATACCCGTGACTTCACCAAACTCTTTAGCTATTGGCGCAACTTCAGCAGAAACATTGCTGCTATTAGTCACATCTGCTGCAACGTATTGCGCTTGACCGCCAGCCGCTTTAATCGCATTTAAGGTTTGTGCAATTTCACGATTTGCTAATACTGGACGAACAAATTGCGTTACTTTAACCGGTGTAGGTTTATCACCTGCAGCAATCAAGGCTTGCATCGCGGCTTTTTTCAGTGCCACTTCATCGGTAATGTCTTTTGCCCAGCTGGGTTCATTATCATCAAACGATGAACGACCTAATAGAATAAATTTAGACTGGTATTGTTTGGCAATTTCTATCACACAATGTGCGGTTACGCCTTTTGCGCCACCGCTCACTAAAAATACTGAATCACTGTTAATACTTGTACCCGCAGTTAACTGATAACTGTCGGTGGCAAAGCCTGTTAGCGTTAAACGTGTGCCTATATTGTTGCTAAGGTTGTCGGTGTCATGCGCCACTTCAACAATACTGGTATCAATATCAAGTAATTCATCACTGATAATCGTTGCCGCTTTATCTGCCGCTAATTTAGCTGATAAATCAACGACACGACAAAATACGTTATCGTTACCCGCATTCCACTCATGGTTGATGGTTTTAACCAAGCCAGCTAAACCCGCTTGCACTAAGTCAGCGTTAACATCGGCTTTAACCTGTGTTGCGCTATCGTCATTATTAGCAAAACCTAACGTGCCACCTTGTCGTGTAACAACAACAAATGAGGCGCGTGCCTTAGTTGCTGCTTTTACTTTTGACAACTTAGCTAATACAAATGCTAGCATTAAGCCTTGTTTTGCTACTTCTGGGTATTCAATAGCATCAACTGGGTTGCTTGATTGCAGATAAATGACGGTATCAAGTTGTTCGTTTTTCTCGATGATGTCGCTAATTTTCGCTTCATCAAGGGTTTTATCACTGTTGCCAATTTCAATTACATTAACTGATTTAGCAAAAGCTTTTTTCGAGTTAACAGTTACCCAATTAGGTTTTAATGCAGTAACATTCCAACCGGCTTTCACTAGTTTTCCACTTAACGCAACTGCAGCGCCTGTGCCATCGTCAACGATTAGCGCATTAGCGCCACCTTGCTGAGTAACGTCTTGAACAATTTTATTAATTGAAGACAATGCCGTTAATTCAACCGTGGCACTTGGTGCGCCTTGAAAGCTAGCAGCAATGTCAATTGCTTTTTCCGATGCCGGAACACTCGCTTTCGCGCCTGGTGGTGTTGGCTCAGTAGGGGCAACTTTAGATTGCATATAACTAACAATTTCACCTAACGTACGTAGTTCAGCTAAATCTTCAGGATTAAGCTCAGGTAAGTCAGGGATTGTTTCTTGAACCGCGCCTAAGATTTCAACACGTTTAATTGAGTCAATACCTAAGTCTGCTTCCATATCCATGGCAAGTTCTAACATTTCAGCCGGATAGCCCGTTTTCTCGGCAACCACTTCCATCATTACTTTTTGAATGTAATCAGTATCAATCGCTGGTGCAGCGTTTTCAGTAGTAACAACTTGAGCACTTTCTGCTACAGCTACAGGAGCAACTTTAGATTGCATATAACTAACAATTTCACCTAACGTTCGTAGTTCAGCTAAGTCTTCAGGGTTAAGCTCTGGCAAGTCAGGGATTGTTTCTTGAACTGCACCTAAGATTTCAACACGTTTAATAGAGTCAATACCCAAGTCAGCTTCCATATCCATGCCCAGTTCTAACATTTCTGTTGGGTAACCGGTTTTCTCAGCGACGACTTCCATCATCACTTTTTGGATGTAGTCAGTATCAATCGCTGGGGCACTAGTAACTTGAGCACTTGCTACTTCAGCTACAGGGGCTGGAGCTGCAGCGACTTTAGACTGCATATAACTCACAATTTCGCCTAGTGTACGTAGTTCAGCTAAATCTTCTGGGTTAAGCTCTGGTAAGTCAGGAATAGTCTCTTGAACCGCACCTAATATTTCGACACGTTTAATTGAGTCAATACCTAAGTCAGCTTCCATATCCATACCCAGTTCTAACATTTCTGTTGGATAACCGGTTTTCTCAGCGACGACTTCCATCATAACTTTTTGGATGTAATCGGTATCAATCGAAGGTGCCGTAGCTGCAACAGGAGCATTTGCTACTTCAGCTACAGGAGCTGGTGCAGCAGATACTTTGGATTGCATATAACTAACAATTTCGCCTAGTGTACGTAGTTCAGCTAAATCTTCAGGGTTAAGCTCTGGTAAGTCTGGAATAGTCTCTTGAACAGCACCTAAGATTTCAACACGTTTAATCGAGTCAATACCTAAGTCCGCTTCCATGTCCATTTCAAGCTCTAACATTTCAGTTGGATAACCGGTTTTCTCGGCGACGACTTCCATCATTACTTTTTGAATGTAATCAGTATCAATCGCAGGAGCACTACTTACGACACTAGCACTCACTACTGCAGGAGCAGCAGACACTTTAGACTGCATATAACCAACAATTTCACCTAGCGTACGTAACTCAGCTAAGTCTTCTGGGTTGAGTTCAGGTAAGTCTGTAATAGTTTCTTGAACCGAACCCAAGATTTCAACACGTTTGATCGAGTCAATACCCAAATCAGCTTCCATGTCCATTTCAAGCTCTAACATTTCTGTTGGATAACCTGTTTTCTCAGCGACAACATCCATCATTACTGATTGTATGTGACCTAAATCAATGGTTGGCGTAGTTGTTTCAACTAAGTGAAGTGCTGGTGCAGCAGAGGCTGCTTTGGACTTCATATAATTAACAATTTCGCCTAATGTGCGAAGTTCAGCAAGATCTTCAGGATTTAGTTCTGGCAAATCAGGAATAAGCTCTTGTACTGACCCTAGAATTTCAACACGTTTGATTGAGTCGATGCCCAAATCTGCTTCCATGTCCATTTCTAGTTCAAGCATTTCAGTTGGATAACCGGTTTTCTCGGCAACTACTTCCATCATCACGGTTTGAATGGTTGCTAAATCAACGGTTGCAGCAGGAGCAACTTCTGCACTAACCGCCACTACCGTTTGAGCGATAGGTGCCATAGCAACGGCGGTGGCTACTGTTTGAACCGGAGCCGCTACAGGTCGATTAATTACCTGAGGAGCAACTGGCGTTGAAACTTGACTAGTAGACTTGGCAACTGGTGCAATTTGAGCAACTCTTGGTGTTGTAGGAGCTTTAGGTGCTGCTTGAGTCACTATTTTTTCAGCCGGACTTTTAACTGTGCTTTCAACCGTACCTTCAACGATAGACTTATCACTCGGTGATAACATTGCTGTCATATTATCTGTTTGATTATTCAGATATTGTTCATGCACACGTAGCGTTTCAGATTGGAAATCATGATACATGCCCAACGTGCGATCTAAGCTTTCAGGTAACTCATTACCTTCTTGAGATGAAAGCACCGTATCAAACGTTTTAGCGTAATCTTTTGGCCCTTGCATATATTGTTCGTGAACGTTTAATAACTGTTGTTGATGATCAACAAACTGGCTAACACTGCGTTCAATGCTACTGGCTAAACTATTAGCATCGGTATTATTGGTATTAGTATTCGCAATAGGCGCAATAACTTGGTTTGGCTGAGCAACTGTGCCATCAGCATTCAAGTAAACAATTTTCTCTACTTCAACAATTCGTTCAACTTCTACTATTTTTTCTACTACTTGTGGCGTTGGTACTGCAACAGGTACTGAGGTGGCTTGTTTAACCTTCCAACCATCATTTAATGCATCATCAAACGCTTTTGATGTTTTAGCACTAACATAAGATGCGCCAGTTAATTTCATTGCCAATGGCGACATTTTAGCAGCAACCAATGGACGTTTAACCGCACAATAAGGGTCAATTTCATTAAGCGTTAAGCCTAGTACAGCCATTTGAACAGCCGCTTGACGCATTTGCATATCAGCAGATTTTTTCGGATTAGCGTTAACCGCAATAGCGACTACGTCGTCTTTCTCTTTTAAAATGTTTTCAACCAGTTTAGTTAATACATTTTTAGGACCAAATTCAACAAATACCCGACCACCGTCAGCATAAATATTATCAATTTCTTCATTAAAATGAACTGATTCTAAAATGTGATTTTTTAAGCTCTTTTTAATGTCATTAGCATTGCTTGGATGGGCTTTTGCTGTGCCATTAGAATAAACAGGCACGCTCGGCTTATTAAATTTAGCGTTATCAATTGCCGCTGCAAAGGGTTTTTGTGCATGACCCACTAATGGCGTATGGAATGCTGCCGATACAGGTAATGGAACAACTTTGTAACCTTTGGCTTTTAATTCATCAATAGCAATAGCAATTTGACTGGTAGCACCCGCAACAACCACTTGATTATTTGAGTTGTAATTAGCAATTGAGATATCGTTAATGTCTTTGATATCTATCGCTACTTTTTCAGGTGAACCCACAACGGCGATCATGGTGCCTGTGTCTATGCTAGATTCTTTTGGTGCCGCCATCGCTTGACCGCGACTACGTGCTAACATCAGATAATCGCTATCATTGATTACGCCTGCCGCCCAAAGCGCAGTTAATTCGCCAAAGCTATGTCCAGCGGTGAAATCAGCTTTAAAGCCGGCATTGGTAAATGTTTTATAAAGACCAACACTTAACGTGCCAATAGCCGGTTGAGCGTTTTGAGTTAAGCGTAAGGCTTCCTCTTGTGCTTTTCGAGCATCATCACTAAACACAGGAATTGGGTAGGTAGTTGGCGTTAATTGTCCTAAACCCGCATTGGCAAATTCACTGTCCATATCTTGCGCTGCTTGCATAACACTAGGGAAGTTACAGGCTAGCTCTCGTCCCATATTGACGTATTGTGAACCTTGACCAGAAAAAAGGGCAACCACTTTACCCGTGACGGCTAAACCTGATTTGCGGAAATAAACTCCCGTAGGAACAGACCATTCTTCACTGCCTGCTTTAGCTATAAATTGTTTAAGTGCGGCTTCAATCATGTTGATTGCTTGCGCTGCATTTTTAGCAACAAAACCACAACGGGCTAAATCAGCCGCAGGAGTTTGTAAGGTGTTTTCAGTAACTAAGGCGTTAAATACATAAGCTTGAGCGTCACTATCAACACTCAATTTAGCTTGCCATTCAGTTAAGTTAGCAACCAAAGCACTTTCATTAGCAGCCGTCACTAAAATAGTTTGCGGCACCGCATTTAAACGATATTGACCAGTAGCCGTTGGACGATATTCTTCTAATACCATGTGGTAGTTGGTACCACCAAAACCAAAGGAGCTAATACCAGCACGACGAGGCACACCATCTTCTCTTGCCATCCAAGGACGTGTTTCACTGTTCAAATACATTGGGGTATTTTCAATTTCTAGCGCAGGATTAGGTTGATCAATATGAATAGTGGCCGGCAATACTTTATGGTGTAATGCTAATACCGCTTTAATCATACCTGCTGAACCGGCAGCCGATTTTGTATGGCCAATTTGTGATTTAACTGAGCCTAATGCGATATGCTGTTTCTGTTCGTTGTCTGTACTAAAATGCTTAACTAAACCACTAAACTCAGCGGCATCACCAGCTTTAGTTCCTGTGCCGTGCGCTTCAATTAATCCACAAGTGAGGGGATCAAAACCGGCATCTTTATAAGCACGTTTTAATGCTTTTGCTTGTCCATCTGGACGAGGTGCGTAAATAGATTTAAAACGACCATCTGACGACGTACCTATACCTTTCAGTACCGCATAAATTTTATCGCCATCACGTTCAGCATCTTCAAGACGCTTAAACGCCATCATGCCGATACCTTCACCGATCATAATTCCTTTTGAATCGTTATCAAACGGACGACTATCTTCACCGGTAGTAAAAGCAGGAGTTTTTGAAAAGGACATGTACATAAACGGTGAGTTGTCACAACATACACCACCTGAAATCATCACTTCAGAGCGATGTTCTAACAAGTCAGAAATCGCCAATTTAATTGCCGCTAAAGAGCCAGCACAAGCTGCATCAACCACACAGTTAGTCCCACCAAAATCGAAACGGTTAGCGATACGACCTGCAATAACGTTACCTAACATGCCGGGGAATGAATTTTCTTCCCAGCCGATATAGGCTTTTTTGAATTTTTCGATGATCATGGCACGATCTTCAGCGTCAACACCTGACGCTTTTAATACTTTTTCTAATACCGGACCTTGCAAACGAGACGTTAAAGGTGAAATTTGTTTTTGACCACCACCCACACCTAGCGTAATACCGACTTTATCACGGTCATAACCTGAGCCATCACCAATACCTGCATCATTTAATACGTCACGAGCAACCACTAATGATAATAACTGTGCGATATCTGTTAATTCTAAAATGTTTGGCGGTAAACCAAACTCCATTGGATCAAAATCTATTTCAGGTAAAAAACCACCACGCTTACAATAGGTTTTGTCTGCTGCACGCGGATCGCTATCATAATGATCATCAACCGCCCAACGATCACTAGGAACGTCTTTAATGGCATCTACTGATTCAAAAATATTATCCCAGTAGTCTTCTAAGTTTTTAGCATCAGCAAAAATTGAGGCCATACCAACAACCGCAATAGGACATTCTTGTAAACGCGAATTAAATTGCTGTTCGTCAGTGAGCGTTTCTTCAGCTTTAACTGTTTTAACGCTTGTTGTGTTTTGCTTATTAGCCATAGATTTCTTAACCATTAAAGTAACTCCAGTTTAGGATTTTGTTGCATTTTCGCGGTCACAATTGTCAATATCACTTTGATGTTTTTTTTCATCAACCGTGTTATTAGTAGCATTGTTCGCTACATTGTTAAGTAAACGAAAACGACTTAGAAATTCAGTATAATTACCCGCCAAAATTCGACGGATATGGAATGGGGCTTTGGTGAGCACGTAGCTCATGTAACGGCTGGCAGCATCAGCTTCGTTACCATCGTAGATATCAACATAGACCCAGCCAGAGATAGGGTCGTTGGCGACGAGTAAACGTCGTTTATTTGCTGGTTCTTGAGTGTTTTCTGTCCCGTGTTCAGACTCTTTATTAAACTCTTTATTCGACCCTTTATTAGAGAAGTCAGGTAACTGCGTTACCTTCACTTGTACTACTTCATCTTCAGATAAATTATTGGTGCGATTTAAGACTTCACGCATCGCTTCTGGAGATATATCAGAAAGCAATACTTGGTGATCCAGGGTGTCTTCTAACGTCACTTGTACAGTGGATGAAAGCGGGCTGTCCGCATCCATAAATTCTCCACTGTCTTCCATGTCGGCTAAACGCGAGACACCATGACGTTTTAAGCAGCGTTGCAAACCGGCACGAGACACATGTGGATTAATGAATTGTTTACAAACAACGAGTAATTCATCAAGTGAGAGTAATAACCGAGTACGTAGTTCAACCACCACATATTCTTGCGCTTCACTTAACGTGGTGTTTAATTGCTTAGGAACATGTGAAGCGTCTGACATTGATTCTCGCTGACGCCACTTACGTACAGTCGACTCAGATATTTTGAGTAAACGAGCAAGTACGGCGGTCGGCAGGTCTGACTCATGGATAAATGCGCGCATTTCTGGTGTGGTGGTAGCGTTAGCATGTTGCTTAAGCATTAATCATCCGTCGTTTGCTGTGAAGTTAGTTCAAAATACAATAATTGTATTTTTCTAAGGTGGGCTAATATACACAGGTTTCACACCCAACACAATCACCCGATACAAGGTTCAACATAAAAATAGACCAAAGTATTAACACACTATAAGCGGTAATGGACAACCAGTTACTTTAAATTAATTTTGTTTTTATAAAAATCAAGCGAAAGCGTTTTAAAATCGTTGATGTACATCAACAATTTTAAATAAAAACAGCATAAAAAAACAAAATTAATAATAAGCTTTATGGTAAAGTTACGCTTATTAGCGATAGCCTTTGTGATAAAAATCACATCAAATCATTCAATACAACCTAGTGATACTTTTTCATGCCCCTTGTTTATAGTGCTAAAAACTCCAAAAGTTCACTGGACATTAAGAAAAATGAAATTCATCTATGGCAAGTCAATCCAGACAACGTCACACAGCCTGAATTACTCAATCAATATAAAAGTTTACTTAGCGCTGATGAAACAATAAAACAGCAAAGATATAAATTTTCACACGACAGACATGATGCATTGATTACCAGAGCTTTTATACGTGACCTGCTGTCTTATTACGCAGATATTGCCCCCAATGATTGGCGCTTTGATAAAGGCGAAAAGGATAAACCTGAAATTGTTAACCCACCACTACCGTTACGGTTTAATATAAGCCATACCAAAGGTCTAATTATTTGTGCGGTTACCTTAGAAGATGATATTGGCTGCGATGTTGAAAATACGACGCGCAGTAATGATGTATTAGCCATTGCCAATCGTTATTTTTCTGCCATTGAAACTAAAGAATTATTTTCATTACCCAAAGAACAACAACGCCATCGTTTTTTTGATTATTGGACACTAAAAGAATCCTATATTAAAGCATGGGGATTAGGATTAGCCATTCCCTTAAAAGATTTTAGTTTCAATATTACCGATGCAATAGTTGAAAAAAGCCCCCACTTTACTATTAAAAGTGCCATTAGCTTGAGCTTTGCTCAACACAGAGTAGATGATGCTAATAGATGGCGTAATTGGCTTTTATACCCAAATAGTAATGAGCCACATCGTATTGCAATAGCATTAAGAGCAAAAGATAATAATCAAGATAGCCTTTATCAATTACGCTGCTTTAATAGCACGCCTTTATTAGGTTACCAAGAATATGCTTGGTAACTCGATAAACGAGTAATTACTCGTGACTACTTATGACTAAAGGTAGTTGCTAACTTAGTTAATTGACTAGCCTCTTGGTTCAGTAATGAAATATTATTAGATAACGTATCTGAATCAACCAGTGCTTGTGCTAAATCAGCAACGCGCTGTACATTATTATTAACTTCTTCGGCAACAATACTTTGCTCTTTTGATGCCGAAGATACTTGCGTAGTTAAATCAGCAATGGAAATCATTTGCTGATAAATTTCTTCTGATGAGTCATATACTGTCTTGCCTGATTGAGCACACTCTTGGCTAGTAGTAATGTTACTTGCCATCAAATTTGTAACATTGGCAAGCTTGTCAGTAACATGGCGAACTGATTCATTAATGCCATCTGATACACTATGGGTTCTAGCACTTAATGAACGCACTTCATCGGCCACCACAGCAAAACCTCGCCCTTGTTCTCCAGCTCTTGCCGCTTCAATAGCCGCATTTAATGCCAATAAATTAGTTTGATCTGCTATCCCTTGAATTTCAATCACTTGATCATTAATCGAGGTAACAATTTTTACCAACTCTTCCGACACACTATGTGCTGAGGTGACATTATCTTGTAACCCTAATATTTGTGTTACTGAGCCAGACATTAATGATTTTGATGTCTCACATTGCTGATAAACTTGTTCAACTCTATCAGCCGTTTGCACAACATTTTCGCTAACATCGGCAATGGTTACCAACATTTGATTCATCGAGGTGGCTATTTGTGTGGTTTCATGATTTTGATCATCAATTTTATCACTAGTATCACTGATTGCCGCATTTAAATTATTAACAACCTTAGCAATAACGCTTAGCGAGTCATTCATACGTCCTAAAATGGTGCGAATGCGAGCTTGATATAAACTTTCTCTAAACTCTAACACTGACTGTAAACCACCATCGGTATATATCACTCGACAAATACTAGTATATTTTTGTTTTTGCTGTTTTATATAACGAGGTAAGCTAATAAGCTCATCAAATAATGAAGCAAAAAGAACCATAAAAGCGGCGAGTATTGCACTCCCCCAATAGACACCTAGATTAAAATAAGTACTGCCAACAATAAAAGCAACCGCAACAAATGCAGTAAACTTTTTAATTTGGTTTTTTTTCGGCTCCGACATCCCCAGTTTATTGGTATTAATCGCTTGGTAAACCGCAGCCGCTTTTTGCTTTAATTCATTTGAAGGTTTTACGCGTACCGATTGATAGCCAGTCAAAACACCGTTTTCATACATCGGAGTCACGTAAGCATCAACCCAGTAATAACGGCCATCTTTACATAAATTTTTCACCACGCCTTGCCAATGATTTCCCGCTTCTACTTCTACCCATAAATCTTTAAATGCTGCTTGGGGCATATCAGGATGACGCACTATATTATGATTTTTTCGATGTAATTCGGCTTGTGTATAACCAGCAACTTTGCAAAAAATATCATTCGCATAAATGATAACGCCACGAGTATCAGTAATAGAAACTAACTGCTCTGAGGCATCAAAGAATACTTCTTCGTCTATTACTTTCTGGTTTCTTCTCGCCATGTTTTATACTCTACACCTTTAATTAACTTATATGAGTTTAGATCAAATTTGGAGTTTTTTAAATAGCATCCACAGTACAATACTATTTCAATTGATCGACGCTGGCTTTGATACCTTTGAAATATATTGCCACTTTGAAAGTGTTTAGGTGACTACTAGCCTGATGTGAGCGGAATTAATATTTCTTCAGGAATAGGATGCAAACGTTTTTCTTTATCCAAACAAACCATTTCAATATAACCAATGACTGCAGGTTTACTCGCGTTAGGTCGCCAAACCTCTTGTTGCCATAAAGTTTTATATTTACCATCAAGACTAAAACTGGTGCGAATATCACAAATCTCAGCAAATTCCACACCGTCTTGAAAGGTTAAATTAGCTTTGTAAACGGCAAATCCTAAGCCTTTTTCATTCCACAACTTGGCTAAGCGATCGCTGTCAATAACATGCTCACGGGCGCGTTCAAAGTATTTTAAAAAGTTAGGGTGATACACCACACCAGAATGATCGGTATCTTCATAATATATTTGTACGGGATGGTGGTAAATTGTATTCATAACAATGCCTTATGTTCTAACTAATGTAATCAAGAGAGATGAATTAACGCTATTTTAACCTTTATCTCTACGTTAACAAAAGCGTTATAATACCAATAGGAGTCTACATGTTGAGTTTATAGCCAGTTAAACTAGTTTATTAATCTTTGATTCTCACGATGAAAACTTTGCCTTCCACCAGCGAATCGTTAATGGCACTGAGGTATTTAATAAGAAACAAGTTAACATTAAGGTATAAAAAGCTTCAGTAGATAATATTTGATACTGTACAAAAGCAATATTCATTACCACAAAAGCAAGCTCTGCACGTCCTAGCATGCCAAAGCCTATCATTAAGCTATCTGGCCAACTAAACTTGCCAGTGAAACGAGCGGCTAAACCCGCAGAAGTAATTTGCCCAATAAACAAAGCCGCAAAAAGCATCAGCGCTTCAGGGATAATAGACATCAACATATCCATATCAAAAATAAGTTTTGCACCTAACGTGACAAAAAATACCGGGCCAATCCACGTAAAGGCAACATTATCAATGATTTCTCGTGCTTGTTGATAGAAGTCGATTTCTTTTTCTTGATGAAAATCAAAATATTCTCTATGGACAACTAAACCGGCCATATAGGCACCAATAGCGGGATGAAAACCAAATTCATGAGCAAGTAAGCCTACGGCTACAGCAATAAGCAGTAAAAACAAAATAGTATATTCACCTTTGCCCATAGATAAGAACCTACGTAAGTTGATTTGACCTATGATAGGGATTTTTGCCAACAGCCCTTGGCTTGCAGGAAATAACCAATTACCGATAATAACCACCATAACAAAAAAGGCAATGGCTTTACCTAATACCCAGGCAATACCGGCAACACTGGCAGTGGCCTCACCTGTTGCAATGGGCACCATAATAGCCACTAAAGCCAGTGAACCAATATCATCAAGTACCGCAGAAGTCATAATGCCAGTTGCCGCGGGGGTACCGCTTAAACCTTCTCCTTTTAGCGATACCATCGTAAGAGAAACAGCAGTAGCGGTCATCGCTAAAGCACACATTAGTGCAATATTTTCATCATGCCAAAAATATAAAGTGAAAAAATAAGCAATGGCAAAAGGGACTATCGCGCCAAATAAAGCAATGCCCCAACTACGTTTCAGGCTACCAATAAAATTATCAGTTTCTTCCTCAAAGCCTAACGCAAACATAATAATGATAATGCCTAAATCAGCAAAGTCACTAATAAAAACAGGCATTTCTCGAGGTAAAAAATCAATATTTATTAACACTGTACCGCAAAACAAATACCAGAGTACCGGTGTTAGTCGTGTTTTGTCCGCAAGATATGCTGCAACAAAAACACTCGCCCAAATAGTGGCTAAAATAGAAAGATCATGCATTTAATACTCCTTTTATATACTGATTATTTCAACCAACGTAAGCGCAAACTATAATCATAATATCCATAGAATATTAATCAAACAAAGCGTCTATACCCGTTCCACCTCAAGATGCAGTTTCAGAGTTAAGCTAGGAAATCAGATCAAGGCGCGATACGAAGATAATGGTTGTTCCCTTATCAAGTAGTGCAACGCAGGACTGGTTTTCTAGCTTAGCTCCCTACGGGTAAGCCGATAAAGGGTCATCTCCTGCGTTATCGATTTCGATAATAGAACAACTATTCTCTTCAATCCATGCCTTGCACCTAACCCTTTCTCGACTGGCTGAAACCTGCATCTTGAGGTGGAGCGGGTATAGAGACTTTTGCCCTTTTATTGAATTTTATACGTAGGGGGAACTGTTTTTTATGACCGTTTGTTCTTTAAAACAACATCGTTGTGCTGGAAAGGAAAAGATTTAGAAAAAGTCTACATTATTAGATGTAGACTTTTTGATTGTTAATACCAAGCTAATCGACTTGACTAAGGACCATATTGGTATAGTCAACCATGCCAATAATATCTTTGTTTTCAATAACCGGTGCCAAGTGAATACTAAAGCGTTCAAATAATCGTGCGCAATACCTTACATCCATATCGGGTAAAACACTGATCAAAGGTTTTGCCATTATTTCATATAAATTGACGCGATCGGGCGAACGATCTTTTGCTATGACCTCTTTGGCAATATCGGCAAGCATCACTAAACCGTATTCATCTTGAGCATTACGTTTATTAATAATTAATACACTAACATTATGCTCTTTGGCTAATTTAATACCTTCAGCAACGGTCATCATCCCATCAGCAAATTGATAGTTATCTGTGGTCATTGCATCTTTAACCTGTACTAATTTGTGGTTCATAGCTCTTCCTCAACTTTACCTTTTAACCGCTCTACTTGATGAGCTACACCCACTGCATCTTCGACATTTAATTGAATAGCGATACCTTTACCCGGGTCTTCATCAAACCCCGCAATGCTACTAATTCGCTCTAGTATTTTTCTTGCTAAGTGCTGCTCAACAACAAACAGTAATACATCCCTTTGTGTTTCAAGTTGCATGCCAAAAAAAGTGTGTTGGCGCTTTATACCTTCACCTCTGGCATTATTGATTATCGTTGCGCCTGTAGCGCCAGCCATTCTTGCGCCTTTCATAACGTCGTCTGTGACAGCGTCGTCAACAAAGGCAACAATTAATTTAAATTGCATGTGATCACCTGTTTTATTTATCTATGTAGACTCTTTAAAGAGTCTTGTTGTTTCTGTTTAAGTTACGTTTATCTTTAAGTTCTTGTTTAAGTTTATTTCTTTTTTCAAGTTTATTATGAGCCCGGTGTGCTTTGGCTTCAGAAAGTTGCGCATAAGCCATTACCGCAATGATAGGAAATAAACTAGCAAAAGCAATTAGGCCAAATCCATCAATTAATGGGCTACGTCCAGGAATAGTACTGGCTAAGCCTAAGCCTAAAGCAGCAACCAAAGGAACCGTTACGGTAGATGTTGTGACACCGCCGGAATCATATGCCAATGGCACAATCATCTTAGGACAATAAAAAGTTTGTATGACCACTACAACATAACCAGAAATAATATAGTAATGGATAGGGTGACCCACGACGATGCGATAACTCCCTAATGCGATGCCAACAGCAACACCAATGGCCACTGAAATACGCAAGCTATTTGCATTAATAGCACCACCAGAAACTTCCTCAGCCTTAAGAGCTACAGCAATAAGTGAAGGCTCCGCAATTGTTGTACTAAAACCGATTGCGGCAGCAAAAACATACACCCACTTATAATCTGACCAATGAACGCTTGTTAAGACGTGCTCGCCAGCATGAATGAATTCTGGTGCGGTTAATTGTTCCGCCATCATTTTTCCTAACGGAAATAAGGCTTTTTCCAAACCAAGCAAAAATAAGGCTAAACCAATAAGCACATAAAGAAAGCCGAAACCTACTTGCTTGATATGCGGTATAGGTTTGCGAATAACAAGTAGTTGAAAACCTAAGATTATTGACAGAATAGGTAATACATCAACAACGGTATTTTTTAAGGTGGTCAAAAATTCAAAGAATAAGTCCATTAACCAATCACCATGCCGTAAATCATTACAAAAATCATCGGTGTTAATGAGGCGAAAGCGATCAAACCAAAACCGTCAATCATTGGGTTTCTGCCTTTTATTGCCGATGCTAAGCCAACACCGAGTGCTGTCACCAAGGGAACAGTAATAGTTGAAGTGGTAACGCCACCCGAGTCGTATGCAATGCCGATAATCCAACTAGGGGCAATCATTGTCATCATAACAACAACAACATAACCGCCTAAGATTAAATACTGTATTGGCCAACCACGAAGTATACGTAACACCCCAATAACAATGGCAAAGCCAACGGCAAAGGCAACGGTAAAACGTAATCCGTTGGCGTATGAAAGTTGTGATTCTAACGTGTCGGCAATAATGCCACCCGATGCGGCGACAATCGCCGCTTCTTTAGCTACTGCAATGAGTGAAGGCTCGGCCACGGTAGTGCCAAACCCTAAACAAAAAGCAAACGTCAGTAACCAACTAATACTGCCTTTTTTAGCGAAGGCTTGCGCCATTGATTCGCCAATAGGAAATAATCCCATTTCTAAACCGTAGATAAAAAAAGTTAAACCAAGGACGACTAATGCTAAACCGACTAAAATATCGCCAACATTAGGCATGGGTTGTTGCAGAACGGCAAATTGGAAAAATGCAATCACGAGAATAATCGGTAGCAAGTCTTTGCAACTACCTAATAATGCTTTGAGAAAAACTAAAATTTGATGATTCATAAAGAATAACGTAATAAAGGATATTTAATATTATATAAGGAATTAAAACACTTACTTTGATTTAGCACAAAGTAAATGTTTATTTAAAGTATAAATTAGCGATTATAGATCTTTTCTATTGGCAACTAAATTAATATGGTTTTGTGAGTTAAATGAAATGGGTTCGTTCTGTACAATATTTATTCGCATCACTAATAACTAACTGATGCCAAAATAGTTACTAAAGACTAACAATATCTTACGATTAGCGGGCTTTATAATGTAGTCCTTCGCACCCGCTTTAATACTTTCTACAACAATATTTCTCGTGCTATCTCCTGTGAGCATTACTACCGGTATTTTTTAAGCGTGTTGGATGATTTAAGCAAGCGTAGGATGCCTAACCCATTGAGATTAGGCATCATGTAATATAATATCCGCCGTTTCTGATTGTAAATACTCTATTGCCGCATGGCCACAGTTAAACGTTTTAACATTCACGGTTTCACTGTCCAGCATACCATCGACCATTTCGCCATAAAGATCATCATCATCAATAACTTCGTTGCTTTCAATAAGCTCTCTTTTGATGAGTCGCTGAGAGTCTATGGTTTGGTTGTTGAGTAGATCGTTTAGTGATTCTGACGATTTTAAAACTATACCCGCTCTACTTCAAGATGCAGATTTCAGCCAGTCGAGAAAGGGTTAGCTACCAGGAATTGATTGAAGAGAATAGTTATTCTATTGTCGAAATCAATAACGCAGGAGATGACCCTTTATCGGCTTGCCCGTAGGGAGCTAAGCTAGAAACTGCATCTTCAAGTGGAACGGGTATATGAGGTGTTTTTCATGTTCAGATAACCAACGATTTATCTGTTTTACTTTCAATTTAGCAACAAGCTCTAGTGATTGGTAATGCTGTAATTCAATTCATTTTAATGATGAATTAATATAGGTTAAGAAAAATAATAATTAAAATTCATGAAATCAAAGTACTACACAAAACAACGCGGTGTTGCTTATCAAGCAACCTCAACAAGAGTGATTTGTTTGTCACAACTTCATCAGAAATATTCATATCGTATCCATTTTACTCCCTCAAATGATCGTTGAAGAAGTGTATGTGTATTGTTTTGCTATCGTTGAAAATTCATCAAAACATTCAACAAACGCTTCAACCATTATGGGATCAAAATGGTTAGCTTTACCTTCAATTATAATTTGCTTAACGTCATCTAATGGCAATGCTTTTTTGTAAACTCTATCCGCTGCTAACGCGTCAAATACATCGGCAATAGCCATTAACCGAGCTGATACTGGAATATCATTTTTTGATAGCCCATCGGGATAACCACTACCATCCCATTTTTCATGATGCCATCTGGCAATTTCTTTCGCTATAGTTAAAAATTCAATAGGCTGTTCAAAATCCTGCTCTGTTAATTCTATTGCTTTTGCACCGTACTCAGCATGCTTTTTCATTATGTTCCATTCATCATCATTGAGTTTTCCATTTTTAAGTAAAATATAATCAGGAATACCCACTTTACCAATGTCGTGCAAAGGAGCTGAACGTGTTATTAAGTCTATATAGTTATTATTAAGGGTTTCTGGATAGAGATTTTTTTTATATAAATGCTCCGCAAGAATTTTAACATAGGACTGAGTACGTAAAATATGTTGCCCTGTTTCAGGGTCTCGTATTTCGGCAAGATGCGCTAATGCACGTATACTGACATTTTGAATGATTAAATTTTCTTTTATATTCCGACGAATTTCTTGTTCAAGAAAGTCATGTTTGCTATATAAAAAATCATTTGCTTGTTTTAAGCGTAAATGAGCATCAACTCGTGCCATTAAAATGGCTGGCCGTATTGGTTTGGTGACGTAGTCAACTGCACCTAGAGAAAGTCCACGTTCTTCATCTAAGAGAGTATCTATAGTCGTAACAAAAATAACAGGAATTCTCTGCGTCAACACATTACCTTTTAACGAGGTTAAAACAGTATAACCATCCATATCAGGCATCATAATATCAAGTAATATTAAATCTGGTAGAGGTTTTTTTTTGACAATGTCTAATGCTCTTTTACCTGAATTTGCGATACGTACTTGATATTTTTCAGATAAGACTTTCGATAACGTTGATAAATTGATGGGTTGATCATCAACAATCAGAATGACTGGTTTGTTATTCATATATTAATTTTTTCTCTATGCTGTATATAATGTTTAACGATGCTGCTGTATTGATTTTGAGAAGGGCGCTACATGGATTATCTTATTAAATAATGCAGGAGCACATTATTCTGAACAACCATTCTCTTCAATCAATGCTTTGCCTAAAGGTGTTGCTAATTCCAGCTAAATCCTGCATTTTCAAGTGGAACGGGCATATAACTAACGACTGATAACAATGTGATTTGCTAACATTACAGCTGTTTTTGAGAATTTACTATCAGTTGTTGATAGATCAAAGGCGAATGTTTACTTTAAATGCCCTATATCATCTAACTAATTACTTTATTCACCATCGAAGTGAGGAAATAGTCATGAATGTTTGGGGAACGATTAAATTGATGTCGGATTAGACCGTTATTGAGAGAGAGGTTTGTCACATAGCGTTTGATCTAATGCCGTTCAAGGATATTAGTGGGTTGAAATAAACTCGCAGTAAACTTATTTACCTTCTTTGCGTACATATACTCCACAGCGCGTAAAGTTATCCATTTACATTTGGCTTTATCGCCACAATTTGAGCAATCGCTTGTTGACTGCCATTAGTCGATTCAATAATACCTTCAAAACTATGCAAAATTTTCCAATCAGAAAAAATCTCGACCAATTCACCGGTTTTTAATAAGAAGTCCGGATTTTTGGGGCGACCAAATTGCGCTTGTGCCGTGGTGAATGTTTCATAAATGATCATGCCATTGGGTAAAATAGCGTGTTTAATTTGCTCAAATAAGGGCCGATGTAAATAACGAAAAACCAAAATAGCGGCAAAAAACTTACCTGCTAATGGTGCAACGCCTTCTTGCTCAAAATCTATCGTCCAAAAATCTGTTTGTTGTTTGGTATTTACCATAGAGGCAAGTTGTTGCACTTGCTCTATGGCTGCAGAATTTACATCAGCAAAGGTTACCGGAATACCATTTTCAATTAAATAAAGACCATTTCGCCCACTACCACAAGCAAGATCCAACACTGTCGCTTGTTTGTCAGTACTTAAGCTTTTGAGTTGCTTAAGATATTGTTTGATCAGTGGTGAATGTTGCAATTAAAACGTCCTTTCTACTTAATTAATTTTTTTAGAAACTACCCCGAATACCAACACTAAAATTTCGTCCTGGTAATGGCGATATATCTTTTAGAAATGATGAATGAACTCTGGCCACGTCATCAGTTAAATTATTTCCTTTAATGTAGAGCACTAAATCATTACCTACACCATCAATATAATAATTCATGTTCATATCAATCAAACTATAACCCTTTGTTACCGTTTCTAATGGTGCTATATCATTTTGTTCAAAGTAGTGATTTATACTCAATTCTCCATCATAACTATTGCCTTGATACTGCAATGATGCCCCAAGTCGCATGGGCGGAGTTCTAGGTAAATTACCACCATCTGATAATTGAGCATTAACATAATCACCAAATACACTCGCTTTTAAAGGGCCAGTAATTTGATAAAAAATTTCGGCCTCTACTCCATACATATCAACATCATCTTGCTTATAAACTAAGATAGGTGAGCCTTCCTCGTCTTCGTGTTCATCTACCGCATGTTCATCGTGATCACCCTCAAATAGCAGACCTGTATCTTGTTGATAATAATAATCGTTAATCTGATTATAAAAAGCACTCACAACAAAACCGAAATTTCCCTCAAACTTTCGCCAAGTTAAATCTACGCTGTACGAGGTTTCGATATCAGGATTTTGTGATGATAACTCTACATGGATTTCATCACCCTCTTGCTCAATGTTATACATTGCACCTACTTCAAAAGTACCTGTACCAATATGGGAACCAAAAGAAAACAGCTCAGCTGCTGATGGTGCTCTTTGCGATACCGCTAAAGACAAACCAATATTATATCCTGTTTGATAATCCCAAACTAAACCTAACGACGTACTTAGGGGATTAAAACTCTGTTCTGAAAATGATACCTGCTCTGTGTCGTGATCTGAGAAACCAATAATTGTATCGTTGGTTTCAATAGTTACTTGCTCAGCTCTAGCGCCAAGCTGTAACAATAGATCACCAAAGTGCTTTTCTTCTAACCAAGCGATGGCAAAGCTGTCGGTCTTTGAAGGGGGAGCAAACGCTTCTTCTCCTACCGCCTCAAAATCAGAGTGTTTATAATGAAGTGTCCATGCACCTTGCCACCCTTTATATTCTTGATGATATAAATCGGCTTTCATCTCCATACTTTTATTCTTGAAGATTGTGCCAATAGCGCCATCTTCAATTTCTTGGTGCTGATAATCAGTATAAGCAAACTTAGACGCTAACTGCTTGATAAAGCTCTGATCAAAATTCACCTCACTTAATAACTGAAATCTATCTTGCTCCATTTCAGCTTTAGTTCCCTCCTCAATGCCTACCGACTCTTCAGCATGAGCAGCATGGCCAGGAATACCATAATCTCGGCTCATTGTGCCGTAAGAGAATCCAATAAAACCTTGGTCAAATAAATAGCTAGAGCCTAAGGTAAAACCACTCGATTGAGAGTCTGAGCTTGCTAAATGAGTAGGTTGAGTTTCCTCTTCTTCTTCATCTTCGTGCTCTTCTTCATCAGCATGGGAATCAAAGTCTTTCGGCAATACATAATCGCCAGCATCACGCCAAAACGCATCTAGGTGAACAGCAATGTTATCATTACCCGTTTGCACAGAAAAAGATCCCTGTTTTTCGTTAGATACATCGTTATATTGTAACAACCAATCTGCAACGGTATCACTTGATGTTGGTACTCTATTATCAACAATATTAACGACACCACCGATAGCACCACTACCATAGAAGAGCGTTGCGGGGCCGCGTAGTACTTCAATTTGTGTTGCAGTGCTTGTTTCTGTAGCAACCGAATGGTCAGGACCAACACGTGATGCATCTCCAGCATCTAAGCCATTTTGAGTGATTAATACTCTTGGGCCATCTAAGCCACGAATAATAGGGCTACTCGCTACAGAACCATAAAAACTAGAGTGCACACCCACTTCATTTTTTAGGGTTTCTCCTAATGTTGATGCTTGTTTGAGTTTTAAATCATCCCCGGCAATCACATTAACCGGTAAAGCTGATTCAATGGTGGATGTGTGTAATGGTGTTGCATAGACATCTAAGACTTCCATCACTGATGATGATAATTTAATTTCCACTCCTGAAATATCATCCTGATTTATAATGATATATTGATTATCATGTGCATAATTTTTTGCGCTAGTATGTAACTCAACCTTACCCTCAGCTAAATTGGATAAAGTAAATAAGCCTTGTTCATTAGTGATAACCTTTTGTCGATTACCATTAATTTCAACAAGCGCACCACTAATTGGTTTATCTTGTTGGTTAACGATTTTTCCTGAAATTACTTGTGATAAAACAGGTGAGGTATAACTTAATGCAGAGACAGATAAAGATAAAGCGCAGGCAGTAAACACCTTGTTGTAAGGCGTTAAAATGTTTTTTGAAGACATGAAGAATATAATCCAATAAATAGGTAAAATTTTCTACGGAATACTCACACTGAATCATGAACTTAGAAATTCAATTTTCAATGTTGGGTATCGTAGTAAAGACTGAAATAAAATTTATTGGTTTAAAGGCGGAGCTCGTAAGAGTGGCTGAATAAATTGACTAGACGTGAATTCAGCAGCAGTAACTTTAGCAGTAAAAAGATTATAGCGAGTAACAACAATAGCTTGAATTTTAGGTAACTCAGGCGGTGTATGAATTCCTTGATTACATATGTGACAATCTTGCTGCTCAGCGGCGGTTCCTTGATCCGCTAGATGATCCGCATGAGCAAGCACTGATGTTAAAAAAATCAACACAAAAACCATGAGTGCAATAGCCTTCATGGTTGTTAAATTAGTTGTGGTGTTTTTACTTGTTTTTAGCAAGCTAACATTAGCGAATAGTGTCATATTATTTGTGATAATATAACATTTTTATTTTATCTACAAGCTCTTTTAGTTACGAACTACTTTGACACTCAGTTAAAGCTCAAAATAGTTTACAAACACTTTATAAAGTTCTGTGCCTTGGTTTACACTCGCTGAAGCAAAATGCAAAATAGGTAGTGCTTCACTCTCAAGACAAATATTGTGCAATGGCCCACCGTCTAAACTACTTTCACTACAATAGTTATCCATGCGTAAAATGCGTGCTAATGGCTCACCTGCTGCAAGCGGTTTACCAAATTCAGCTAAATAATCCACCATGCCACCCATAGGTGAGTAGAGCGCTTTATAGTCTTTTAGATAACATGCATAACGCGTCATTTGCTGAGGTAAGAAATTTTGCGGCAAAGTCGCTGAATCATTGTTACCAGCAATAACGCCTTTGTGTTGTAAATAACTCAAAATACTCAGAGCATCTTCATGCGCTTCCACTAAGTCGATTTGCTCTTGCGAACCCAGCTCAACGGTAAAGCTTTCTTTAGCAAAAGCGCCCTCACCCATAATAAAATTTCGCCCCTTGGTTTCAAAGGCTTGTTGCAAGCTCCACCACGGACAAAAAGTCGCTTCATCCATTGCACCATCAAAGTCATTAGGAATAAAAATAGTGTGAGGAATATTAAAATAGTTAGCGCTAGCTTTTGTGTATTCAGGGCAATATAAATGCTTACTAGAGATAGGCCCAGTATGGAGATCTAATACTAAATCAGCTTGGTGCGCCATACGTTGTAATTGGTAAGCGATACGCTGACCGGTAGTTAAACCCCAACTATTATGTTCTAATTTATTCTCAATTTGATCTAATAACAGTTGTTCAAAATTAGTTCGTATTTCAGCTTCACTCGCCTCAATATGTTGATCAGCAAACGGCGAGATAATCGTCTCGTCAAAATGATACATGCGATTCCAATTAACCCCCGTTATGGGATCAAATCTGCCTAATGTGTATTCGCCATTTTTATGATTACACGCAATAGGATTAGCATACGGCACTAAGGTTATATCCGCTTGAATATCACAATGTTTCAGCAACTCAAGCAACTGAAAAATAACAGCATTACCTTGCACTTCCGCACCATGCATGTTCGCTTGAATATACACATTAGGTGCGGTGCTTTTTTCTGGCTTATAGGAATAAACAGGTACGGTGAGTTTTACACCACTGGCCATTTCACCCACATGCATAAGATCTTTTTTAAAAACATTAATCATAATATAACCCTAAGCTAAATAAGAAGTGGCCGGTTGTGCAGGTCTTATTTCGACCAAAGCGCCCGCTTGAAAAACATATTCTGCCGCTAATTGATGACATAAGAAAAAAGGCATACTTTCAGTAAAACCATAAGCGCCACAATAACCAAACACTAACTTGTCATCTACGGCAATATCGTTGGGTAACGGTAAATGTCCAAGCTTATCCAAACTCGTACATAACGGCCCATGCAGATCAAATGCCTGGCTTGGTGCGTTAGAATTTCTTAATAAAGTAACTGGAAAAGGTTGTTCCGTAATTGCTGGACGAATTAGATGATTAATGCCTGCCGCTAATACTAATTGCTCTTGAGCATAATTGATTTTTCTGTCAACAACCGGTACAACATAATAACCACATTCGGCAACCGCAAATCGACCTAATTCAAGCCAAAGCTCTTCAACACCCGATTGCGCTTTAATATCGGCTAAGTCAGTTATCACTTGCTGCCATGACAGTTGCTTACCTTCATTTAGATAATCAATGCCTAAACCACCACCTAAATCCAGAATTTTTAGCTCCATGCCAATATCAGTAGCAAGGCTTGTTAATGGCGCAACCATTTGTCCCCATAGCGAATGCATTTTTTCATTACTGAGCATATTGCCCCATTGAAAAATATGTAAGCCGCAAATATCCAGATGAGGATAATCACTTACCTGTACGTTTTGCCATTCTTCAACAGACAAACCAAATGGCGTTAGACTATTACCGCCTAATGGATTTTTTTCACCGTCAGGCCATTGAAGTTGCACCCTAAGTAACACGGTAGGTTTTTTAGCAATACCTTGCTCGGTTAATGCTTGCTCCGCAATAACTTCATTTAACCAGGTAAGCTGATTCAAACTTTCAACAACAAACGTCTCTACGCCTAGTTTAACAAAGGCAGTTAACTGTTTTTTAGATTTAGCCGGACCGGTATTTAAAATACGATCAGGGCTAATGCCTTGTGCTAATACTTGCGCTAATTCACCCGCGCTAGCAACATCAAAATTAAAACCTGCGCTATCTAGCGTTTGAATAATTTTAGATAACGGATTAGCTTTTACGGCAAACCATAGCTTAATCACATCTTGCTGTTGTAATTGATCAAGATGCTTTTTTAACGCATCAAGTTGATAAACAAAGTATCCCTGCTCATCATCAGGTGATTGATGCTCAAGTAAGGCATTTTCAATACGGCTATCGAACCAGTTAGGTTTAGTCATCATAATTTGTCTTTTAAAGTTTTCCGCTAAAAAGCTTGTTTATATCAATTGAAATAATGAATCAGTCAAATCAGTATTTCAATTGATATTATAAAGTGACCAATCAGCGCTAAGCGGTATGGTTCAAATTAAAGGAAAAAGCACGGAGTTGATGACTATCAATGAGTGCTTTTGACGCTTAAGTTGAACCATACCGCAACGCGGTAGTTAGTCGCTAACTATTATCTTAGAATTGATTCTAATTCTAATGATGCATCACTCTGTTCATCACGGTATTTAACAATTAATGCACAGGCCATACTTAAACCTTGGGCTTCTGCCCATTCGCCTTTAACAGGACGGGTGCCAGGAACAACCACCGCACGTTCAGGAATTTCAGCACCCTTTTCACGCATCACTTGATTAACACAATCATATACAGGTACAGATTTAGATAATGAAACACCCGGCGCTAATACCGCACCTTTTTTCACTACAATGCCTTCAACAATAACCACGCCAGCACTTAAAAAAGCACCGTCTTCAATAATAACAGGGCTAGCACCTATAGGCTCTAACACACCGCCAATTTGTACTGCAGCACTCACATGTACATTCTTACCAACTTGTGCACATGAACCAATCAAGGCATGACTATCAACCATAGTACCGCTATCAACAAAAGCGCCTACATTAATATAAGCAGGTGGCATAATAATAACGCCCGGTGCTACGTGAGCACCAGCACGTACTGACGAGCCACCCGGTACTAAACGTACACCGTCTTCTGGGGTAAATTGACGCGCAGGTAAATTGTTTTTATCAACAAAGCCTTGATAATTTCCCTCAAAGCTAATATTAACGCCCGCTTTAAAAGCCGCTAAAATACCCTGTTTTACTTCAACATTGGCATGCCAGTTACCATTTTCATCTTGACTTGCCGCGCGTAATGCGCCGGTTTCTAGCTGTGCTATAACATCTTGCCAGTTCATGCGATATTCCTATTTTCGGTTCTATTTATAAAAGAAGTTTGGCTAGCGTGTGCTAACCATTGATTAATTTGATCATCAACAGCCAATAATGCTGTGTTATCGGTTATTTCACTATGGGTCAACGGGGCGCGCAGAGTCGGTGTGCTAATCGCTTTTTGCTGATGCATCAATACTTTAACGGCAATAGGATTTGCCACACTAAAAATTGCATCTACGGCCTTGTTCCACAATGGAAACATGTTTTGAGTTTGGCCAGCTAAGCAAAGTTCGACATAAGTTTTAGTTGCTTTTGGCCAAACATTAGCGCACACAGACACCAAGCCTTTAACACCGGCTGGTACTAAATAAGGCATCATGGCATCTTCGCCAGTGTAAATGTCTATATTTGGGCATTGTTGGCGGTAATTCAAAAATTTATTCAAATCACCACTGGCTTCTTTCATGGCCCAACAGTTAGGGTGATCTTGTAAACTTTGTACCGTGCCTACTGGAATTTCAACCCCACTACGCGATGGCACGTTATATAACATACAAGGAAATATTGCCGCATCTAATAACGCTTTAAACCACGCAGTTTGACCCACCTCTCCCGGTTTTGCGTAAAGAGGCGTACCTAATAAATAACTGTGAATATTTAGTTCATTACAGCGATTTATCCAATTAATTTGCTCAGGTAAGTTATAACCACCAACGGCTACCATTAAAGGTGATTTTATTGATAATGTGTTTTGTAAATTACAAATAAACTCAACAACAGAAAACTGCTCATCACTGTTTAAAGCGAGCGCTTCGCCCGTACTTCCTAGTAATAAAAGCCCATTGCCTGCTTGTATCTGTACCTTAGCAATTTCGGCTAAACTGTCAAAGTCTATCCTGCCATCGAGGAGAAAAGGGGTAATTAGTGCGGTCCATAATGGACAGTCGCCAACAGAGATAACACTAGGTACTATGGGTGAACTATTTATAGATGTATTTTGATTCATTGCTCTCGAACTCATTATAACTGCTAGTAGCAGATTGGTTCGGAGAACTTATAGGCATTTACTAAAAACCGAGAAAAGCACGTTGAAAGTACTCACTAGCAATTATGCAAAGGCCAGAAGCTCTCCACTCATTAGCTAAATAATTCACTAAAATTATTTAGCTAACAGTGACAGTTGTTGGGATTCAGCCCATTATTGCTAGGTAAGCCTAGCAAGTAAACAACCGATAAATACCAAATCAAATCAGCATTATCTCGGCGCTAATCCCCCTCATTACCATCAGCAGAGTTTGATCTCTGTGCGCTGTAAAACAACGCAATGGTAACTACCTGGCTAACGCTCCTCTTCTGGCCCCTTTGAAACTTCATGGCACAAAACCATCAAGTTAATATTAGGGACGACGCTATTTAAGCATTTTTATCACTTTTTTGTCAATGCACTTTTTATACCGATTAGGGAATTATAATTGTCGATTAAAGTTCGAATATCGTAGAATAGAATATTATACCTAATTCAGTAGCCTTTTCCTTTATGTCGATGTCAAATATCAGCCAAGTGTTATTGCGCAATAGCGAGCTATTATCAGCAAACACACCACTTTTTATTAACTTAATGGAAGATGGTTTTATAAGCCATTATCTACTTGATTATCCCGAAGCAAATATCACGTGTTACAACACTAATTTCATTGATTACACTGCCATTAATGACAAATATAAAAATCAAATAAAAACACTTTTTGCTAGCGAATATAAAAGTGAAACTAAACACGACGTCGTTGTTATTAATTTTCCCAAAAGCAAAGATGAGTTAGCTTTTACTTTAGCGATGATTGCCCCTTACTTACTTACCGACGCTAAAGTAATTTTAGTGGGTGAGAAAAAGGGTGGCGTACAATCATCACCTAAATTAACCCAACATTTTTTAACTAGCTGTCAAAAAATAGATGCGGCTAGACATTGTTTATTATTTGGCGGAATACATCAAAGCAAAGCAGATGAAAACGAAGCCTTTATTATTGAAAATTGGTATCAAAACTATGAAATTAACATCGCAGGTATTGCCTTAACCATTGCCTCGCTACCCGGTGTATTTAGCCAGAAAAAACTTGACGTGGGTACCGCATTATTATTAAGTAATTTACCTAAAGACATGCAAGGTAAAGTGTTAGATTTTGGTTGTGGCGCTGGGGTTATTAGTTGTTTTATTGGCAAGAAGTTTGCAAACACAGAGTTGTCATTACTTGATGTTAGCGCTTTAGCTATTGCTTCGGCAGAACGAACTCTCATTTTAAATGGTTTAACGGGTAATGTTTTTGCCTCGAATGGTTTATCAAACGTCAATGATAGCTACCAACATATCGTTTCAAACCCACCTTTTCATCAAGGGACGCAAACTAATTATCAGGCAACTGAAGATTTTTTACAGGGTATAAAAGCGCACCTAACAGCGAATAAACAACAAAAAAGTGATATCACCCTAGTTGCCAATAGTTTTTTACAATACTTGCCCATAATGCAGCAGCATATTGGTAAAACAGACACGATAGCCAGGCAACAAGGGTTTACTATTTATTACCATAAAAAAAGCTAAAAAAATCAAAGCAAATAGTCGTTTTAAATTTAGAAACAATTTAAAACGCTATACTGATGAAAAAATTAAAGTTTTGTACTTGAAAGTTCTCTTTTTTTCAGCGATTGTTATCTGATGAACTCAATAAATAAAATAACTTCCAGCCGTCGATTTATACTAACCAGTATTTTGGCCGTTGCAGCAAGCCTATTAATAACGATACTCACCAGTATTATTTATATCACTGATAAACATGGTAATGCACAATTAAAACAGAACACAATAGCATGGGCTAAATCCTTGGCAAAAATAAGCATTCCTTATTTACAACAAAACGAAGACGATGCCCATGAAGCACTCAAAGAACGGTTAAATCAACTCATCACCTCTCCAGATATTAATTACATTCATATCTACAAGAAATTACAAAACGATCAGATACGCTATTTTTCTGGC
Source organism: Colwellia sp. (assembly GCA_047633255.1). GTDB lineage: Bacteria > Pseudomonadota > Gammaproteobacteria > Enterobacterales > Alteromonadaceae > Colwellia. The sequence goes on from JBLIEW010000003.1 coordinate 91,052, forward strand.
TTTAATAAAAATATCTACTTTCCCGCTATTCCAAATAAAATTGACAGTATTGAGCAACTAAGCAACGTTAAGTATCGACAAAATCATATTGAACTCATGGTTAAAATAGAGCAAAAACAAACACTTTATGGTTATATTTATATCCAGTCGAGTAATAAAACGCTTAAACATTTTATCTCAAAATTAACATTTATCGCTATAGCTTTTTTCATTGTCAGTTTAATTTTATTGACCATTTTGGCGATAATTATTAACAAAAAAATTAATCAACCCATTACGACCATGATAGAGTCGCTACAAACAATCTCTCAAAAGAAAGATTTTAGTCAAAGAATAACCACACTTCCTTTGACTGAACTCGATATATTAGCGAGAAACATTAATATATTCTTAAGTAGAATTGAAAGTCATATTATAAAACAAAATGAAGTTCATCAGCACGCATTACAGCAAAACAACAACCTAACCGCAAAAGTAAATACCAGAACAGATGCCTTAAAAGAATCCAATCAAGAACTACTTTCTACACTCGAAAAATTACATCAATTTCAAGGTCAATTAGTTGAAACTGAGAAAATGGCTTCTTTAGGAGATATGGTGGCCGGTATTGCTCATGAGGTTAATACTCCTATTGGTTTAGGTGTTACCGCCTCAACATTATTCGCTGATCGTCTAAAAGAAATAAAACAATCTTTTGAAGAGAAAACATTAAAATCAAGCCAACTGAAAAAGTTTTTAATTGAAGGTGAAGAAAATATCGCTATCATCTATAGAAACTTAGCGCGTGCAGCTAAATTAATTTCTAGCTTTAAAAAAGTGGCTGTTGATCAATCAACTGCCGATATTAGACAATTTAATGTGAGTGAATTACTTGAAGAAGTTACCTTAACACTCAAGGCAAAAATCAAGCAAAAAAACGTAACGCTGATTATAGATTGCCCACAAAACCTCATTATTGAAAGTAAACCTGGCCCTATTAATCAAATTTTAATTAACCTGATCATTAATTCTATTATTCACGGTTTCGAACACAGAACACAAGGCATGATCAACATTTCGATAAGCTATTTAAGTGAACAGTTACATGTTAATTATCAAGATGATGGTATAGGTATTGACGAAAAAATTAAATCAAGAGTATTTGACCCTTTTACCACAACCAAACGCGGCAGTGGTGGTAGTGGTTTAGGTTTACATCTGGTATTTAACTTAGTGACGCAGGCGTTAAATGGTCATATTAATTTTGAAAGTAATACTGATCACGGCACCGTGTTTAATATAACATTCCCTGTAACTTTCGTTTCAGAGCAATAAGTGATAAAAATAAAACAGAGTAAAATGGCGCAATAGATTTGTTATTTAATTTATACTTGGTTAACATAGTTAACTAGCTATTAATTAATACGTATAAGAATTAACGGAAATAACATGGACAATTATCAAGTTCTGATTGTAGAAGATGAAGACGTTACTCGTTTTAGCTTGCGTAATTTGTTTGAAGCTGAGGGTTATCAAGTTTTTGAAGCCGTTGATGGTGAAACCATGAACGTAATGTTAATGCAGCATACTATAAACCTTGTAATTATGGATATTAATTTACCTGGAAAAAATGGTTTGTCACTTGGGAGAGAATTGACAACTAATAAAAATTTGGGACTGATTTTCTTAACAGGTCGCGACAGTGATATTGATAAAATCCTAGGGCTAGAAATAGGCGCTGATGATTATTTAACCAAGCCCTTTAATCCTAGAGAACTAACGATTAGAGCGCGTAATATACTGAGTCGTATAGGTCAAAATCCCATAGATGATGAAGCAATAGAACAAACCATAGTAAAGTTTAATAAATGGACATTAGACAGTAACTCGCGTGAAATGATAAGTCCAACGGGAGATATATTAGCCATCCCTCGAGGTGAATATAGAGCATTACGCTTGTTAATAAAAAATGCAGGGCTAATTGTTACTAGACAAGAATTAATCAAAGAAATGACAGGCCGTGACTTACGTAACAATGATAGAACTGTCGATGTCACCATTAGACGATTGCGAAAACATTTTGAGTCAAACGCTAATACACCGGAACTAATTAACACAATTCACGGTGAAGGGTATCGATTTGTTGGTACCGTTGAAGAATAATACGACTCAGACCAATAGGGTTAATATCAATACGGTTAATTATATTTTTTAAGCCAAACCGTAAAATGAACTAACGCTTGTTGATTATGATCTTTAAGCTCAGCTAGCTGCTGAGCTTTTTCAGTTATATCAGCTGACGTTTTTTCCATTAAAGCTAACTTAGCGTGTAAAGATTTTAAGCCAACACTACCCGCAGCTCCTTTCATTTTATGGCAATGTTCTTGCCATAGCTTTTCATTATTAGACTGTAATGCTTTTTCTATGTCAACAAGGTAAATAGCCACTTGTTGACGATACAAAACAAGCATTTTATTAATAACCTCAAGCCCTAAACTTTGCACGTAATCGTCAAGCAAGTCTTGGTCAAGCTGTATCAATGTAGTATTTTTATTCACAAATCACCTTATATGCTATTAAATTTATTTCCAACCACTGCCAATTGAAATAATGAATAGCGCAACTTAGCGTTACCATAGTTTTCTTAGAACAAAAAACATTAGCTACAATCCCCTGCACGCTATTGATTCTGTTAAACAATCATTTACTTAAGCTGTACCTAATTAAAAAATCACCTTGCTAATGGGCACCTAAAAGATGAGTTTAACAATAATATGGATACGCTACCAAGATAAAAATAGACAGAATTTTTATCTTGGTAGCGTCATAACAGCAATGATTACTATTACACTCATATCACTTCATAATGTGAGTTCTGCATTTTGAAGTAGTATGAGTATTAAAAATACGATAGAATGTGCGCCCTGAATATACTTGTTGCGTGGTTTTTTAGCTATCATCGCGCGACCTTAGTTAAGTAACTATAGCTTAAAGCGGAGTCGTAATGCCGACATCAATGCCTGATATTGCCAACCACACAACAGCCCAAACAGAGGGCACCCTTGACTGGGTTGGTATGAGCAATATTGAAATGCCCATAATGATCGCCTCAAAAGGTCAAACAGAACGCATGGTTTCAGCCCATGTTGATGCCTTTGTAAACTTAAAAGAAGCCCAGGCTAAGGGCATTCATATGTCACGCCTATATTTGCTTCTTGATGAATTATCAACAAGCAATGTACTAAACTATCAAAGCTTAGTCACCTTGCTTGATGGATTTATCAGTAGTCACCATGATTTAAGTGATCAAGCCAAATTAACCTTTAACTTTGATTATCACTTACGTAGAAAATCATTGATCAGTGGAAAAGAGGGTTGGAAAGCTTATCCTGTGACTTTAGCTGGCCATTTAAACCAAGGTAAACTGACCGTTGAAATGACTATTGATGTGCCTTATTCATCAACCTGTCCTTGCTCTGCGGCATTAGCCCGTCAGTTAATACAGCAAGCATTTCAGCAAAAATTTGTTGATAGTGAGCTTGATATTGACGTAATACGTGAATGGCTTGGCACAACAGAAGGGATTGTAGCAACACCACATTCTCAACGCTCTGTCGCTGAAGTGAAAGTGAAGTTGAATAATAATGTTAGTGATTTCCCTATAACGGATCTAGTTGACTTAATTGAAAACTCATTACAAACACCAGTACAAGCAGCAGTAAAGCGTGAAGATGAACAAGAGTTTGCCCGACTTAACGGCCAAAACTTAATGTTCTGTGAAGATGCAGCTCGTCGCCTACAGCACAGCATGAACCAAGCAACGCTATATGATGATTTTTGGCTAAGAATAAATCACCTTGAATCGCTACATGCTCATGATGCCGTTAGTGTAACGACCAAAGGAGTTATTGGCGGTTATCAGCCTTAAAGCTGATATTCTGTAATAACGAGTGGCGAACTAACTTTGCCGCTCGTTTATTTCTCCTATCCCCTAGTTTTTTCTTTTCTATTAAATTTATCACTCTACTTTCCTCATCCCTCGACACTCCTTTTTTACTATCTCTGTTACCCATTATCATTCTAAGTACTGCATTTAATTTAGGTATCATTTAGGTATAAATTAAATAAATACATATTATTTTTAAAAACAATAACAAAGACTTGCCGTTTATTTTTTCAACATTAAAAGTAGATAAACTAGGTCAACAGGATACGAGTAAATACTCTATTTTCATTGACCTTTTGCCACTAAATTAGTAATGTAATTAATCCTTCTTGGTCGAAAACGGGATAGCTATGCATTTTTTTCATACCTTTATTCTTTTTAGTTCTGTTAACCAAGAGGCTTTTATTAGGAGAAAAAAATGCAACTTTATGATCATAGCGTTCAAAGAGAAAACTGTGGCTTTGGCTTAATTGCCCATCAGCACGGTGAAACTAGTCACAAATTAATTAAAACCGCTATTTCAGCCCTTGATCGCATGCAACATCGTGGCGGTATCGCTGCTGATGGTAAAACCGGTGACGGTTGTGGCTTATTATTGCAAAAGCCTGATAGCTTTTTTCGCGCTGTTGCTGAAGATAATGGTTGGAAGCTTGGTAAAAAATATGCTGTAGGTATGATTTTTTTAAATCCGGATCCTATCGCTGCTGCTCTGTCGAAAAAAATATTAGAAGAAGAGTTTGCTAACGAAAGTTTAGGCCTAGTCGGTTGGCGAACCGTTCCTATAGATACTTCAGTATTGGGTGATGCCGCCATTAATAATATGCCAACCATTGTGCAAGTGTTTGTTGATGCGCCTTCCGGTTGGCGTAATCCCGATTTAGAGCGCCGTTTATATATGGCACGTCGTCGTGCTGAAAAACGCATTACTGATGACGTATTTTATGTCGCTAGCCTATCCTGCTTGGTAACCATCTATAAAGGCCTTATGATGCCTAAAGATTTACCAAACTTTTATTTAGATTTAGCCGATATACGCATGCAAAGCGCCATTTGTGTTTTTCATCAACGTTTTTCTACAAATACCTCACCACAGTGGTATCTCGCACAGCCATTTCGCTACCTTGCGCATAATGGTGAAATTAATACCATTAACGGTAATCGCCAATGGTCCCGTGCACGAACGTATCGCTTTAAGTCACCCTTATTACCTGATCTAAAAGACGCAGCGCCTTTTGTTGGCCAAACTGGGTCAGATTCTTCATCACTTGATAATATGTTAGAGCTATTACTAGCCGGTGGCATGGATTTATATCGTGCTATGCGTTTATTAATACCACCAGCATGGCAAAATAGCCCTTTAATGGATGATGAACTACGTGCCTTTTATGAATTTAATTCAATGCACATGGAGCCATGGGATGGTCCCGCCGGTGTGGTAATGACCAATGGCCGCCATGTTGCCTGTAACTTAGATAGAAATGGTTTACGCCCTGCCCGTTATGTTATTACTCGCAACGGCTTTATCACCTTAGCATCTGAAGTTGGTATTTGGGATTACGGTGAAGATGAAGTAGTCGAAAAAGGCCGTGTTGGCCCAGGTGAAATGTTAGCGATTGATACTTATACTGGTAAATTATTTAATTCAACTGACATAGATAATGAGTTAAAAGAACGTCATCCCTACCGCGATTGGTTAACAAAAAATGTGCGTCGCTTGGTGCCATTTGATGAGTTAGAAGCAAACAAAATTGGCGAACGTTCTTTTTCTGATAAAGAAATGAGTCAATACCATAAAATGTTTAATTACAGCTATGAGGAGATCCAGCAAGTTGTAAAAACATTGGCTGAAAATGGTCAAGAAGCCACAGGCTCTATGGGTGACGACACGCCTATGGCTGTACTTTCAAGTCAACCACGCACGCTATATGATTATTTCCGCCAACAATTTGCACAAGTAACTAACCCTCCTATCGATCCCTTGCGTGAACGGTATGTTATGTCATTAGCTACCTGTATTGGTCGTGAACACAACGTGTTTAGTGAAACGTCAGGTCATGCTGATCGCTTGTCATTTTCAACACCGGTATTAATGTATACTGGCTTGAAACAATTGCGCGAGTTAGATCCTGAGCATTATCGTTCTGACACGCTAACGTTGAACTATGATCCAGAAGAAGGCTTAGAAGCGGCTATCAAAAGATTGTGTGATGAAGCTGAAGATCTAGTCCGGAACAAAAATACCGTTATTTTAATACTATCTGATAGAAAAATTCATAAAGGTTTATTACTAATACCGGCGGCTATGGCGGTAGGTGCGGTACACAAGCGCTTAGTTGATCAACAGTTACGTTGTGATTCAAATATTATTGTTGAAACCGCCTCAGTACGTGATTCTCATCAATATGCGGTACTGCTAGGGTTAGGCGCCACAGCCATTTATCCCTATTTAGCATTTGAAACTGTTGAACAACTAGTTGAACAAGGGCAAATAAAACTTAGCGCTCGTGATGCTATTGTTAATTACCGTGAAGGAATTAACAAAGGCTTGTTAAAAATATTGTCTAAAATGGGCATATCCACCATTGCTAGTTACCGCTGCGCAGGGCTATTTGAAGTTATTGGCTTAAATGACAATATAATGAAATTATGTTTCAGTGAGTTACCCAGTCGTATTCAAGGGGCTGACTTTAGCGATATTGAACAAGATAATATTAACCTAGCGCGTAAAGCCTTTTTACCCCATCAAAAAATGAGTCATGGCGGTTTACTAAAATACGTTCACGGGGGTGAATATCACGCTTATAACCCTGATGTAGTGAATTATTTACAACGCGCAGTAAAAAATGGTGACTATGCTGATTACCGTAAATTTGCTGATGAAGTTAATGAACGCCCAATTACCACTTTACGTGATTTATTAGCGTTAAAAGATGATTGCGAGGCTATCGATATTAATAGTGTTGAGCCTGAAAGTGAAATGTTCAAACATTTTGACTCAGCTGCGATGTCAATTGGCGCATTAAGCCCGGAAGCACATGAAGCGCTAGCAATTGCGATGAACCGCTTAGGAGGTAGCTCAAATTCAGGTGAAGGGGGTGAAGATGAGCGCCGTTTTGGCACAGTTAAAAATTCACGCATTAAGCAAATAGCCTCAGGTCGATTTGGGGTTACGCCACATTACTTAGTTAATGCTGATGTATTGCAAATTAAAGTAGCACAAGGGGCAAAACCTGGCGAAGGGGGCCAATTACCGGGTGATAAAGTGTCGCCTTTAATTGCTAAATTGCGTTATTCAGTACCCGGTGTCACGTTAATTTCACCCCCGCCACATCATGATATTTATTCTATTGAAGATTTAGCTCAGCTAATTTTTGATTTAAAACAAGTGAACCCTAAAGCGGTCATTTCGGTGAAATTAGTTTCTGGCCCGGGTGTTGGCACTATTGCTGCCGGTGTTGCGAAGGCTTACGCCGACTTTATTACTATTTCAGGTTATGACGGTGGCACAGCAGCGAGCCCGTTGACCTCGGTAAAATATGCCGGTTGTCCTTGGGAACTTGGCTTAGCCGAAGCCCATCAAGCCCTGGTCACTAATGGTTTACGGCATAAAGTACGCTTACAAGTCGATGGCGGTTTAAAAACCGGTGTCGATATTGTTAAAGCGGCTATTTTAGGTGCTGAAAGCTTTGGTTTTGGTACTGCACCTATGGTGGCACTGGGCTGTAAGTTTTTGCGAATTTGTCACTTAAATAACTGCGCAACGGGTGTTGCTACCCAAGATCAAGTATTGCGTGATGAGTTTTTCAAAGGTTTGCCAGAGCAAGTAATGAATTACTTTAAGTTTATTGCCCATGATGTACGTGAAATTCTTGCCAAACTTGGCGTCGAAAGTCTCACTGCATTGATTGGTCGCACTGATTTACTAAGCCAAATTAGCGGTGTTAGCGCCAAACAACAAAAATTAGATTTATCACCGATCATAGCACCCGTAATAGCTGGTGATGATACTGCCCTTCATCAAACAGAAAGAAATAATCCGTTTGATGAAGGCGTATTAAATAAACAGATGTTAGCAGCTGCAAGCTATGCCGTAGCTCACAGTAGTGGAGGAGAGTTTAGATTTACCATTCAAAATACTGATCGCTCAGTTGGTGCAACTTTATCAGGTGAAATTGCACGTCAACACGGCAATCAAGGCATGTCAGCAACACCAATTACTATGTACTTATCAGGCACTGCTGGACAAAGTTTTGGTGTGTGGAATGCGGGAGGATTAAACCTTATTTTAACCGGTGATGCTAACGATTATGTGGGTAAAGGTATTACCGGGGGTAAGATAACGGTTAAGCCACCAAAGGGCGTTGACTATTTAAGTCATAAAACCATGATCATGGGTAATACCTGTTTGTATGGCGCTACTGGCGGTAAGTTATATGCTTGTGGCCGTGCTGGTGAACGTTTCGCTGTGCGTAATTCAGGCTGCCATGCAGTCGTTGAAGGCACCGGCGATCACGCCTGTGAATACATGACTGGCGGTATTGTTACCATTTTAGGTGATATTGGCGTTAATTTTGGTGCGGGTATGACTGGCGGTTTTGCTTATGTGTTAGACGAACGTGGTGATTTAGATGTACGCTTAAATACTGAATCTATTGAGCTATTATCACTTGACACTTTAAGTATTCATCAAGAACATTTACGCGGCATTATTAATCAGCATTTTGAAGAAACTGGCAGTTTACGTGCTCAAGAGATCTTGCATAATTTTGATGATTTTTCATCATTATTTAAGTTAATTAAACCGACAGCTACCGATGTTAAAACCTTATTAGGTCATCGTAGCCGTTCATCTGCAGAACTTCGCGTTCTGATCAACTAGTAGTCACTCAATGCTAGAAAATAGCGCGAATTAGGAAAAAACAGATATGAGTAAAAATGTTTATCAATTTATCGACGTAAAACGTATTGATCCCCCTAAAATGGATATTAGTAAACGTAAGATAAACTTTGTTGAAATATACAAACCTTTAGGAAAAGTGCAGAGTGCGGGTCAAGCAGATCGTTGTTTAGACTGCGGCAACCCATACTGTGAATGGAAATGCCCTGTACATAACTATATTCCACAGTGGTTAGAATTAGTCACCGAAGGCCGAATTTTTGAAGCAGCTGATCTGTGCCATCAAACGAATAGTTTACCTGAGATGTGTGGTCGTGTTTGCCCACAAGATAGATTATGCGAAGGCTCTTGTACTTTAGATGCTGATTTTGGCGCGGTGACTATTGGCAATATTGAAAAATTTATTACCGATACGGCATTTGCCCAAGGATGGAAACCCGACCTGTCAGATGTAGAAAAAATAGGTAAACGTGTCGCAATTATTGGCGCAGGCCCTGCGGGTCTTTCTTGTGCTGACGTATTAACCCGTAACGGGATTGATGCGGTAGTGTATGATCGACACGCTCAAATTGGTGGTCTATTAACCTTCGGTATTCCTTCTTTTAAATTAGAGAAAACAGTGATTCAAACTCGCCGTGAAATATTCGAAGGCATGGGCATTGAGTTTCGTCTAAATGTTAACGTCGGTGTCGACATTAGCTTTGAAGAACTCAGCAAAGAATACGATGCGGTATTTTTAGGACTAGGCACTTACACCGATATGACCGGTGGATTTGAGCATGAAGGTGCTGTTGGTGTATATACCGCGTTAGACTTTTTAGTTGGTAATACTCAAAAGTTGATGGGTATCACAGAAAATGCTAAAGAATATGTTAATTTTGATGGCCAAAAAGTAATCGTACTGGGTGGTGGTGATACCGCAATGGATTGTGTGCGGACGTCAATTAGACAAGGCGCTTCTCAAGTGACTTGTGCTTATCGTCGTGATGAAGCCAATATGCCCGGCTCGCCTCGCGAAGTTCAAAACGCTAAAGAAGAAGGGGTTAACTTTGAATTTAATATTCAACCTATAGATATTGCTACTGATGACTCTTCAGAAGGAAAAGGTAAAGCGATTGGTGTTAAGTTTGTTAGAACTCAGTTGGGTGCAGCGGATGCTAAGGGTAGACGTAACCCAGAGCCAATTGAAGGCTCTGAATTTATTATGGAGGCTGATGCTATAGTTATCGCCTTTGGATTCTTACCTAGCCCTCCACAGTGGATGGTAGATGCCGGTGTTGAACTTGATTCACGAGGGCGCGTTGTTGCTGTCGATAATAGTAACTTTGCTTTACAAACCAGTAAACAAAATATCTTTGCTGGTGGTGATATGGTGCTTGGCTCAGATTTAGTGGTGACTGCTGTTGATCAAGGCCGTAAAGCGGCAATCGGTATTTTAGACTTCGTCACACAATAACTATTTACTTTTTTGCGATATAGCGCAAGTTAAGCGTCAAAAGTACTCATTTATAGTCATAAATTGCGTACTTTTTTCTCCTATGCTTGCAGCTAAGCAAAAAATATAACGGTTAGTGTCCACAGAACAGCAGCTAAACTGGCCGCATAAGTGGCTGGAACAATTTGTGATTTAACATGATCCATCATGTCACAGCCAGTGGTCATAGAGCTTAAAATAGTGGTGTCTGAAATGGGCGAGCATTGATCGCCATAAACACTGCCATTAAGTACTGTGGCAAAACAAACCATCATAAATAACTCAGGATCGTTTATTCCTGCCCTTTGCGCAATAGCCCAAGCTAGCGGCATAGCCAGTGGAAAGGCAATGGCAAACGTTCCCCAACTTGTTCCTGTAGAAAAAGCGATTAGCATTGCCATCAATTGTAATACAACGGGTAATAACCAATAGGGTAATTGATCACTAAGCAAAGAAACGAGATAGACACCACCGCCAATTTGCTTACTGATTGCACCAATAGTAACGGCGAGCATCAAGATTACTGAGGCTAAGACAACGCCTTTTAAACCATTACCAAAGCCATCAATTAAATTACTGAGTGACATACCTTTCGCTAACGCAATAAAAGCACTAATGAGTAGTGCAGCACCAAAGGCCCAATTAATTTTCGGCGAGCCATAAAAAACAAAGGTAAGTACCGCGATAGCAATTAAACTGACTAAGGGTAAAATAAATTCGAGTACATGAGCATTATAGCCTTGAGGCACATCACAGGTTTGTAATTCTTTAGCACTTAAAGGTTTTGCATCGGGGCCATCTAATGCTCCGGTTGTTGCGGCTCTAGTATGAGCATCTCGAATTCGCTTTCCAGAAAACTTAGTGATATTAAGGCTCAACAATAAAGTCCCTATTACCGCAATAATGCCATAAAAGCTAAAAGGGACTGCAGAAAAGAAAAAGGCCAATCGATCCGCTTCTGTTGCTAAAAAAGCCACACCGGGAACAAATATTAATGCTTGCACATAAGCGGGCCACGCATTAAAAGCGATAACAATAGCAATGGGGGATGCGGTTGAATCAACTATATAACTCATTTCTTCATGGCTAATACCGGCTTTATCAGCTAACGGGCGCACCGTGGTACCCACCAACACCGTACTCATGGTGCCACCTTGAAAGAATAATATACCTAAAAACCACGCCACTAACTTGGCAGATCGTTGGCCACGAACAAAATGCTTAATCATATAATCGGCAAAAGCTTGCGCCGCACCGGTTTTTGACCAAATACCTAATAACCCGCCTAAAAGCCATAAATAAAGGAGCAATAGTCCTGCGGTACCTGTTTGAGCCATGGCGGGGATCAATATTTGATCGGTAAGATCATACTGCCCCATCATAAAGGCACCAATCGCTATACCACTGAGTAGCGCAGTTAATGGCTCGCGGGTTAACCAAGATAAAATTATGGTGATAAAGGCAGGTAGTAGAGACCATAAGCCATAATGATAAGCATCTCCTACCTTGGTAGTCTCAACATAGAAATGTACAAATAAAGCAGAGACAACGCCAAAAATTAATACGATTAACGCTAAAGAATTACTATTAAATTTTTGATGATCTAAAAAAGATCTATCCTTCATTTGTTATTCTTTGGTAGATACAAAAATCTAAGTCATAAACATTTTTATCATCACTTGCGCGTAATTCACTATGCGTTTTTTGCCAATCCTCATCATCATAAGTTGGAAACTGGGTGTCACCATTAATGTCCGCGCTTATATGGGTGACATACAAACGGTCAGCGTTTGGCAAACAGTGCTCGTAAATTGCACCACCGCCGATCACCATAATTTCTTCGACGGCATCACTGCCATCTGAACCATCAACCAACGCTAATGCTTGCTCAACTGACGTAACAAGATCAATACCTTCTGCGCCACCCTTTCCCTTGGGTATATAGCTTTCATCACGTGAAATGACAATATTGCGACGCCCTGGTAATGGTCGACCAATTGACTCATAGGTTTTTCTCCCCATAATAATAGGCTTTCCTAAGGTCACCTTTTTAAAATAGGCTAAGTCAGCTGGCAAATGCCAAGGCATAGTATTATCTTTGCCGATAACATTATTATCAGCGGTAGCAACGATCATGGAGAGAATGGTCATGGAGATCCTAAAATTAATTATTGAAAGTACATTAGTTAATGATAAAGATAGGTGAAACACTTTATCAATGCGTTGTAATTGATAAAGAGGGACATGCTTTCTATAATTCTAAAAGCCAAGACAGCTTATATGGAAGGAGTTATAGACTTTTAGATGTACGTTTGAGATAACTAGATTAAACTAAAAACGCTGCAGCAATAAATTAAAATAAGTTAAGGCGCAGCGTTTAAAATGTTACTGACGATACTCTACTTCAACATCGTAGTCATCTTCGTCCCAGTCTTCATCGTCTAAATCATCATCAAACGCTTCACTAGATGAGGCCGTCGCATCTTCATGGTATGAATCCCATTTAAACTCAATGTTTTTGCCATCAATAGGAGCGGCTTCTTCTTCTGGTGGTAATGCTTCAATAAATGTCATGACTCTTTGACATAGATCGTGCGTACCCATTCGATTAACAGCTGAAATACTATGTACTTCACCTTTCCAATCAAGACCAGCTATAATAGCATCCGTTATTTCTTTCGCTTCATCTTCAAGCACTAAATCTAATTTATTAAAGACAACCCAACGTGGCTTACCTGCTAACTTCTCATTATGCTGCTCTAATTCGCTAACAATGGTCTTAGCATTTTCAAGCGGATCTGAACCATCCACAGGCAAAATATCGATAATATGCAATAATATACGACAACGTTCAAGATGCTTTAAAAACTGCGTTCCAAGTCCGGCTCCATCAGCTGCGCCTTCAATAATGCCAGGAATATCCGCAATAACAAAACTACGTTGTGTGTCTAATCGCACTACACCTAAATTAGGTACCAAGGTAGTAAATGGATAATCAGCCACTTTGGGTTTAGCCGCAGAAACACTGCGAATAAGCGTCGACTTACCTGCGTTTGGTAAACCAAGTAAACCAACATCTGCCAGTAGTAATAACTCTAACTTAAGGTTGCGAATTTCACCTGGAGTACCATCAGTTTTTTGACGAGGCGCTCGGTTGGTACTACTTTTAAAGCGTAAGTTACCTAAACCATGCCAGCCGCCTTTAGCAACTAGCAGTTTTTGATCTTTATGGGTTAAGTCGCCGAGTAGTTCACCCGTATCAACATCAACAACGCGGGTACCAACAGGAACTTTTAAGACTAAGTCGTCAGAGCCTCTACCTGTACAGTTTTGGGGTTGACCATTTTGGCCACGCTTAGCACGATGAAAACGCTCAAAACGATAATCAATCAAGGTATTAAGGCTTTCATGTGCGATCAAATAAACATCACCACCGTCACCGCCATCACCGCCATTAGGGCCGCCGAACTCGATATATTTTTCTTTACGGAAACTGAGACAGCCGTTGCCACCATCACCCGCTTCAACTCTGATCTCAACTTCATCAACAAATTTCATGGTGTTTTACACAACCCTAAAGTCTTATGGTTTATATCTGGCTAGTATAGCTGATTTTTCCTTCAGAAAAAATCATCACAGCAAAGACATAATAAATAGGTAAAAAAAAACCTCGCAAGATGCGAGGTTTTTATCAAATCGAATCTAAAATTAGTCAGCTATAATGCTAACAAATTTACGACTCTTTGGTCCTTTCACTTCAAACTGTACTTTACCGTCAGATAAAGCAAATAAAGTGTGATCTTTACCGATACCCATGTTGCTACCAGCGTGGAAACGAGTACCACGTTGACGAACAATGATGTTACCTGCTAACACTGATTCACCACCGAAACGCTTAACACCTAAACGTTTTGCTTCTGAATCACGACCATTTCGTGTACTACCTGCCGCTTTCTTATGTGCCATGTCAAAATGCTCCTAATTAGCCGTTAATACCAGTAATTTTCACTTCAGTGAACCATTGACGATGGCCCGCTTGTTTGCGTGAATGCTTACGACGTTTGAATTTTACAATAGTAATTTTATCAGCACGACCTTGGTTTACAACTTCAGCCACTACTTTACCACCAGCAACGTAAGGCGCGCCTACATTGATGTTTTCGCCATCGGCGATCATTAAAACGTTATCAAATTCTACTGCTGCGCCTATTTCAAGCTCTAGCTTTTCTAGACGAACTGTTTGCCCTTCGGTTACACGATGTTGTTTACCACCGCTTTGGAATACCGCGTACATAGCTACTCCGTACTGCAACAACTTTATGTGTTGCTAAATTTAAAAATATAGGGCGCGAATTCTACGCGAAGAAACGCAGCAGAGCAAGGATAAAATTGATCATTTATAAAGTTTTTCGTTACTAAAAAAAATTAGCGAAATAAATTAACCACAAAGTTATTATAAACCCTTCGCGTAAGCTTTTATATCGGCGAATATAGTGTAGAATTTACTATATTTATCCCCATTCTCGCTCGATCTGCTTATTGAGTTTTAGCGAAAATGGGTATAAAACCCCATAGATATAGTGGTTATATATAACCCTCGTAGCCCAAGTGGAATTAAGTATAGTGGATATAAAAGCAATTCAAGCACTCTCTCAAGATGATATGACCAAGGTTAATGATCTTATTTACGGTCAATTACAATCAGACGTTGCTTTGATCAATCAATTAGGTATCTATATTGTAAACGCTGGCGGTAAGCGCATGCGCCCTATGCTAACCGTGTTAACAGCACAAGCGCTAAGTCATGCTAACACTGACAAGCTTGATGATAAGCATTGCACCATTGCGGCAATTATTGAGTTTATTCACACCGCAACTCTATTACACGACGATGTGGTTGATGAATCTAACATGCGCCGTGGCCGAGAAACGGCTAATGCCTTATTTGGCAACAGTGCTAGCGTACTCGTAGGTGATTTTCTTTACACTCGCTCTTTTCAAATGATGACCAAATTGGGCGATATGCGCATTATGGATATTTTATCTGATGCGACCAATATAGTCGCCGAAGGTGAAGTATTACAGTTGATGAATTGTAATGATCCCGACACGACCGAAGAAAGCTATTTACAGGTTATTTATTGTAAAACAGCAAAACTTTTTGAAGCAGCTACTCGACTTGCTGCGGTTATTACCAACCAAGATACGGCAACTGAAACAGCCATTTCAGATTACGGTAAATACCTAGGCACCGCTTTTCAATTAGTGGATGATATTTTGGATTACACCGCTGATGCGAAAGAAATGGGTAAAAATGTCGGTGATGACTTAGCCGAAGGCAAACCTACTCTGCCGCTAATTTATGCCATGTCTCATGGTACTGATGAGCAAAGACAATTAATTAGAGATGCGATCGAGCACGGCAATGGTATGGAGCATTTAGACGATATTTTAAGTGCGATGAAAGAAACTGGCGCTTTAGTTTATACGCAGAAAAAAGCAGAGATAGAAGCAGATAAGGCCATTAATGCTTTGTCGATATTACCTGAGTCTGATTATAAAACAGCATTGATAGCCTTAGCCCATATTGCTGCTAATCGTAGTGCTTAAACATTTAAAGCAAGAGTAAAAAATTATGAATTCAGATAATATATATGAAAACAATCCGTTGCACGGTATCGGGTTAGAACAAGTTCTCACTGAGTTAGTCGATCATTACGGTTTTGAGATTTTAAATGCTTATTTAAGCTTAAATTGCTTTAAAACCCACCCAAGTATTGAATCTAGCTTAAAGTTCCTTAAAAAAACAGATTGGGCAAAAGATAAGGTTGAAGCTTTTTATCTGTATCAATATAAAAGTTTACCACGTGCTGATGACAGCCAATTTGAATTACCGCCACGTGATCGAATAATACCCGCGGATCAAAAACCGGGAATACCGGCAGAGTTAAGTTTTGATGATGCTGAAAACCTTAGACAAAAACGCGCTAAAAAAACGCGTGAACGGTCTTCTACCCCGACTAACCCCTGGGGGAAATAACTCAGGATCAACAATAAGCACCCGTTTACCCTTAACCCTCTGTCCTGAGCCTTCTATTCTCTGTCCTGAGTCCTGAGTCCTGAGTCCTGAGCTTGCCGAAGGGCCGAAGGGTCAAACGAGTCTAAGGATTGATCTCACACAGGTTTATATCAACTTTGGCTTGTGTATTTCATCCGCTACAACTAACGTTAACAATAGATTATTAAATTTTGTAGGATAATTTATGGCACTAATAGAATGGACAGCCAAGTTAAGCGTTGGTATAGACAGCATTGATGAGCAACACAAGAAATTAGTCAATATGATCAATGCACTTAATGATGCCATGTTAACTAACAGCTCAGATGAATTATTAGGGAAAATATTTATCGGTTTGGCGGCTTATACCCAAAAGCATTTCACCTATGAAGAAAATATGTTTGCTGAGTATGGTTATCCTGATTCAGAAGAACACAAACGACAACACAATGAACTAATAGCTCAAGTAGTCGAATTAAAAGAAAAATTTATTGAAAACCCTCAAAGAACTATGAGTGCTGATTTAATGTTATTTCTTAAACGTTGGATAACAAATCACATTATGAGAACAGATAAAGAGTATGCTGAATTTCTTATTTCAAAAGGTGTGAAATAAGCAAAAGTTAAATGACGAGTAACGAGTATTAAGTTTTGAAACTCAGTACTCGCTCCCCGTAAATTTTACGTTTTATTTATGGCTTTATGCCATAAAATCAACACCTTCTTGGATGTCAGCTTTTAATGTATCAAGCATGTCATTTTTAGCTTTTTCTTCAAAAGCACTTAACTTGCCGTAAGGTAATATTTCAGCAACACCATTTACTCCTAAACGTACTGGGTGAGCAAAAAATGGTGCATCACCACCTTCAACGTCAACATAAGCGTAATCTACAACGTCTTCGCCTTGTAAACCTTTCACTAAAGATAAACAAAAACGAGCAGCAGCAGCGCCCATTGATAACGTAGCAGAACCGCCACCCGCTTTAGCATTGACAACTTCAGTACCCGCATTTTGAATGCGAGGTGTTAATGCAGCAACTTCTTCATCAGAAAAAGTAACGCCTTCAACTTGTGAAAGAAGTGGTAAAATTGTTGTACCTGAATGGCCACCAATTACGGGTATTTTAACGTCACTTACGTTCAAGCCTTTTAATTCAGCAATGAATGCTTCACTGCGAATTACATCAAGCGTTGTTACACCAAATACACGGTTTTTGTCATAAGTACCCGCTTTTTTGAATACTTCAGCAACAATTGGAACCGTGCCATTAACTGGGTTAGTAATAATACCAACTAAAGCTTTTGGACAGCTAGCAACAATGCCTTCTGCTAATGTTTTGATAATACCTGCATTGACTGCAAATAAATCAGCACGGTCCATACCAGGCTTACGTGGCATGCCTGCTGGAATAATTACAATATCAGCACCTGAAAGTGCGCCAGCTAAATCGTCAGCACCAAACCCTTCAACTTTAACAGCTGTAGGTATGTGTGATAAATCTACCGCAACGCCAGGAACTACAGGGGCAACATCGTAAAGTGATAACTCAGAACCGGCTGGTAATTGAGTTTTTAATAGTAAAGATAATGCTTGACCGATACCGCCAGCTGCGCCTAAAACTGTTACTTTCATGTGTTCTCTCCGAAATTAAAGTGGGTGTAAAACTGTATAATAAAGGTTATTCGAGTAAATACGTAAATTTTATGGTGCAAAAGATATAGTATAGCCAACAAAAAAACAATTATTATTGTGCATATGATAGCGTATAATACTCAGTTGAAAGAATTCAACTTTAGTATTAAGGCTATACCGAACATCTTCAAAATGAATAGTACAACTTGAAGCGGCTTGAATAAATAGCCAAATTAAGGCGGTTTGAATAAATAGCCAAATTGAAGCGGTTTGAATAAATAGCCAAATTAAGGCGGTTTGAATAAATAACTAAATTGAAGCGGTTTGAATAAATAGCAAAAAGGGTTTGATCTCACATAATGAATGGCCAACAAAAACAAGAAGCATTAGTACAAGCATTTAAAGATTTATTAAAACAGGAACAGTTCGGCTCGCAAGGCGAAATTGTTGATGCATTAAAGTCTTTAGGGTTTGATAATATCAGCCAATCAAAAATATCACGGATACTCAGCAAATTTGGCGCAGTTCGCACCCGCAACGCCCGTCAAGAAATGGTTTATTGTTTACCCGCAGAGCTTGGCGTACCAACCGCACAAAGTCCATTAAAGCAATTAGTATTAGAAATAGAACACAATGGTATGATGATCATCATACAAACAAGTCCAGGGGCTGCACAATTAATTGCTCGTTTATTGGATAGTTTAAGTAAAAGTGATGGCGTACTTGGCACCATTGCTGGCGATGATACTATTTTTATTGCACCAACAGATGTCAATAATATCAAAGAAACGATTAATAGATTAGAGCGACTATTTTCTAAGAGTCTAAGTTAATTATGTCTATTTAATAGTCTTTTTAGCTTTGGTGTACCAGGCAAAGTTAAATATCTACTTCAAGATAATGACTCCAGAATAAACTTGGTCTTAAACCAAATCAAGCTGTAGTGCTTGTAATATACTTATGTTTAACAATTTTGCGGTTACCGGTTTTGCTATATGTAAATTCATGCCTGCAGCCAAGCTAAGTTGTTTATCTTCCTCGCGCGCGTGTGCCGTCATAGCGATAATAGGTAAATGCTGATATTTAGTTTGTTTACGAATTGCTATAGTTGCTGTTAATCCATCCATAATAGGCATTTGTATATCCATTAGTACCACATCAAATGCTTTTTCATCAAGTAACTCTAATGCCCGCTGACCATTATCTGCAATAGTGACTTTCGCTGCTAAACTCATTAATAACTCTTTGGCCACTAATTGATTGACCAAGTTATCTTCTACCAATAACACACTAATCCCAGATAAATCTCCTAGATTTTCTGTCGGTATTGCTGAGGACGATGAACCTGTTGATGATAATTTTGGCAAAGCTTTTATTAATTCAACTGATTCTTTTGGGTGTATTTGATCTTTTGGTGATCCATTGATTAATACTTGGGTGATTTGTTCTAAAGCATAACGATATAATGGCGTATCTAGCAAAATATAAGGCATATTTTGCTTATCTAGTTGCTGACAAATATCGCTATTAAGTTCACGCATTATTGGCTGACATAGGCCAATTAAATCAATATGTTTAGCCCAATCTAGCCCGGCTGATTCCGCTGCTGACTTTTGCTGTGAAAAAACCGCTTCATCAATTAACAATACGACTGTATTAGCCGGCTGTTCAATATTAGAAAGTATATTAGACAATGCACTCAAATTATCAAATTGACTGTAATCCCATGATAAATTTTCAATTGTTTCGATATAACTTGGTGATAAAGTTTGCTTAATGACACAAAAATTTATTGGCCCTAATTGATCAATAGCCTGTTGTTCAACATTTAAACCTTGTTTAACCTTATGACTCGGTAATTTAAAAGGTAAAGTAAAGTTAAATTCAGAACCATCACCAGGGCTACTTTGTAAGGTTATTTCTCCACCGAGTAGTTTTACAATTTGTTGGCAAATAGATAACCCCAACCCTGAGCCACCATATTTTCGCGTCATCGAAAGATCTGCTTGTGTAAATGCTTCAAATAAGTGCCCTTGTTTGTTAGTGGCGATACCTATACCCGTGTCTTTAACCTTAAAGTGCACCAAAGCATTGGTTGTACTTAAATCAATAACATCAATAAGCAAAGCTACTTCTCCGTGCTCAGTAAATTTAATGGCATTATTAAACAAATTTGATAGCACTTGCACTAAGCGCATTTCGTCACTTATTATCAAACTAGGTACATTAGCTGACAAATCTACTCGCATGGTTAATTTTTTTTCATAAACATTGGCTGCGTTGAGTTTCAATGCTTTATCAATAATGTCAGGTAAGTTTACCGCCTCTTTAACCATAACCATTTTACCTGCCTCAATTTTAGACAAGTCTAGTAATTCATCAACAAGGTGCAATAAAGAAAAACCAGCGGTTTGTGCATTAACTAAATAATGCTGTTGACGTGCATCTAATAAGGTACGATCAAGTAAATCCATCATGCCTTGCATCGCATTTATTGGCGTTCTTATTTCATGGCTCATATTAGCTAAAAATTGAATTTTAACTTGGTTAGCATATTCTGCTTGGTTTTTGGCATTCACCAATGCTGACTGTGTTGCTTGCCGCTCAGTGACATTTTGTAAAATAGTAATGGTGCCAAGCACTTCACCTTGAGCATTGGTAAACTGATTACAATATCCTTGATAACTTTCTTCACCTGCTTTAATAAGTCCTTGCTGAGGATAAGTTTTTTTAAGGTCATCATTTAGAAAAGAAATTTTATAAGCGAGTGCTTTAGACATAAAGTTACTTGCTTGATAGCCTAACATTTCATACTCTGCAAGCCCGCTTAGCTTTTCAAAAGCCTGATTACACCCCATTAAATTTCCCTGGGGATCATTAAAAATAATTAATTCAGGGATCGCATTCATTACTGAACGTAATAAAGCATAATCACGTTGATGCTTCGCACTGGTCTCTTGTAATGCTTTGGTTTTTTCTAATACTCGGCTATCAAGTACTTCATTTTGCTCTTTTAGTTGTAATAAAAGGCTTCGGTTTTGCGTAAAAATATCTTCAACTAGCACGAACCAGTGTAACCAATCAGCATTCGCTTTTATTTTCCCTGGATCTCCTTGTGCACAATATTCAATATGACTAATAAAATTATGAGTGGGTTTAATAAAACTGCGCCTAGTCATTGCATTGACCAACATAAGAAAGGCGAGTAATCCAATCAATAAGATGGTGAACATAAAAATAAAGTGACTACGTAACGGTAAAATAAAACTTGCGTACGGTTGGTATTTCAATAAGGTCCAACCGTTAACCGCCAAGGTCTGTTTTTCAACTAACCAATCACCTATTTGCACTGAATTTGGCAGTTGATCTAAACCTTCTCCATTTAAGTGATGCAAGCTCTCAGGTAATAATTTTTTCCATGAGGCTTGGTAACTTAACGCCTCTTTACCGCGTTGTTTAAAAATTAAAATGTCGTTATCTTGATTGAATAACACTACACCTTGATCAATTGATTCCAGCTCAGGCAAGCTCTTTTGTAAGCGCGCTAAACTAATATCAATGACCATAGCCCCCAGCATTTTTTTATCCCGATAAACGCCAATTCCTAGAGAGGTATTCATTCCCGTGCCAGCGGCATCTATATAAGGAGATGACCAAATAACTTTATTATTTTCAAAGCCTAGTTGTTTTATTTTTTGCGCATGAGCACTCGTTAGCATCCGATCACTAAAGCGCCAACTATCACGGCCAATCCAAGGAAAAATATTAACGAATTGGTCCACAGACACATAATAAAACCACATGGCTTCTTCAATAACTTTTTGCGCAGCAACAAATGCGGGAGTTAACGCATTAGCCATTGATATCTCTTGCTTTTGTAATAGAGTAAATTGCTCTATATTACCAAAACCGGTGATATTTCCGCTAATAGGCTTATCTTGTTCAAATAAATGTCGACGCGGCTTATCTAAAAAAAATAATGCGCCATCTTGTCTTAAAGGTGGGGGGGTAGAATACAGTTCACTGGGGTGTTTAAGTGCATACTCAGCAAACTCTTGGATACCCGTAATAGCTTGCTCACTTTGAACTAGCATGGCATTAAGTTGTTGGGCTTGGCTACTTAACTGGTTTAATCCTCGCTGTTTATGGGCAGACAATTCCCCATAATAACGTAATGAAGCCGCCGTTAGTGCAATGATAACAATAATAATAAAGGCAACGACAACGGCAGTATTGTAGCGTCTAAATACGGTATTTTCTGCGTTTCTAGATAACACGGCTTTGCCTTAGCTCAAGAATAATAGGTTATGATTTAACACTATCATAACTAAGGAAAAAGCATAAAACGAATGAAATCAAGATAAAGTTAATAAACAGGATTTGTAAATTACTGCGTAATACCAATAAATTAAATTATTTTATCTATTTGAAAAACGTTTATGTTGTTAATTATATAGACCCACTCCACTTAAAAATACTTGTTTCAAATGGAACGGGTCTACATCTTAATTATGTTATTACTTTGATCTAAAACTTAATTCACTTTATAATATGGCGCTCGTTTAAGGTGCCGATGTTTCCCGTTCTCCATTTTAGTGACTTCAATGACAGATAAATAAGTAATAAAATTATTCTTCATATTGAGATACACCTAGTTAGTTTCCGATTTGAACATAATTTCACATCAAATTTTAATAGATATTTGCCCTTAAATTTAGCCTTAGAAAAGCAACTATGATCATTAGTTGTCACTTATTACCCATTGCGTATTAGAAGTTTCATGAAAAAAAATAGGTTTATCACGGTTATTCAATTAGCACGAAGTGCAGCTATTTTATTGCTCTTTTTGTATCTAGGTAAAGGCATTCAGTACCTAAGTCATTTACCCATTCCTGGCAGTATTTTTGGCTTAGTATTATTATTTTTAGGTTTAAATCTTCGGTTAATTCCATTGGATTATGTTTTGCCAACAGGCAGTTTTTTGCTTAACTATATTACGTTGTTTTTTGTCCCTGTTGGTGTGGGGTTATTACAATATTCAAATTTGTTATCAATACATTGGCTCACCATTTTAGTAAGTAGTGTGATCAGCACAATAGCAACGTTACTCTTTGTTGGCTGGTTTTATCAAAGGTTTTCTAAATGATTTATCTATATCTTGTGGCGACAGTATTGATTTTTTTAGCTGCCCGTAAGCTTTTAAGCCCAATAAAAAGTCCATTAGCTAACCCTCTTTTAGCGAGTATTTTATTTTTTATTGGACTTTTTAGCTTTACCCCACTTGTTTATCAAGATTACGCAACGGCAAACCTCCCTTTTATTTGGCTGTTAGAGCCGGCAGTTGTTGCACTTGCTATCCCATTATTTTGTCAAATCCCACAAATAAAGAAAAAATTTAAAATAATAATAATCAGTTGTTTTTTAGGTGTTTTCATTGCTATTTCAACGTGTATATCTATCGCGTTATTATTAACTGACGATAAAATATTATTACTTTCTTTATTACCAAAATCAGTGACTAGCCCAATAGCTATGGCTGTTGCCAACCAAGTGGGAGGGTTAGCCCCCTTGGCTGCCGCGGTAGTTATTGCCGTTGGGTTAATAGGCGCGCTAGGTGGTTTTAGTTTACTCAAGCTTTTCAACATAACAGACCCACAAGCACAGGGTTTAGCGATGGGATGTAGTGCTCATGCTATTGGTACAGCAAAAGCGATGGAAGTGGGTAATGAGCAAGGCGCTTTTAGTTCGTTAGCTTTAGTTCTCAGCGGTATTTTAACAGCCGTATTAGCCCCATTTTTTGCTTGGTTTATCGGTATAATGATAACTATTTAAAATAGTTTCAGTTAATAAACCGTCTCGTACAGGCGTTGTATTGTAAGTAATCAAATAACAGTCACTGACAAAGTGACTGTTATTTAACTAGCAGAAAACTGTTTTTTGTAAATAAAGACTATCTATGGATAACTTTAAAAATTTGACTGAATGAAGTTTTTGCATAGATATCTATTGCTAAATGTAGCTTTCTCGCAATATCACTAGTAGAGATTACACCTCTAATGTGATGATGTTCTTGATCTAATACTAAACAATGACGTAATCCATAATTTTCTAAAGCACTAACAACATCATTAACAGTCGCTGTTTCTAGCTCTTTAAAATCAAACGCATGTAGTGTCTCTCTTAACAACATTAAATCACTAACCAATATTTCATGTCGTTCGCTTCCTTTAGCGACTGCTGCAATTATTTTGCGCTCTGTTAACTCTTGCGTGCTAATAATCCCGATAAAATCATTTTCTTTCGACATAACAATTTTCATTCGTACGTGTGTTTTTGCCATTAACGCTAAAGCATCAACCGCAGTGGTTTCACCATCAATAGTTAATGCCTCATTCTTTTTGAAGTCTGTAAAAATATCTGTTGCTGGAGACGTTAAAGACGTCTGGTTAAAGTCCTCTGGTGAAATAATGTTATCTACCAAATCTAAATCAAACAATTGTAATTTTTTCATAATAACCTCTAATAGTATTAAAATTTTTCCGCTGTTAACAAAAAACCACTATGGATGAATAGTGCCTTTTATATCTCTTGCTGAATGTCTTAGTTCGTTGCTTAACTGATTGAATGCTTGATCAAACGCATCTTTTGCATATTTACAAATTACCTTTATATCGATATTTTTTCTGCCTAATAAGTGCAGCGATAGATGGCAACCATATTTAGCATTCCCTTTCCTAGCGCTATCGGCTTCAAAAGTCACTTCGATGAAATTAATCAAATCAGTATAAAAATTAAGGTTTTTTACAATTTTATTAACATAGGATTTTAATTTACAATCCTGAGTTTTATGACGAAAAGTGGTGGTAACCATCATAAGTAAATCTCCACGAAAAATTGGCGGCATTACACCGAAAATCAATATTAAAATTGACCTAATTATAAGTTGTGAAATTTATACGATGGTAAAAGGCGGTGCTCTAGGACGTAAATATTGGAACTTACTATTTAATAAAGGCAGGTGTTTTTTACTTGAGTATTTAGATAGATAGCTAAGTTGAAGAATTTGATTTTTTTTATCAATGTGAGTCATTGATGGATCAAAATCTGGATCTAATTCAATATCAGTAAGTGCATCAACAATGAATTGGCTTGACGTATCAGAGTTTATTTCATCAGCAACGCTATAGCCCGACTCACTTTTTGAGTTGGCTAAAAACAATAAAACTATTGCAAAAATGAATTTATACAAACACTTCTCAAAATAAATTACTACTCATAACTATATGAGTGATAAATTTATTTTTTCAAGAGGCTAAATGTAATTTTTTATTTTATTGAGGGGTTGTAATCAAAGTATGCTACTTAAAATAGCCATAACTCTGTTAAATAAAGCGATGGCTCTTATTACCTATTTTCATTCATAATCGATGAATACTAAAAATTCTTTTCAGTAAATTCAGCCAGTGAACTTCGCTCTACTTCATCAAATATTAGCACACTTCCTTTCTCGTAATTTCTGTATATATTAACCGCAGCACTAGCACCCGAGCTAGCAGGTGTTACAAACCGATCATCAATTTGGGCAAGGTTACCTAATACAATGGTACGGCAGTTTTTTCCTCCTCTACTAAGCATTCCTTTCATCTGTGCTCTGGTCATATTTTGAGCTTCATCAATAATCAGCACGGCATCATCAATAGATCGCCCTCTAAAGTACGCCATCGATGTGAACTCAATATTAGCTTTATCAATAATATGTTCGACAGTTGCACGAGTACTTTTTTCATCTACGTCATCACCTGAATGCATCGAGATTAGTGCATCTGTCACTCCCGCTAGCAAAGGTAAAGATTTTTCAGTTAAGTCACCAGGTAAAAAACCCGGATCATCGTCCATAAAGTCTCGGCTGCGTACAACGACAATTTTTTTATATTGTTTAGTCTCAATTACTTGGTGTAATCCTACGGCAACCGCTAAAAAAGTTTTTCCTGAACCCGCGGGGCCAAGGATAATATTTAGATCAAATTCTGGATCGGTAAGTTGGTCTAAAGCCACCGCTTGCCGTGGATTTTTAGGCAGTATACCCCAAATTTTTTCCTGCTTTCGTTGAAGTAATGTCGTAAATACATACTCGTCATCAACTGCTTTTATTTTTCCTATATGACCAATTTCATCATACCAATACATGTTGGTTTGTGCTTCCTCATTGAAAATATCACGATTAAATCGATACAATTTCCCTGACATAGCGAAATCTTTTTCTTCTTCACAACGGTCAAATAAATCGCCTGTAAATGACTGTACCCCAGTGTATAGTAAATCAATATCCGAAATTTGATTATCAACTAAAACATCTTCCGCATCTACGCCGATGGTTCTTGCTTTGAGTCGCATATTGATATCACGACTAACAATGGTGACATTTTGCTGCAATTCATTTTGCATATGCAGCGCGTAATTGATAATACGATTATCCGCATCACTACCAATCGCGTGTTTTAACTCTTTTGCAAAATCTATCTGTGTATCTATGCCAATAAATAATTTTCCGCGTTTAGCTGTTTCCGTAGAGGGTAACTGAATACCTTTTTCCATTTCTTCGCTGGAATGACCATTGATAATGTCTTCGAGCATTCTAATAACAAGTCGAGCATCTTGACTAACACTTTTATCCAACCGCTCTTTTAAATTGTCTAATTCTTCCAATACCGTTAGGCAAATATAAATATCATCGCGGTATGCGAGTAAACTCTTTGGATCATGCACTAAGGCTGATGTGTCTAATACGCGTGGATTTCTGTTTTCATTAGGATTTTTCATTAGAGGTTCACCTCAAGGTTATTTTTACTTAATTTTTTATCGCGGGTCAGCACGACAAAGGGTAAAAGGAAAATAGTTGGGTTGTGAACTAACGTTAACGATGCTAAAACATAATGTTGTTTAAAGAATAAAAAGGCGAAAAAATCGTGTCGTAGGATATTAGTATTGGGGATATAAACAATTTTTTCTTCACTCATCTAAGCATCTCCAGCATTAATGATAAAAAACTGTGCAACAAACGTTGATTGTCAGCTACCATTTAACAATGGCAGTTTATTTCGAGCTTAACAAGAAAAAATGCCAAAATACTACTTTTTTACCAAAGCTAACTATGATTATTAATCTCTAACAGTTACTATAGCGCCGTTTTTTTCATGTTAATTTTTTAAGATATTTTGGAGTTCTATTATATGCCATTTCAACCCGGCCAACGTTGGATCAGTGACAGTGAATCGGATCAAGGATTAGGAACCGTTACGGGTATAGAACACCGATTTGTTAACATCGTTTTTACTGCCACAGGCGAATCTCGTCAGTATGCAAAAGCTAATGCCCCATTAACCCGCGTTATTTTTAATGACGGCGACCTTATTCCAAGCCATGAAGGCTGGACGTTAAAGGTTGAATCGAGCAGCGAAGCCCATGGTATTTTAACTTACCATGGTGTGCGACAAGACACCTTGGAAGCAATCTCATTAAAAGAAGTGATGATAGATCACTTTATTAAATTTAATAAACCACACGATCGTTTATTAAACAGCCAAGTAGACCGTCTTGATTGGTTTCGCCTACGCAAAGATTGCTTACGTCACCAATATGAACAACAACAATCAGAGTTAATGGGCTTAACCGGTGGACGCGTTAGCCTTATCCCTCATCAACTTTATATTGCCGATGAAGTGGGAAACCGCTTTGCACCAAGAGTATTACTTGCCGATGAAGTGGGTTTAGGAAAAACAATTGAAGCAGGTTTAATCATTCATCAGCAACTGGTGAGTGGTAGAGCCCAACGTATTTTGATTATAGTACCGGAATCATTAATGCATCAGTGGCTAGTGGAAATGCTACGCCGCTTTAATCTTAAATTCAGTATTTTTGATAATGACCGATGTGTTGAAACTGCAGGAGAAGATGACAGTAATCCCTTTAGCAGTGAACAACTAGTCTTAGTTAATTTAGGCTTTGTCACTAAAAATCCTAAATGGTATGAAGCCTTAATAAGCGAAGACTGGGATTTAATGGTGGTCGATGAAGCCCATCATTTAAATTGGCAACAAGACAACCCAAGTATGGAATATCAATGTATTGAGCAATTAGCTCAAGTCATTCCAGGGGTTTTACTACTAACTGCCACCCCAGATCAATTAGGCCATGAAAGTCACTTTGCTCGATTACGCTTACTTGATTCCGATCGATTTTATGATTATCAAAAATTTATTGAAGAAGAGTCGCATTACAGTGAAGTGGCTGATGCCGCTAATGCCTTAGTCGAAGAAGAACAATTAACTGACGAGCAAGAAAGTACCTTAATCGCCTTATTAAAAGAGACAGATATTAGTGAACAGCTAGTCACACTTAATGACGATAATTCAGCGAATCAAACAGAAGTACGACAACAACTGGTTAAGCAACTGCTTGACCGACATGGCACTGGTCGTATTTTGTTTAGAAACTCACGCAACACCATTAAAGGGTTTCCGGCACGCGAAATACATTCGGCACCATTGACCATGCCTGAACAGTACCAAGACACCATTAATGAATTTATGCTGAGTGATTGTCCTGAAGCCTTAGCAAATTCTAAACAAGCTAAGTTTATTTTCACGCCAGAAATACTTTATAGCCTTGATCACCAAAGTGAAAAGTGGACAGACTTCGATCCCCGTGTTGACTATTTGATCGACTTACTCAAATCATTAAAAAAAGAAAAAGTACTCGTTATCTGTGCTCATGCGCAAACCGCAATAGATTTAGAAGCAGTACTGCGTGTTAAAGAAGGTATTCGCGCGGCCGTATTTCATGAAGGTTTATCTATTTTTGAACGCGATAAAGCTGCTGCCTACTTTGCTCAAGATGAAGATAGCGCACAATTATTACTTTGTTCTGAAATTGGCAGTGAAGGTAGAAACTTTCAGTTTGCACACCATTTAGTCTTATTTGATTTACCAAGTAACCCTGACTTATTAGAGCAACGTATTGGTCGTCTTGACCGTATCGGGCAAACTGAAATCATTCGATTACATGCACCTTATTTTGAAGATTCAGCCCAACATTTATTGTTTGATTGGTATCAACAAGGGTTACAAGCGTTTGAGCATACTTGTATTACCGGCCGCGTAATCTATGAAGCCTATGGTCAGCAGTTATTATCATTAGCATTAACCGCACAACAAGCCTCATCCACAGCAGAGAAATTAATCAGTGATACGTGGCAAAAGCACTGTGAAATTAAAACTGAGCTAGAATCTGGACGTGACAAATTACTTGAACTGAATTCATCGGGTCAAGGTCGCGCACATGAGTTAGTCAAAAAAATAGAGCGCAATGACAGACAAATTGATTTACCTCAATTTATGTTTCAGGTTTTAGATGTTTTTGGCGTCCAACAAGACGACAAAGCTGACAATGCTATTGCCCTCAATCAAAGTGAACATATGCTCAATAGCAACTTTCCTTGTTTACCTGAAGATGGCTCAACAATAACCTTTGATCGTGAGACCGCGTTAATCAATGAAAATTATCAATTATTAACCTGGGATCATCCCATGGTACGTGGCGTTTTAGATTTAGTGCTTAGCGATGAAATTGGCAATGCCAGCATCGGCTTATTAAAAGCTGAGGCCTTGCCTGTAGGTACTTTTTTCCTTGAATGTTTATTCACAGTAGAAGCCACAGCACCTAAAAACTTGCAGCTTGGCCGATATTTACCAACAACACCTATTCGTATCTTAGTTGATAAAAAAGGTAATGATCTTGGTGATAAAGTCAGCGAAGGCGTGTTGGACAAGCAACTAACACCGGTTAAAAAGATAATGGCTTTACAATTAATTAAAGCATTAAAGTCACAAATTGCGCCACTAGTGACTAAAGCTGAATTCCATGGTGAACAACAAATTTCGGCTATTCAAGCAAAAGCGTTAAAGAGCATGCAAAGCAAGCTCGGACAAGAGCAACAAAGGTTAACCGCATTGAAAGCGATTAACCCTAGTGTACGCCAAGCAGAAATTGACTTTCTTGCCCGTCAACAAGATGAACTAAGTCATTACATTGATAAAGCACAGTTAAAGTTTGAAGCGGTACGTATGATAGTGGTCACTCACTAATGGCTGCCAATCCTGATTTTGTTTATCAACCACCGATGTCACCTTATCTTGATATTGTTTTTCAAGATGAGGATATTGTCGTACTCAATAAAGGCAGTGGTTTGTTGAGTGTGCCAGGCCGCTTACCTGAGCATCAAGACTGTTTACAAAATCGAGTACAACGTGTTTTGCCAACCGCCACCATTGTTCACCGTTTAGATATGGCAACATCCGGTATCATTATCATGGCATTGAATAAGCCTGCTCATGTAGCCATAAGCCGACAATTTGAACAACGGCAAACTAAAAAAAGTTATATCGCCCGAGTATTTGGTAAAGTAGCTGAAATAGAAGGCAGTGTTGATTTACCTTTAATTTGTGATTGGCCAAACAGACCAAAACAAATGGTTGATCATGACAACGGTAAAAAGTCACTAACTAATTACAGTGTACTAAGCTATTCGACAATGAGTTCAGGCGATGAAAGCACGTTAATTGAATTGAGGCCGGTTACCGGTCGATCTCATCAATTACGGGTGCACATGCTAGCCTTAGGTCATCCTATTTTAGGTGATCGACTCTATGCGCATGAAAAAGCCTTAACGGTTAGCCCAAGATTACAACTGCATGCCAGAAATTTAAGTTTAACCCACCCAGTTACCGGCGAATTACTGTGTTTTGTTAGCCCTTGTCCCTTTGATTAGCGATAAGTGATAAGTGATAAGTGATAATGGCGTGGTTAAGACTATTAGTACTGAATCGTACTAAAGTATTCGTGTGAGTCTTTGGTACTGAACCATTAATTTTGAGGTTTTGACATTGAGGCATTAGTATTAAGGCTTTTAATGCTAAGGCCGATACATAAAGAATCGGTAAATATTCGGCAAAGACAAAGGAAATAATGTGCAAACGCAATTCAAGTTAATACTCACCGTAATACTATTTATTTGCATAAACGTCACTGCTATTGCCCAAGAAGATAAGCAAGAAGAAGTTAAAACAACGGTAGAAAAGGACAAAGATAGCAAAAAATCTGATACAAAAGCTGATACAAAAGAAAGTATCGTGAAAATTCCATTACCTGTTTCGATGGCACAGCAACACAAAGAAGACTTAGCACACTACTTCCCCGCTAATCGTGTTGCGCCTATTTTAGCCGGCCCAGATGACTACCTTACCCTGATCGAAAAAAATACCAGTGTAAATAATAAAGGTGTAGCAATTTTACTACCTGATTGGCAAGAAGGCGCAGCTAGCCCAAAAGCACTTAATTTTTTACGAAAAGTATTACCTAAACAAGGCTGGACTACCATTAGTATTCAACCCGCTAATAAGCCTAGCAATTTTCCCTCTAGAGCGCTTAAAGTTAGTGAGCAAAAGCAGGCTAACAAACCGATTATTGATGATTACAAAAAAAAATTGACTGCGTTGATCAACGCGGTAATGACTAAGAGTAAAGAATACCCCGGTATTATCATGGTTATAGCCCAAGGAAACCATGGCGCTATGTTAGTGGATATTTTTGATCAACAAAAAAACAACCCAAATGGTACTCCACCAAACGCCTTGATATTATTAAGCAGTTATTTATTAAATAGTACTGAGTTACTAGATGAAACGAATACTGCTTTTGCAAAAACCTTAGCTAATAGCGAATACCCTGTCTTGGATTTATACCTGAGATACGATAACCCTATTGTGCTAGCTAAAGCAGCACAGCGTTTATCCGTAGCAAAGCAAGAATTAAAGGCCTATTACCGCCAACGCCAAATCAATAATAATGCTAGCGGTTATTATCCTGAGCAGGAATTACTGGTTCAAATAAATAGTTGGTTGAAAACTATCGGTTGGTAAAACAACAAGTAAGTAGTAAAGGTTGCCAACAAAAAAGTGCTGGGTTACGAAACGCGACAATCAACACCTTGCCTGAAGGCGTTTCTAATTCCAACTGAATCGAGTAACTTCATGTGGAACGGGTATATCCACAACACTTTATTTACGATTTAAACGCCTAACTTTACTTATTTTGCTTAGAAATCAAATCATAGGCGGCTTGAATATCTTGTGTTTTTTCTTTCGCTGCTTCCATCATCGCTGGAGGTAAGCCTTTTGCTATTAATTTATCAGGATGATGCTGCGACATTAATTTTCGATAAGCTTTTTTGATATCTTTCATTGCAATATCTTTGCTAACACCTAAAATTTTATAAGCATTATCAAGTTGCCCTGCTCTTGTCGGTGCATTACCGCCATTAAATTTTTGATGCCCTTGTCCTGATTGTTGATGAAAGGCTTCACTCGCCATAATCATTTCAAGTAAGTTGTCTAATTGACGCGCAGAATAGCCTAAAAATTTGGCAATAGTGTGTAATACTTCACGCTCTTTCGTGTCTAAGTCGCCATCAATAAAAGCCACTTGAATTTGAATTTCTAAGAACATCAGTAATAAATCCTGACGATTACCGCAAATGCGCCTAAATTTAACTAAGCGCTCTTTTAGCGGAAACCCATCCGATTTACCTTCACGAAAAGCCTCTTGTGCTTGTTCTCGAAGTTCGGCCGTTAATCCAAGTTTGTCCATATAAGCACTAGCAAAAGCAATTTCGTGGTTAGTTACCTGTCCTTTCGCCTTAGCTACATGTCCCATAACTGAAAAGGTAGCGTAAAAAAAAGCCGCTTGACGAGCAACATCATCAGATTTTCCACCGGTCATACCATCAAAATTAAAACCTCTACCTCGGTCAAACATATGACCAAGCCAAACACCTAATAAAGCGCCAAATAAATTTTTACTCAACATAAAGCCAAATAAAAATCCTAAAACTTTGCCCCAGATACGCATACTTATTTTATTACCTTATTCTTTATTTGTTATTTACTTGCTACAGATATCCCCCTCAAAGATGCAGTTTCAGAGCGAAGCTAGGAAATCAGATCAAGGCGCGATACGCTGATAAGGGTTATTCCCTTATCGAGTAGTGCAACGCAGGACTGGTTTTCTAGCTTAGCTCCCTACGGGCAAGTCGAGAAAGGGTCATCTCCTGCGTTATTGATTTCGACAATAGAATAACTATTCTCTTCAGTCAATGCCTTGTAGCTAACCCTTTCTCGTCTTGCTGAAATCTGCATCTTCAAGTGGAGCGGGTATAGCTACCATATTACATTTGCTATATCATATACGCTTCATCACGTATATTTAAGATACCCTTTAAAAATAAATGTATTTTTTCCGACAAATATCTTCCTGTAGCGCTTTATTAACGATGGCATTGTCTTTACCTACGTTTGCGGGTACCACTGAGCAAGAAGTTACACAACCACAATTTCAATGTGCTATACCAACCTATGTTCCTATAGTAACTAATGCTGTGCCAGTAATCGATGATAGCATTCGTATTACGTCAAAATATTCTAGTATTGAAAAAGATCAAGTTGCCAACTTTAGTGGTGATGTCACGCTTATTGATAAAAGCCAAACCATCACAGCTGATCAGCTAACATTTGATCGATTACTAATGCAATTTAATGCGCAAGGAAATATACATTATCAAAACCAAAGCATCGATATACTTGCCGGCGAGCTAAGTGCCAGTAAAAAAGACCAATCCAGTATTATGCTTAATACGTCGTATCAACTCTATGGTAATCCCGGTCATGGTAGCGCAGGTGAATTACAAATCAACTCAAAAGAGGGGTTAAGCTTATTAGATTCAACCTATACAACCTGTATAGGTGATGAGCCCGACTGGCAAATAAAGGCATCTGAAATTGAAATATCAGCTGATGGTAGTGCCGGCCAAGCTTACCATGCCCAAATTCGAGTTTTCGATGTACCCGTTTTGTATCTGCCTTATTTTTCATTTCCGGTTTCAAAACAGCGTAAAAGTGGTTTTTTATACCCTAAAATTGGTAGTTCAAGTAATTCAGGCCTAGAAGTTGAAACGCCTTATTACTGGAATATAGCGCCCTATATGGATGCGACTATTACTCCTCATTATATGTCTAAACGTGGCACACAATTAAAAACTGAATTTCGTTATTTAACCGATCTGCAATCGGGTAACATTAATATAGAATACTTAAATAGAGATAATGCAATAACGTCAAACGATGACGCCCGTTATCTTGCCAGAATACAACATATAGGTACATTTTCAGATGATTTTCGTGCCTACGTTGATTATACCACTATCAGTGATGACAACTACTTAGTTGATATTGGCTCAAAAGAATATAGCTCAAACGATGCTTATTTATACCAAATAGGTGAGCTTTCGTATTTTGGCGAGAACTGGCAAACCACAATGAAAATACAAGATTTTAAAGTACTTGGTGATAATCAACCTAGTTACAAAACCTTGCCCCACATTGAAGCTTTAATTCAACAACCCTTTACTCTTTTCAAAGAAGAGACATTACAAGGGCAATTTGAACTCTATTCTGAATTAACGAGTTTTAAAGCAGAAACTAATCAACAAGTCAGCGCTAATCGCTATCATGTAGAAACAGGGTTAAGTTTTCCGATATCAACTCCGGCATGGTTTTTAAATTCTGAATTAAAATTAATGCATACCTATTACCAACAAAGCGACATTCAAGAAGGAAGTGAATTAACAAAAAATGTTAACCGTACGCTACCTAAAGTCAGGTTTCATGGCGGTATCAATTTCGATAGAACACTGTCCTTGTTTGGTAACAATTATACTCAAACCATAGAACCACAAATACAATATTTATATATCCCCGAAAAAGATCAAACAGACATCGGCCTCTATGACACCACTAATTTACAAGATGACTATAATGGTTTATTTAGAGACAGAAGTTATAGCGGCTTAGATAAAATTGCCGGCGCTAATCAATATAGTTGGGGTATCACAAGCAGAGTCCTTGACCAATCAAACTTGGAAATATTTCGCTTGAGTGTTGGTCGAATCCAATATTTAGACGACAACAATATTTTTGATGAACTCATTGATAATACCAATACTGACTCTAATATTGATGCCTTAACCAGCCAGCAATCGTCTGTAGCTGCCAATTTATTTTATCGATTAAATAATAAATGGCAAATCAGTAGTGATATTCAATATAACACCATGGAAAGCTTCACCAATAAAAGCCAGATGTCACTAAACTACCAAATTGATAAATATAATTCAGTTCAATTGAACCATAGGTACACTCGTAATGTCTCAGGTAGTAGCTTAGAGCAAGCATCAGTATTAGCTAGCGTTGCTATTACTAAAGACTGGGCTTTTGTGGGGCGACTTACTGAAGACTTAAAACTAAGCCGTAGTTTAGAAAGTTATGCCGGCATACAATATGAAAGTTGTTGTTGGGCGTTACGTATTGCGTATCATAGATATATAAACTCCAACTTAAGCGATGATGGCTTATTCAATGAAAACCGCGATGAATTTAATAGTGGTTTCATGCTACAGTTCATCATCAAAGGGCTAAATGGCAAACAAGGCTCTATTGGCACACAAGAAATGTTTGATTCAAGTATTTTTGGCTATAAAAGGCCTTACTACTTACAAAATTAGTGATTTATCAACCCAATCATTAATAAAATCAGCCATATAAAAACTAACAATGCACCATAACCAAGATGTATAATTCATGAAAAATTTAGTTAAAATATTAATGATCACCTGCACATTTTATGCAGGGTTACAGACACAAGTTCAAGCAAAAGAAGAAATGCTAGATAAGGTTGCCGCTATTGTCAACGCTGGCGTTGTGCTTGAATCAGAAGTACAAGACTTACTAAAAAGTATAAAAAAACAATCCGCAAAAAATAATCAATCACTACCATCTGACAACGCATTACGCACACAAGTCATGGATAAATTGATTAATGATAGTT
The DNA here is from genome assembly GCA_047633255.1 of Colwellia sp. GTDB lineage: Bacteria > Pseudomonadota > Gammaproteobacteria > Enterobacterales > Alteromonadaceae > Colwellia. The sequence continues at coordinate 127,033 of JBLIEW010000003.1, forward strand.
TAATTGTACAAATTGGTGAACGCATGGGCGTACAAGTCAGTGATGCTCAATTAGATCAAACTATTGCCAATATGGCCAAAGAGAACAAATTAACCTTGTCTCAGTTTCGCGAAACTATTATAAGTGATGGCGAAGATTACGAAAAATATCGTGAAAATGTTCGGACAGAGTTAATTTCAGGTGAAGTACGACGTAACAGTGTTAGACGCCGTATTTATATTTCACCTCAAGAAGTCTCTAACTTATTAGACTTAATGAAAGAACAAACCAATAATGATGTGGAATATCATCTAGGCCATATCTTAATTGAATTCCCTTCAAATGCTAAACAAGCTGACATGATTGCAAGCAAAAAACGCGCTAATAAAGTAATAGAACTACTCAATAGTGGTTCAAATTTTACTAAAATAGCTATTGCCTCATCAGGTGGCGCAAATGCTTTAGAAGGGGGAGATTTAGGCTGGAAAAACATCAACGAAATGCCGACACTGTTTTCAGAGCTAATTGCTGGCAAAGATAAAGACACCGTAGTAGGACCGGTTAGAACCGGTTTAGGTTTTAGTATTGTAAAAGTACTTGATATCCGTGGTCGTCAAATAGTTGAAATAGAAGAAGTAAACGCTAGCCACATATTAATAAAACCCTCTATTATTTTAAGTGAAGCCAAAGCAGAAGCACAATTACAAGAGATGCTTGATAAAATTAATGCCGGAGAAGCAACCTTTGCCGACTTAGCCAAAGAGTTTTCTGAAGGGCCAACTTCTGTTCGTGGCGGCGATTTAGGCTGGTCAGATCCTAAGAGTTATGACCCTGCATTTAAAGATGCACTAGCCGAAATGAAAATTGGTGAATACCACAAACCATTTCGCTCATCTTTTGGTTGGCATATTGTTCAGTTAAATGACCGTCGTATGATTGATGCTACATCACAAATGAATAAAAACCGCGTTTATCAAATTTTAAATAATCGTAAATTTGGCGTTGAAAGCGCTAGATGGATAAAAGAAACTCGCGACGAAGCTTATATCGAAATCTTTGAACAGGATAAATAATAATGACTACCCGCATAGCAATTACTCCCGGTGAACCCGCAGGCATAGGACCTGATTTAGTAGTATCTATAGCACAGCAGGCTTGGCCAGTACAACTTGTTGTCGTGGCCTCAAAAGAACTGATAAAGCAGCGTGCTGAACAACTCAATTTACCCATAGTATTAATTGATTACGATGCTAGCCTTGACGCTGTTCCTCAAGTCGCTGGTTCGTTAACCATATTAGATATACCTCTTGGTGAGTCGTGTATTCCTGGCACTCTGGATACCAGCAATGGTGCTTATGTTGTTGAAACTTTAAAAGTGGCTAGTGATAAAAACATGTCAGGGGAATTCGAGGCGATCGTAACCGGCCCTGTACATAAAGGTTTAATCAATAAAGCGGGTGTTCCTTTTAGTGGCCATACCGAATATTTTGCTAATCAAGCTAACTGCTCTGATGTCGTAATGATGTTAGCTACCGAAGGTTTGCGTGTTGCATTAGTCACTACTCACATTCCACTTGCCTATGTAGCAAAAGCGATTACGTTCGAGAGATTGCAAAAGGTAACTCGCATACTGCATAAAGATTTACAAAGTAAATTTGGTATAGAAAACCCCAAAATATATGCGTGTGGTATTAATCCTCATGCGGGTGAAGATGGTCATTTAGGTAGAGAAGAAATAGAAGTAATGGAGCCTGCCTTTGCCGAGTTAAGAGCAGAAGGCATCAATATTATTGGTCCTCTACCCGCAGACACTATCTTTCACGAGAAGTACTTAAAAGATGCTGACGCTATTTTAAGTATGTACCATGATCAAGGTTTACCTGTATTGAAATACAAAGGCTTTGGTTCGTCAGTCAATATTACATTAGGTCTACCTTTTATTCGTACTTCAGTTGACCACGGCACCGCATTAGACTTAGCAGGTACTGGCGCAGCAGACTCTGGCAGCATGATAGAAGCGATTAACAGTGCCATTGATCTAGTAAATAACAGTAAATAGCAGTAAATAATACAGGTCAGGCTTTCGCCTGACGCTGAGAGATATTTTCATGAATAGTAAAACCCATTTAGGCCACCAGGCAAAAAAACGCTTTGGCCAAAACTTTCTTCATAATGACGCCGTTATCAGCGATATTATTGATGCGATTAATCCTGAGCCAGGGGAAAATTTAGTTGAAATTGGCCCTGGTCTCGGTGCCTTAACTGAGCCGGTGATAGAGCGAGCAAAAAAATTATCCGTTGTTGAACTTGATAGAGACTTAGCTAAAAGATTACGTCACCACCCTTTTTTAGCTCCGCACTTAACCATTTATGAAACCGATGCCTTAAGCTTTGACTTTGCTCAACTAGCAACAGATGAAAAACCCTTACGCATTTTTGGTAATCTGCCTTATAACATTTCAACACCGTTAATTTTTCACCTATTAACGTTTAAAGATAAAGTTCAAGACATGCATTTCATGCTACAAAAAGAAGTAGTTCAACGCATGGCTGCAGAGCCACACTGTAAAGCTTATGGTCGATTATCCATTATGACCCAATATCAGTGCCAAGTAATTCCAGTAATGGAAATAGGTCCTGAAGCATTCAAACCGGCACCAAAAGTCGATTCAGCTATCGTGAGGTTAATTCCACACACTGATATTAAGAATCCAGTAAAAGAAATAAGTGCCCTTAATACCGTCTGTTTGGCCGCGTTTAATCAACGCAGAAAAACTATCCGTAATGGCTTTAAAAATCTCATTAGCGTTGCCCAATTAGAAGCACTTAATATTGATGCTAATTTACGTCCAGAAAATTTAACGCTTGATGATTACATCATGCTCGCTAATTTTATTGTTGATAACCCACCAGAGCCAATAAAAGTAAATAGCAAAAAACTTTCACGACGAGCAATAAAAAGAGCTGAAGAGCAAGATTAATAGCTAAAAAGTTAGAGATTAAATGAGTATATATTTAGTTGGTGATATTCAAGGCTGTTATAGCGAACTAACCGCCTTACTAAAGCAGGTTTCTTTTGATAGCAAAACCGATCAACTCTATGTGGCGGGTGACCTTGTTGCTAGAGGGCCCGACTCTTTAGCAACGCTGCGTTTTATAAAGTCACTGAATGGCTCGGCAAAAGTAGTACTGGGCAATCATGATCTCCATTTACTTGCCGTTTATGCTGGTATCAAAAAAGTAAAAAAACAAGACCAACTCAACACATTACTCGATGCTGACGATGTTGGTGACTTAATGGATTGGTTAGCCCAACAACCGTTATTACAAAAGATTGGTAATGACAATGCCTACATGAGTCATGCAGGTATTTCTCCGCAATGGACTTTAACAGAAGCGATAGAGCAAGCAAATTTTGCCCAAAAGCGATTGAGCTCTAACGACAGAAATATCTGGCTATCAGCAATGTATGGTGAAAAACCAAATGACTGGAACAAAGCTAAAAGTGAAATAGAAAAATTTCGCTACACAGTCAATGCGTTTACCCGAATGCGTTACTGTTATGAGAATAAAAATTTAGAATTCGAAAGTAAATCCGCTCCGGGCCCTATTAATAAAAATCAGCAATCAAACATAACGTTATTACCTTGGTATGAATTATCAGCAACCCTCAATGAAACACCTTGGGTTTTTGGCCATTGGGCTGCTCTAATGGGGGTATGTTCCCATCAAAATATTTACCCATTAGACACAGGGTGTGTCTGGGGTAATCATTTAACACTATTACGTTGGCATGACAAAAAAACATTCACCGAACCTGCACACAAAGTATTGAGTAAATAGATATAAGGGATGAATAAACTACGAAGCTTGGTATACTCAAACCGTTAACCGTATTATCTTATTGATAAAAATCACCGTATGATAATAATAATCGATATTAATAATAGCCGATATTAATAATAGTAATCAGTCTATGGTGATCTATATGAAGGCAAGGCTAACAATAAAAAAGAATAAACGAACTAACTAACATAAGAGAATAATCAATAATTATTCCAATAACTAATGCATTTGCTTAAAATTAATGGGTGGTATTTATGAATTTAACCGTAGCGATGAAAATTATTGGTGGTTTTGCCATCATTTCAATTCTACTTATTTTAACTAGCTTAATCTCTTTGCTCAATTTGAGCACGATTAGTGAGTCCACCAACCAACAGAATGAATTAGCTATTCCAATGCTAAAAGGGAGTAACAAACTTTCCCTGCAATTAAGTCAAATGTCGAATGCTACCTTAAAAGCATTTTATCAAAATGACTTAACAGCCTTGGCTGAAGATTTAAATTCATATCAAACTATTGATTCACAGTTCACTCCTGCATTTAAACAACTTAAAATTTTAGCTCAAAATGAAAGCAAATTAATAAACAACCTAAATAAAATCACTGAAATATTTACTAAATTTGAAGAGGAAGCCTCTGCTGTTTTTGAAAATAGAAAAGTGTCTATTGAACATAAAAATGCCTTAAGCGAAACAGTGAATAATTTAGAAGAAAAAGCGGATGATACCGTCACCTTGTTGTTAGATTTAGCTGATCATCGACTAGCCAATAGTAAATTACAAAGAGCAATAAGCTTAAGCGAACAATTAGAGAATCAATTAAATAGCATTGTTTCTTCTTCATTTGAATATCGCGATACCCTTTCCGATAGTACTGCTGATTTAATTGAAAGTGAAATATCATTTAGCTTACAAGGCGCTCAACGCTCAGTAAGCGAAATCATTGCAGAATTAACAATGAGCGATGTCAGTGGCATTGCTCAGGATTTAGAAGACGCATTTATAAACATAGAAACGTTATTATCAGCTGATACAGGAATAATTTTTTATAAAAAAGCCCAATTAGTTGCCAACCAACAAGCTAAGAATAGTTTAAAAGCAGGGGAAGAAGAGACAACTAAAGCTAACAAAATATTAGATATCCAGGTAGATTTAGCAAACCAAACGACAATTAAAGCAAGTGAGTTAGTTAAAAGCTCCGTTGCAAGCGGCAATACTCAAACCACTTTTATCATGGTAGTCTCAATTATTATTGCGATTGTTATTGCTCGTTTCACCTTAATCAGCATTACCCGTCCACTGGCGCGTGTTAATGATATGCTCAATATTGTCTCTTCGGGCGATCTATCTCACAAGTTGGATGAAAAAGGTCAAGATGAATTTGCTCTACTTTCAAAAAACTGTAACTTACTTATTGATAGCTTACGAAATTTAATTGAAAGCATTGTTAACCGCTCTTCACAACTTGCCGCAGCAGCCGAACAAACATCCGCGGTCACAGCCGAAAGCACCACAGCTATTGAAGAACAACGTAGCCAAGTAGAGCAAGCGGCATCTGCCACCACAGAAATGAGTAGCACGGCACACAGCGTATTATCTAGTGCAAATGATGCGTTAGGTGAAATCAAACATGCCGATGATGAAGCAGAGCGAGTGAAGGTAATTTCAGCTCGTAATCGTAAAACTATAGAGCAACTAGCAAATGAAGTTGACTCTGCTGCTCAAGTGATTAATCAGTTACAGCAAGATAGCGCCTCTATTGGTGGTATTTTAGATGTTATTCGTGGCATTGCTGACCAAACCAACCTACTCGCCTTAAATGCGGCCATTGAAGCAGCTCGTGCCGGCGAACAAGGCAGAGGCTTTGCTGTTGTTGCTGATGAAGTACGAACTTTGGCAAGTAGAACACAAGAGTCGACGTCAGAAATTCAAACCATGATTGAAGCACTTCAAACAGGCGCTAGTAAAGCAGTAACCGTAATGGACACTGGCAAGTTAAAGGCATCTGACTGTGTTAAGCAATCAGAAGAAGCGGATAAAGCATTGGAAACAATTACTCATGCCGTTCATGAGGCTTTCGATCGCAGTTCACAAATTGCTACCGCAGCAGAAGAACAAAGTGTTGTTGCCAATGAAATTAGTGAAAATCTTGAATCTATAGTTGCCATAGCCGAACAAACAACAACAGGATCACAACAAACTGCTGCATCAAGTAGTGAAGTCGCTCGCCTTGCTGAGGAATTACAACAATCAGTGCAAGAGTTTAAACTGTAAAACTCGTCATAATTACGTTAAAACGATTCTATAACTACTCTAGAATCGTTTTTTTTTGTTTTTACGCTGTCAAAATCAAAAGACCTGTTGACAACATCTAGTACGGCTTTATAATCCATACCGCTTGAAGTTAGTTTTATATTTTTGTACACCATTTCGATGTTATGTTTTGCTTGACTACCTGTAATAGGTTTTTGACCCGTAATAAATAACCCGTCCTGTTTTATAAGTAATAGCAACACTTTTTAGCAAACCCGCTTTCATCATTTGCATTTGACCGAGTTAAAAACAAATGAAAAAAAGCTCAATTACTCATAAATAAAATTAGGATATCCTTATGTCTACTACTACTGGTACAGTAAAATGGTTTAACGAAGCTAAAGGTTTCGGTTTCATCGAACAAGAAAATGGCCCTGACGTTTTTGCTCATTTCAACGCAATTGTTGGCGACGGTTTCAAAACTCTAGCTGAAGGTCAAAAAGTTGAATTTACAGTTACTGAAGGTCAGAAAGGCCCTCAAGCTGAGAACATTGTTGCTCTTTAATTTTCATTAATTAACAGCACAAAAAAAGCGAGTTACCTTTAAGGTACTCGCTTTTTTATTGTTCTTTTTTTATGATTTAACTATTTTTATCCAAATATTTCGAAAATAAAAGTATTGCTGAAATAAAAATCAATAAATCATTGCTGCACCTGGGTTCAATATAGACAAAATATCTAACCGCTCTACATCACAATAATCGACCGCTTCTCGTAAAATTTCACTATCAACTCCAACTAACGTCAACTGCTCATCATTTAGCAACGGCTGTAAGCACTCAGCTTTAAACACTCTTTGGTTGACCATAATCCGTTTAGCGATATAGAGTAATTGTGCTTCTGTACTCACTTGACTAAAATTAGCTTCATCTTGATAACGTATCGGTGCGACCAAGCTATAAGGTAAATGCCATAGTTTTAAAAGCTCAGCGCTACACTCACCATAAGTAAAACCTAAAGTGTCCTGCTGCTTACGCCAAGGTAAATAACCAACATCATCGCTATAACACATGGCCACTTTTTCAGGTGACACTTGGTGAATAACAAACTCACCAAGGTTATGTAACAAACCTAATATAAACAATCGCTCAGCATTCGGTAATTTTAAACGACAACCTAAATACTTAATGAGTAAGGCACAGTCAACGCTCCTTTCCCAAAAATCTTCCAAATAGTTTTGGTCCGCAGAATGGTAGTTGAATGCTTTCGTTGAAAAATAAGCGATAACTAAATTATACACTTCAGTAATACCCAACACTAATACCGCTTTAGAGATGGTATCTATTTTACCCGGGTAATTAAAAAACGAACTGTTTGCCAGCTTTAATATTGAGCCCGCAAGCGCAGGGTCAACTAAAATAACATCACTGATATCATCAAGAGTTGATGATTCATCGTCAATCAATTCTTTAATACGAATAAAAGAGTCAGAAAGAACAAATATTTCACTGGCTTGGTTAGCATACTCAATGGCATTCATAAAATAATCACCCGGTAGAAAGAAATAAAACTATTTATCAATTAAAAATAATCCATCCCTAAATCTAACACATTTTAACCAAAACAAAATACTCTATACCCATTACCATTCAAAATGCAGAATTTTGATGGAAATTAAAATGACTTTAGCCAAGGAAAATAATCAAGGCAGAGTCAATCTATACCCGCTCCACCTCAAGATGCAGGTATCAGCCAGTCGAGAAAGGGTTAGGTACAAGGCATGAATTGAAGAGAATAGTTGTTCTATTATCGAAATCCATAACGCAGGAGATGACCCTTTATCGGCTTGCCCGTAGGGAGCTAAGCTAGAAAACCAGTCCTGCGTTGCACTACTCGATAAGGACGCTACATGGATGTAGCTTATGTGGAGAATGCAGGAGATGTATGGACTC
>JBLIEW010000004.1:0-133897 GCA_047633255.1 Colwellia sp.
ATATCACCGCTTGATCACAACGCCAGTCAATTTCACTTAACAGCGCGTTAAAGTAAAATTCGGCTTCAACTAGCGACATTATTTCACCGTGATAATGCACTTCACCATCTTGAGGTAATATATTAATAGGTTCGACTAAAGCTTGTTCAAATAAATCCATTATAACTTCCCATACCCATAAAAAAATACCGTTAACATTGCTACCCCAAGTAGTAAAAACGAGTATATTGCCTTAGCTTACAGCATGCAATTAACTAAAAAGAGTTAAGATTTAATCTTAGCTCTTTTTTTCAGCTATAAATTCTTTATAATAGATTGTATAAAATAAAAGATTGAATAAATGGTAAAGCCCTATGGCAATTGAATATAAAACCAGAACCCAGTTAGTTGTTGAAATATTAAGAGAAAAAATACTCAGTGGTGAAATTGTTGCTGGACAACCTTTACGTCAAGCAGCACTAGCAGACGAATTAAATGTTAGCCGTATTCCAGTTAGAGAAGCCTTATTGCAACTTGAAGCGGAAGGTTTAGTCGCTTTTGAACCTCACAAGGGAGCTACTGCTACTAAGCTAAGTGCAACTCAAGTGGATGAACTATTTGAGCTTAGGGCTATGATAGAAGGTGATTTACTCGCGGCTTCATTAGTGCATATTACTGACGATGCATTAGCACAAGCTAAAGATATTCTAGTAAATCTTGATAGTGCTTTAGGCAAAGAAAATGCAGCAAATACCTGGAGTGAATTAAACTCTGACTTTCATAACTGCCTGTATTCTGGTGCAAGTCGACCACAAACAGCAAATTTAGTTAATATTTTGAATAAAAATGCGGATCGTTATATTCGTATGCATTTATTATGGGCTGGCGGTATTTCAAAAGCAGGATCTGAACATAGTGAGCTTTTAGATTTTTGTCAGGCGCGAGATATTGACAATGCTGTTGCGAAATTAAAACAACATATCCTTAACTCTCGTGATGAAATAAAAGCCTTTTTATCGCAACGCGAAGCAAGTTAATTATTTAGATCCCTTAGCTTCTGGGTGTTGAGTGAACCATCCTTTAAGCCATAGTTCCAATTCATCAAGTACAAAACCTTGGTGAATAATACGTCCTTGAACTAAGCTTCCACCCATTGCTATATAACTATTAACGGTTTCATTTCTATCAATATGAGTACCAATTAAAGGTAGCTTCATACTGCGTGCTAAAGTAATTAATGCATTGATGATCGCCTTGTCGGCGCGATTATCTTCGTCAGTGACTAGCTGTTGACAGTTCATTTTCACTTGATGGATGGCCATTTTTCGTAAATACCGTAATGATTCATAACTGCCAGAAAAGTTAGTAATAGCAATGGTTACGTCTAAAGATTTCAATTGATCTATGGTATTTTTCGCTCGTTGACAAGCAGATAACATTACTTGCTCACTAAGCTCTATCACTAAGTATTTGCCCGAAATATTATAGCTTTTCATTTGCTGTTCAATAAAATCAACTAAATCAGGTTCAAGCAAATTTTTACTCGATAAACTCACCGACACGGGTTGTTTAACGTCAAGCTTATGCAAAGTAAATAATGTTTTAAAAGCCTGAATTATCATCTGTTTCGTTAATAGATAGACTTCACCACTATGCTCAGCAAGTTCGATAAAGTCGGGTAACTCCAAAGGTTCAGCATCCTTGGAATGCCAATGAACTTTTAATTCAAAACCAACAATACTTTTATCGTCAACATTAATTTGTGGTTGTAAATACCAGCTCAGATTTTCCGCAAGAATATCTTGTCGCAAACGCTCCATTAGCAATAGTTGCTGCTCTGTATATAGAACAGAACTATTATCAAAATATTGAATCACTTGCTTATTCGCTTCACCTTTTAGCAAAGCATCCGTTGCATGAGCCACTATCTCATTCACACTATTGCCATGCTCACCACTAATAGCGATACCAAAGGCTAATTCGAAATTTAATGAAAAGCTCTTAAAGCTCATCGCTTCAGGAACCGCTTTAGCCAGATGTTGACATAAGTTATCAAGCACACTTTTAGCATCATGCTTAGTTGAAGTTAGGTCAAATACCACTAGAAAGTCTAGGCCTTGCAATCGAGCTAACCTTACCGCTTCAGGAATATGATCAAAACTAAGTAAGCTTTTATTATCAGTAACACTTTTCTTTAAACAAAAAGCTAATTGTAACAATAAAATATCTGAATTATGGTGGCCTAAAACAGTATTCACTTGCTGAAAATTAATCGGTTTAAAAACGACTGCGGCCATACTGGCTTTATTTGTTTTTTTCAGTGCCCGTTCAAACTGTTTAAGTGCATGTTGGGCTGTCGGCAAACTGGTTGCTAAATCATGAGTGTAATTAAATAACTCTTCTTTTGTTATCTTATGCTCTGTGGTTAAAGGGGAGGTTTTACTGGTAAAACGTCGAAATAATTGCCAACAAAAAAAGAGGATTACAGGCAAGCATACACCTAAGAAAAACACATAGAGGGTATCCGTAGGATATAGTTCTTCTTGGCCTGCATAGACAGAACATGAGAGCAGTAGTGATAAGATAAACAAAGAGAATGAACGCACACTTAACATCCTATTTTGACTTATAAGCGCTGTAAATCTAAATCTCACAGCTAAAGGGTTCACAGCCGCTTGTGGCATATTAACCCTGGTTGAAGAGTTATATTACCCGACTTATATTACCCAAGTTATATTACCCAAGTTATATTACAATTTAAATCTTGCCAATTGCTCATTCAACTCTTTTGACAACTCTAATAAATGCTCACTGATTTCTTTACCACGAATTGCATCTTCACTTGATTTTTCTGCCACATCACTAATATTAACCACATTAATATTAATTTCATCAGCAGCTAAGTTTTGTTGTCTAGCCGCATCTGAAATTTGACAATTTAGTTCATCAAGTTCTTTTATTTCCTTAGAAATATTCACTAAAAGATTGGCAACATTAGCAACGTCATCAGCTTTTTCATTCGCTTGTTGGCTAACGTCATTCATTGAAATAACCGCGCCTTTTGCATCTTTTTGTAAAGCACCAATAGTTGACTGTATTTGATCAATAGATTCACGTGTTCTGGTCGCTAATGAACGTACTTCATCAGCAACAACGGCAAAACCTCTACCTTGCTCTCCTGCTCTAGCGGCTTCTATGGCAGCATTTAATGCCAACAAATTGGTCTGCTCTGCAATTGCAGTGATCACTTCTAAAACACTACTGACTTCATTAGTTTTATTACTCAGTTCAGTAATCATATTAGTATTTTCAATAACTTTATCTCTTAACTCATCAATGCCAACTCGAGCTTGTTCAACTAAGGTTAAACCTTGTGATGCACGCTCATTCGCTGAAACCGATTTATCCGCCGCACTTTGGGTATTTTGTTGTACTTCATTCGCTGAGGCATCAAGTTCGTTGATCGCGGCAGCAACTGAATCAGTACCATTTTTTTGCTCTAATACCGCAGCTCGAGTTAATGATGATATTTCGTCAACATTTTGCGCAGAAATAGTCAGTTTACTGGTTACCTCAGATATTGATAAAAAGCTTTGCTTGAAAGTTGACATCATGCCATTTAAAGCTGAACTCACGTCGCCAATTTCGTCATGATAATTAACATGTATTTTTGTGTTCAAATCAAGATTTTCTTCGACGTTTTTAATGGTATCTAGTAGTTTTCTTAAGCGAACGAACACTATTTTTTTCAAGGTGTAACTTAATAAACCAAAACTAATAATAGTAATAATGAGTTGTAATATTGTCGCTTGAGTAATTGAGTCAGCAATATCTTTGTCAGCTGCAGACAGGTCATAGGTGATTTTTACCGCACCAAGGATCTCATCATTGTTGACTTGATGACAGCTCAAACAGTTAGTTCCTCGGTAATCATCACTAGCTATAATAGGCATAATGAAACTCATCATACGCTTGCCATCTTGTTCAAATTGCTTATATGCTTTTGTGCCTAATAGACCTTCTCGTTCAAAAGCTGATTTAGCACTTTGATCAGCATAACCTTCACCAAATATTTTAATTAATGCGGGGGCCCTAAGAATGCGCGCTTCAACAATATCATCTTGGCTCATGATTTTATTCTGAATAATTTTTCTATTACCAATGGTTCCCGTTAACATCATGGTATTAACTGAATCAAAATAATTTAATGCTAAACTTTCTAAATTACGCTTTACAAAATGCTCTGCTAAGGCTTTTTCATCATCATAGAAAAAAAATATCGTTGTACTTAAAAAGATTAAAGCGATTAAAAGCAAAGCCGCATTAATTTTTGTAGCTAAAGACATTTGTTTAAACATAAAATTTCCCAGTGAATAACATAGATAAAAAGCATTATACTTTATATAATATAGTGCTATATCGACAAATAAATAAAAAGCTTAAGTTTTATTGATCTAACTCATAAAAAAGACTTTTCAAAAGGAAATTTAATAGGGTTTTGATCATGATGTCTTATTTCATGTATTGTTTAAGCATTTACTTGTGCTTTGTATAAACAGTAAAATTTACTATCAAGAAAGTCTCACTCTCCTTGTCTGACATCAACGGGGTATTGAGATAAACAGCCAAAAAATCACGTCACTAATGGCTGTTCTAAGGAAGTTACGTTAATAGGGAAAACTAGTTTTGATAACCCCAACGCGGCATAATTGTTTGTTCTATGCCCAGATGGTCTAAGACTCTGCCTACCATAAAATCAATTAAGTCATTGATCGATGTTGGTTGATGGTAAAAACCAGGTGCTGCGGGCATTATCGTGACCCCTTGTTGCGATAAACTCAGCATATTAGTGAGGTGAATTGTTGATAATGGTGTTTCTCGTACCATTAAAATCAACTGACCACGCTCTTTAATAACCACATCAGCCGCGCGTTCAATTAAGTTGTCACTCATGCCTTGGCTAATCGCTGCTAACGTGCCCGTTGAACAGGGGCAAACCACCATTTGTTTAGGCGCAGCCGAGCCTGATGCAACGGGTGAAAACCACTGTTCTTTACCAAAAACAATGATTTGTTCAGGCTTTGCTTGGTATTTTTCAACGAGCAGTGCACTAGCGGCATCCGGCGAGCCCGGTAATTTAAAATTAAGTTCAGTATCAAGTACTATTCTGCCTGCACTTGAGCATAATAAATACACTTGGTAATTAGCCGCAAGTAGGCATTCTAACAAACGTAAAGCATAAGCAGAGCCTGAAGCGCCAGTAATGGCTAAGGTTATCTTTTTATCAAATTGTTTCGTATTAAATTTTATCGTGTTTAGTGCTGCCAAAAGCTTATTTCCTATTTCTAATTAATTGTTATTATACCAATTAAATTAATTAATGGATCAAATTTCAATGGGAATAAATTTTCAAAAACAAGGCGATTTATTAAGCAATAACTAGCTATTGGGATTTAAATCAACGATGTTATTGGATATGTAAGATCACTTAGTCAGTTTTACTAGTATTAATAGCGGTTAATATTTTTTCATGAATATTAGCAAAACTGCCGTTACTCATGACCACAATAGTATCGCCCATTTGGCTTTGTGCAACAATTTTAGTCACTAAGTCATCAATGTTTTTTTCTACAAAACAGGGCGGTTGACAAGACTCAATTAAATCACTAATTGACCATTTTAACTGTTCATCTTGAAAAATAAAGACTTCATCCGCTTGTGCTAGGGATAATGGTAAAGCCGCATTATGCACACCCGACTTCATAGTATTTGAACGCGGTTCGAGTACTGCTAACACGCGTCCTTTGTGAACGCTGTTATTGTTTTGATTATCTACTTTTGCTCGCACGCCAGCTAAAGTTTTAGCAATAGCGGTTGGATGATGAGCAAAATCATCATACACACTAATATCATTGGCGACACCACGCAGCTCAAATCGACGTTTACTATTCACAAATTGCGCTAAGGCTTCGATAGCAATATGGCTTGGCACGCCTACATGGCGTGCAGCGGCGATCGCCATTAAGGCATTATCAATATTAAAGTCACCAATAAGCGGCCATTTAACTATTCCCTGCTCTTTACCCTTAAACATTACGATGAACTCACTGCCATCAGCAATCAGTTTTTTCGCCTGCCAACCATTAGCACATGCGCTGTGCTCTGTCGGTGTCCAGCAGCCCATTGCCAACGTGTCATTAATTGCCAGTTCATTTAGCGGAGATAAAACCAAACCATTACTGGGAACCATACGAATAAGATGATGAAATTGTCGTTGAATATCTGACAAGTCATTAAAAATATCACCGTGATCAAACTCTAAATTATTTATCACTAACGTTCTTGGGCGATAATGTACAAACTTAGAGCGCTTATCAAAAAAAGCAGTATCGTATTCATCGGCTTCAATAACAAAAAAGGGTGCGTTGCCTAAACGCGCTGAACATGAAAAATTTTGAGGTATACCGCCAATAAGAAAACCTGGGGATAAATGTGCATACTCTAAAATCCAGGTGAGCATACTGCTAGTAGTCGTTTTACCATGAGTCCCTGATACCGCTAAGACCCATTTATCTTTGAGGACATTTTCTAACAACCATTGCGGACCAGAAATATAGGGGATATTACGATCAAGCATATACTCTACCATGACATTGCCACGAGACATGGCATTGCCAACAATCACTAAGTCTGGCTCATCGTTAAAATGTTCAGTTTTATAACCGGATTTTAATTCGATGCCTAACTGCGCTAGCTGGGTGCTCATGGGAGGATACACATTGGCATCACAACCCGTTACACGAAAACCAAGCGCTTTGGCTAAAGCCGCAATGCCGCCCATAAAAGTACCGCAAATACCAAGAATATGAAGGTGTTGAATTTTATTTGTCATGGTGTATAAAAATTAGTTAAAGTAGCATAGAACATTATGACGCTTAATATACATTATGCCCGCGACCATTCAAAGTGCAGGTTTAGTGGGAATAAAAAACTATGAAAAAAAATATGCCAACAGTAACCGTAAGTGATCTTTACATTTACCCCATTAAATCAACTATGGGGATCAGTTTGCCCCAAGCAAGTATTAATGAATTAGGCTTAGCCTTTGATCGACGCTTTGTTATTAGCGATAACTCGGGGCAGTTTATCTCTGCCCGCACTGAGCCAACACTTTGCCTGGTAACTACAATACTTACCGAGCATGGAATAACGCTATCGGCTCCCGCGATGCCAACACTATTGCTAGTGTATGAAAATTTTAGTGAGCAATACCAGAATGTAAACGTGTGGGACGATGAAATAGCCGCACAACTTTGCTCAACAAAAGCCAACTTATGGTTTAGCGATTATTTACAACGCCCATGTCAGTTATTGTATTTTGGCCAAGCATCATCTAGGGTGAGGAAACCCAATACAGACAATGCACGAAAAGTGGCCTTTGCTGATGGTTATCCACTGCTGTTGATTTCTCAAGCGTCGTTAAATGATCTTAATGAACATCTACTCGCTAGTAATCAAAAGACGGTTTCAATGGCAAATTTCCGTCCCAATATTGTTGTTGATAACTGTTTACCTTTTGCCGAAGATGGTTGGCAATATATTCGCATCGGTGAAATAGAATTTAAAGTGAGTAAACCTTGTGAGCGCTGTATATTAACTACGGTTAACCCTGAAAATGGAATAAAAAATCCAGAGCAGCAACCGCTGAGCACACTAAAAACCTATCGACAAACCATTAGTGGCGAGGTGTTATTTGGTCAAAACTTAATTCCGTTAACCCGTGGCAATATAAAGCAAGGTGATAAACTTACCGTTAGCCAGTCACAACAACCTCCTATATTTGATAAGATTAACTCAATGCCAGTTACGACAACGATGAATAAAAAGAAAAAAGTTACCATACAATTTGAAACTTGGAATAAAACCCAAGCGGCAGATAACCAACAAACCTTGTTAGAGCACGGAGAGGACGCAGGATTACTGATCCCCTCTTCTTGTAGAGGCGGCATGTGTGGACGCTGTAAAGCAAAATTGATTAGTGGCGAAGTCACTCAATTAGCAGATGAGGGTTTATCCGCAGAAGAAAAAGAGCAAGGCTATATTTTATGTTGCTCTAGTATCGCACAAAGTGATGTAGTGATTAAGCATAGGTAGTGGAAGTTGCTAGCACTAAAATTGATAACTAACACTTAGCACTTAGCACTTAGCGTCATTATCTAATTGCACGACAGCCATTTTGCCTTCAGATGTTTCGCTAACAAAAAATAAAGTACAACCAGAACTGCTTACGTCACTTCTTACGTAACTTAACTCTTTTAATAACCCTTTAATCTTCACTTAAATCTTACATCGTTTTTCTGACACCCCTAATGTCTTATTTAATTAACTATGACAAAAAAATTAGTCATTATAACGAAAAGATCATAAGTAAATTTGACTAACGCCTTAACTAAACTTAGAAAACTTGACTCAAATCAATATACATCCTCTCTTTAGTAAGTTAATTTCACAAGTTGATTTAAATCAACTTATCAAATCATCGTGAATGTAAGAATCCCCCAAATCGGACATACGACTACCAAAAATATGTACCAAAAAATTTTGAATAATTTATAAAACATAAAACATAAAAATGGGATTTACTGATGAATACAAAAAATATCAACGCAAAAACATTTACGCTCTCTTTACTTACCGCTGCCATTTTGTCTGCTCCTGCTGCTTTTGCTGCAGATTCAGACTTAACTTCAGCATTAACTGATGGCAAATTATCAGCAAACTTAAATCTACGTTATGAAGGTGTGGAGCAAGATAATACGGCAAAAGATGCTGACGCTCTTACTTTACGTACTCGCTTAAACTATACAACAGGTGCTTTTAAAGGTTTCTCTGCTGCAGTTGAGCTTGAAAATTCAGTAGCACTTGTTGATGACTATAAAGATGCAATAGGCCACGGTAATGAATATTCGGTTGTTGCCGACCCAGATCACACTGAACTTGATCAAGCATATATTGCTTATAAAGAAGGCAAATTATCAGGTAAAATTGGTCGTCAAGTAATCACTATGGATAATCATCGTTTTGTTGGTCATGTTGGCTGGCGTCAAGATAGACAAACATTTGATGCCTTAACGCTAGGTTACCAATTAAGCGAAGCAACAAAAGTATCTTATGCTTATTTAACAAAACGTAACCGTATTTTCTCTGATGAAAAAGACGTTGACGCTAAAGATCACTTATTGAATATTTCTCACAAATTAAGTTCAGGTAAATTAACAGGTTACGGTTACCTATTAGAAGAAGATAAGAATGGCGGTGCAGAAATTAATACTTTAGGTATTCGTTACACTGGCTCAGCCAAATTAGGCGAAAATAAAGTAACTTACTCTGCTGAATTTGCACAACAAGATAATGACACGAAAGATAAGTCTGCAAACTATTTTGCAATAGAAGCAGGCACCACAGTAGCAAGCGTAAACGTTAAAGTCGGCTACGAGTTATTAGGCTCTGATAACGGTGAATATGGTTTTGCAACACCCTTAGCAACATTACATAAATTTAATGGTTGGGCTGACCAATTTTTAGGTACACCAGATGAAGGTTTACAGGATATTTATGTGTCTGTCGGTGGCAAGTTAGCCGGCGGTGCATGGAAAGTTGTGGCTCACGACTTCTCTGCTGATGAGTCTTCAAATACTGTTGACGATTTAGGTTCAGAAATTGATGCTGTCTATTCAAAAGCTATCAACAAAACATTTAAAGCAGGTATCAAATATGCTGCCTACAATGCAGGCGACGCAGGTGCAGGCAAAGTTGATGCTGACAAAGTTTGGGTATGGTTAACAGCTAAATTCTAAATTTATAGATCTGCCGACGAGTTCTCTTACTCGTTTTATGGGTCAAACGAAAGTTTGACCCTTTTTTTATGCTTAAAAAAAACCATATGAGGATTTACTACCAATATTAAAATAAAAATAATCCGTGTATTGTCATTTATCAAAGATTAGAATGGCCGAAGTTTTCATGATTAGGCTTATCGACTTTGTTATTAATGATCGACAATTACGACTCTTTCACCTTCAATCTAGTGCATTATTTTCAAGCCTTAGGTCAAGAGGTTAAAGTTTTTCGTCATGACGAAATAAGTTTAGTCGAGATTGAAAAACTAAACCCTTCTTATCTCGTTATTTCTCCCGGCCCTTGTGACCCAGACAATGCGGGAATATCGTTAGCTGTTGTTGAACACTTTGCAGGACGTATCCCTTTGCTAGGTGTATGCTTGGGGCACCAATGTATTGCTCAACACTTTGGCGCTACAATAAAAAAAGCTAAAAAATTAATGCATGGTAAAACCAGTGCAATTAAACATGATGGCACAGGATTATTCCAGCGGCTAAATAATCCTTTACGCGTTACCCGTTATCATTCACTTATTGTTGATGAACAATCACTTTCTGATGAATTAACCATCACCGCTTGGAGTGTCGATGAACAGGGTAATAACGATGAAATTATGGCGTTGCAACATAAGCAGCTTGCGATTTGTAGTGTGCAATTTCATCCCGAATCAATATTAACCGAGCAAGGCCAGTCGCTTCTACAAAACTTTATTGAGTTATATAAAAAATAATTACATAAAATTAATGATTTATTGGTGTAAATCATTAAACTTACATTACCAAGTCCCTCTTTAATTAACTGTGATATCCAGCAAGCATTATGCAAATTTTTGAACTTAACGACATTATTTCATCTATACACCAACGTGCGTTGAGTTTATGTATTAGTCAAGACTTTGCGGAGCAACAATCGGGGAAAATCAATATTGTTGATCATCAAGGTAGCGAACAAAAAAATCGCCGCCGTGAGTTATTGAACGTTGAAAAAGAAGCCCAACAAGAAAAAATTGTCGCTGCTCATGGTGAAGAGCACTTTCGTAATCAAGTAATGAATACGTTTTATGAGCAAGTTCGCAGCCAGGTTAATAAAGAATTTGATAATAAAACCCACTTATACCATAACATCTTGTGTATTGAAGACGCGGCGCCAGCCATTTTAGAATTGCTATCGCTACGAGCCACTTCAATTAATAGAATACAACCCTTAGCAAGTTCTTTACCTTGGCTTGCCACAGACTTAATTAGTTTAGTAAACAAACCTCAATATCGTAAACGAGCTGATGTGCAAGTTAACGATGCAAAATTAGCATTAAGCTATATCGGTTTAGATAATTTAAAGTTAGTTATGCCAACCTTTATTCTTAAACATTGGCTACCTAACAGTACCGCTCCCTATGGTTTAATGAAACGAAAGCTATGGAATGATAGCCTCTCAGTTGCGCTAGCTGCCAGCGCATTAGCGAAAGATAAAAAACTTAACTGCTATACTGCATTCACCACGGGGATGTTGTCCAACATAGGTCAATTAGCGGTGACACGTTGCTTTTTAAACACTTACAATGATATGTATAAAAAAGCGCTGCACAAAGCCGTTACAGACAAAGATAAGCTATTACATAATGTGCTAGTTAAAGTTAATAGTTCACCCTCATTATTGTTAGAGCAACTTCTATTACGCAGCAGTAAATTATCCGCCGATTTAATCGAACTAATGCAGTTTGTTAGACTCCCCATCACCGAAGCCATGTTTGATTTAGCTTACAGTAATAATATTGATGAAATGTCCGCTATAGCTCAGATTGTTACTAAAGCAAAAGTGTATGTAAATTATCGTAGTTTAACCAAAGCCAATTTAATTAATGACGATGA
The DNA here is from genome assembly GCA_047633255.1 of Colwellia sp. Taxonomy (GTDB): domain Bacteria; phylum Pseudomonadota; class Gammaproteobacteria; order Enterobacterales; family Alteromonadaceae; genus Colwellia. The sequence goes on from JBLIEW010000004.1 coordinate 11,748, forward strand.
AGTCAGCCTTTTATTTGATACCGTAAAATTGAGTAAAAAAGAGATTTCTTTATTAAATAAAAGTGATATTGACCACATAAAGTTAAAATTTAACTAAATTCAGAGTGTTTATACAAAATTATTTTTGATTATTTATGAATTCTACCCCGCTATAGCATTCATCAAGCAAGCACTTTCCCACTAACAAAAGTATGCCTCTTGACTAATTTACTGACTACCTATAAATATTCATAAAATTTGAATAAAACCTTCAACCCTTTGTTTTCACTAGGCTGCAGAGTCATTAAATAAGACAACTTTGCTTAATTCTGTCATACTTAACCTCTATTATTGATCACTAACCTATTTTTAATGCAATAAAAATTATTGCTTAACGATTGAAGTTAGTCATCACGTTATAAACGACCCACCAATTAATGAGGATTTTTAAAATGTCTGAACATTTTCCTGTAAGCCGCGATACATTTGATGATGTAATGGTACCAAACTATGCTCCTTCTACTGTTATTCCTGTACGTGGTCAAGGCTCGCGAGTGTGGGATCAACAAGATAAAGAGTATATTGATTTTGCCGGTGGCATTGCAGTGAACTGTCTAGGACATTGTCATCCCGCTTTAGTCGGTGCGTTAAAAGAGCAAAGCGAAAAAATTTGGCATTTATCCAACGTGATGACCAATGAGCCTGCGTTGCGTTTAGCTAAGAAATTAGTCGATGCGACTTTTGCTGATAAAGTCTATTTTGCTAACTCGGGTGCTGAGTCAAACGAAGCGGCATTAAAATTAGCACGTCGTTGGGCGCTTGAAGTTCATGGCAGTGATAAAACGCAAATAATAGCCTTTAAACAAGGTTTCCATGGCCGTACTTTTTTCACAGTAACTGTGGGCGGTCAAGCAGCTTATTCTGATGGCTTTGGTCCAAAGCCAGGTGATATCGAACATGCAGAATATAATAACTTAGAAAGTGTTAAAGCCTTAATTTCAGATAAAACCTGTGCCATTATGGTTGAACCATTACAAGGCGAAGGTGGCATTGTATCGCCAACAGCTGAGTTCATTCAGGGCTTACGCGAATTATGTGATGAACATAACGCATTGTTAATTTTTGATGAAGTTCAAACCGGTGCTGGTCGTGTAGGTGAACTTTATGCCTATATGGATCTTGGCGTTACACCCGACATATTAACCTCAGCTAAAGGATTAGGTGGCGGTTTCCCTATTGGCGCTATGCTTACAACTAATGCAATAGCCGAGCATTTAAAAGTAGGTACTCACGGAAGTACTTATGGTGGCAACCCATTAGCTTGTGCTGTTGCAGAAGCGGTTATTGATACCATTAATACCCCCGAAATACTTGCAGGCGTAAGAGCTAAAGCAAAAATTTACAACGAAGGTTTGACGTCAATTAATGCTAAGTATAACGTCTTTAGTGAAATTAGAGGTAAAGGCTTACTCATTGGCGCGGTCTTAAATGAGCACTACCAAGGTAGAGCTAAAGACTTTCTAAATGCTGCAATGGCCGAAGGCGTAATGACCTTAGTTGCGGGTGCAAGCATCTTACGTTTCGCTCCATCACTAGTTATACCTGATGAAGACATTATTGAAGGTTTGGCGCGTTTTGAAAAAGCGATCGCTTCATTAACGTCCTAAGTTACAGTGCTGTTTAATTCCTTTAGTCACTTTTATCTATAAAAATATGAAAGCGTCTAAAGGTTTTCTCTAATCATCGAGAACTATTTATGATTATTATCCGCCCTATTAAAGCGAATGATTATAACGACTTACATCGTATTGCCATTGATTCAGGTTATGGGTTTACTTCATTACCTGTGAACGAAGACATATTAAAAAAACGTATTAGCCACTCGGAAGAATCTTTCTGTGAGCAAGTGAGTGAACCCGGTAATCAAGGTTATTTATTTGTCATGGAAGATACCCAAACAGGCCAAGTCGTTGGTACTACGGGTATAGAAGCGGCTGTTGGTTTAGATAATGCTTTTTATCATTACCACTTAGGCAAAGTGGTACATAGTTCACGTGAATTAAATATTCACAATACCGTTGAAACGCTAGCTTTGTGTAATGACTACACCGGTGCTACCGAAATTTGCACTTTATTTCTCCAAGAAAGTCACCGCAAAAACGGTAATGGTCGATTTTTATCACGTTGTCGATTTTTATTTATGGCTGAGCATAGCGAGCGCTTTGCTAATTGTGTTATTGCTGAAATGCGTGGTGTTAGTGATGAGCAAGGTAGATCACCTTTTTACGATTGGCTTGAAGAACATTTTTTATCCATACAATTTACGCAAGCCGATTACCTAACCGGTATAGGTAACAAGGACTTTATCGCTGAATTAATGCCTAAATATCCGGTATATGTCAGTTTACTAAGCAAAGAAGCTCAACAAGTAATTAACAAGGTGCACAGTAATACTGTGCCCGCTCTGCGCTTACTTGAAGCGGAAGGTTTTTCTCGTCGTGGTTATATCGACATTTTTGATGCCGGCCCAACCGTTGAAGCCGAGCTAAAACAAATAAGAGCCATTCGTGATAGTGATAAGTATCAAGTATTAATTGATGATGCCTGCGGCAGCGAAAGCAACCAAAAATATATTATATGCAATACCAAGGTTGAAGGCTTTAGAGCAACACAAGTCAAATTAACATTACGTGAAACTGCAAATCAAGTAGTTATCACTAGCGAAACAGCACAAGCGTTACAAGTACAACAAGGTGACTGGGTTCGCCTTCTTAGTAACTAATAACCTAAATTTTAATAGGAATAAATATGTCTAGCAATTATTCAGATAAAGTCCAACTTATTAATGGTCAATGGCAAGCGGGTTTAGGCCATGATGTTAGTTCAGTTAACCCTGCACGTAACGACGTTATTTGGCAAGGAAAAACAGCATCACCTGAACAAGTAGAACAGGCGATTAGTAGCGCACGCACTGCCTTTGAAAGTTGGTCAACCATCAGTTTTGATGAGCGTGTTAGTGTCATCACAAAATTCGCTGAGTTACTTGGCGAAAATAAAGCCGCATTAGCCAACACCATCGCCTTAGAAACAGGAAAGCCTCTCTGGGAAACGCTAGGTGAAGTCGGCGCTATGGTAGGCAAAATTAATATTTCGCTAAATGCTTATAAAGAACGTACCGGTACGGTTGAAAACCCTATGCCAGGAGCCAAAGCGTTTATTCGTCATAAGCCCCATGGTGTTGTTGCCGTATTTGGTCCCTATAACTTCCCAGGGCATTTGCCCAATGGTCATATTGTGCCTGCACTTATTGCGGGTAACACCATCGTATTTAAACCCAGTGAATTAACACCCAAAGTGGCCGAGGAAATATTAAAAATTTGGCAAGCTGCCGGTCTTCCTGCGGGCGTAATCAACCTTGTTCAAGGCGAAATAGAAACGGGTAAGGCACTGGCAAGTAACAAAATGATAGATGGATTGTTCTTTACTGGCAGCTCAGCAACGGGTCATTTTTTACATGAACAATTTGGCGGACAGCCGGGTAAAATATTAGCCTTAGAAATGGGTGGCAATAACCCACTTATCGTTAAAGAGGTTAGTGACATCACAGCGGTTGTTCACGACATTGTCCAATCAGCTTTTGTAACCACAGGTCAACGTTGTACCTGTGCTCGCCGTTTATTCATCGAAAAAGGCGAACAGGGTGATGCCATTATAGCCAAACTAATTGAAGTGACTAACGCCTTAACTATTGGTTATTATGATGATGAAGATCAACCTTTTATCGGCTCAATGATTTCAGAAAAAGCGGCTTTAGGTTTGGTTGCGGCTCAACAAAAACTAGTTGATTTAGGGGCCAGTTCACTCCTTGAATTAAAACACCTTGAAGCAAATACTGGCTTTATTTCGCCGGGTATAATTGATGTTACTAGCATTGTTGCTGATGTACCTGACGAAGAATACTTTGGGCCACTGTTAAAAGTCTATCGTTACACTGACTTTGACGCCGCAATAGATGAAGGCAATAACACAGGCTTTGGCTTATCTGCTGGCTTACTTAGTGATAGTGAAGACTTATACAATCACTTCTTCACCCGTATTCGAGCGGGTATTGTTAACTGGAATAAACCTATTACTGGCGCGAGCAGTGCCGCACCTTTTGGTGGCATAGGTGCTAGTGGTAACCACAGAGCAAGTGCTTTTTATGCCGCTGATTATTGTGCTTATCCGGTAGCTTCAGTGGAAGCTGACAAAGTGTCATTACCTGCAACGTTAAGCCCAGGCATTAAACTTTAATATGTTAAAAGATACTTTTATCTTTGCAAACAAAAGAGAAGCAGGGTTTCGCCCTTGCTTTTTTAAAAGTATCGATCAACTTTAACTATTGATGGTAGCGTCTGCTGTCATCAATATTCCTCTGTATTTCTCGACTCTCATTCACTACTTTAAATTATTTAATTCAACATTATTCAACTCACTGTAAGAAAAATTACAGTAGGTGAATAGCTACTTTTTTATTAACAATCTCTGCAGGAATAACTATGACGGCGCAAGTAACGGCCCTTTTTGATAAGATTTGGCAACAATATTTAACGGTAACCCCTTCGGCAAAAAAAATTCATCATTTACTCGGTAATGGCAATGACGTTATTAACGATCATGTGGCTTACCGTACTTTCAATATTGACAAAGTGAACTTAGATAAGTTGGCAAAACACCTACTTTCGATTGGCTATACTGAATGTGGTCAATATGATTTTTCAGCAAAAAAATTAACCGCTAAACATTTTGAACATACTACTAGTACTATGCCTAAAGTGTTTATCAGTGAACTACGTGTCGAGGAGTTTTCTGATGAGATACAAACTATTATTCACGGTCTAGTTGATCAACTACCTGACAATATTAGTGAACAAGCAGACTTTCTCTATTCTGGTGGCACTTGGAAAATAAGTTCAAAAGACTACAATACATTACTGGCGACAAGTGAATATGCCGCATGGCTTGCCGCTTGGGGTTATCGTGCCAATCACTTCACGGTAAGCATCAATCATCTTGATGACTTTGATTGCATTGTAGAGGTTAACAACCGTCTTAAAAATGCGTGCTACACCTTAAATAGTGCCGGCGGAGAGATTAAAGGTGATGAAGCAGTTAAATTAGAACAATCCTCTATTTTAGCCGATAAAGCGCTAGTTGAATTTTCTGATATTACCTTAGAAATCCCAAGTTGTTTTTATGAGTTTGCTAAACGTTATCCATTAGCCAACGGAGAGCTCTACACAGGTTTTGTCGCCGCTTCTGCTGATAAAATTTTTGAAAGCACCAATGCCATTTAGCGCGAAATAACAGCAATGATAAGGGTGAGTTAGCTCCCCCTTCTTGCTACTTGCTAATCCCCACAAAAAAATTGTAAAGTTAATGCTATAATCTGTTTACTGCATTCAATAAATCAATAGGTGTTAATAAAATTACTATGGTGTTAAATACTGAGGGTTATATACATCTTATCGAATATTTAACTGAGCATTTAGGCTTGTTTGAAAATAGCGTTGCTACAGACAAAAATGCTGAGACAGTCATGAGCGTTATTGAAATTGAATTATGTGAACAGATTATTTCAGTCTGTGGTCAAAATATAGGGTTAAGCTTTAATCAGCGTAACACTATTATACGTGAAGTAGACGCTATCGTTTACGATCTTGAAGAGATCTTATCGGGTATAGTAAATAATCCGGTGACTGATGCTCAAAGCCGGTTCATCAAAGAGTTTTCAACGTTAATCAAAAATTTATTTGATAACGAAATTAATATCTTACTCGCCAAAAGTCCTTAAACCTTTTCATTAAAACTAGTGAGAGATCTAGCATATACCCGCTCCACTTGAAGATGCAGATTTCAGCAAGATGAGAAAGGGTTAGCTACAAGGCGTTGATTGAAGAGAATAGTTATTCTATTGTCGAAATCAATAACGCAGGAGATGACCCTTTATCGACTTGCCCGTAGGGAGCTAAGCTAGAAAACCAGTCCTGCGTTGCACTACTCGATAAGGGAATAACCCTTATCAGCGTATCGCGCCTTGATCTGATTTCCTAGCTTCGCTCTGAAACTGCATCTTCAAGTGGAACGGGTATACACGTATGTTTACAGACATTTGTCGTGTTTATCAATAGAAGTACTAGTGATCATTGGATAACTATTAATGAACGAAATTACATTATTTGGCTTTAATAATTTGACTAAGAGTTTAAGTTTCTCTTTATATAAATTGAACTACCTTACCAGTCAAGCCGATCGTTATAACGCCTTCATTAAAGAACGCTACAGCGCTGAAAAGTTGAATGTCGTCCTAACTGAAATATGCCACGCTATTGGTGGGACGGTATTAAATATTGCCAAACAAGATTACCAGCCTCAAGGGGCAAGTGTTACCTTGATGATATCAGAAGAATCACCAGATGAACCGTTGTCTACTATTGCCTCTGAATCTCTCATTGCACATTTAGATAAAAGTCATTTGTGTATTCACACCTACCCTGAAGAGTCGCCACAAGACGGCATAGCTATTTTTAGAGCTGATATTGAATTATCTACCTGTGGGGTTATTTCGCCATTAAAAGTACTTAATCAGGTTATTGAAGCGTTTGATGCTGATGTAATTGATATAGATTATCGTATTCGAGGCATGACCCGAGATAGGCAAGGTAAAAAACTATTCAATTTTGATAAATTGAATAGCGTCAGTGATTTTCTTTCTGCTGAAATGACAAGTAATTATCATATTAATGAGCATAGTTTTCACCAACAAAATTTATTTCACGCTAAACTAAGTAGAAAAGAAATACGGTTAAATGACTATCTTTTTGAAGAAGATTCAAAGAATTTACTCGCTGATGAACAACAGTCAATAATCGAGCAGCTCAAAAAAGAAATCTATCAACTATTCACGAATACAAATTAAAGAAGAGCTTGGTTACTCACCATGCCAGATTGATTTACAAATCACTCATCCAATCAAGCTGCTTATTTTCCTGTGTTTTACGTTCAATTAAATCTCGAATAAGGGGCGTTAAAATCAGCTCCATGGCAAAGCCCATTTTACCACCAGGCACCACTAAAGTACTGACACGAGACATAAACGAGCCATCGATCATACGTAGGTAATATTGAAAATCGACATTCTTTACTTCACGAAAACGGATAACAACAAAGCTCTCATCTAAACTGGGGATGGCTTTTGCACTAAAAGGGTTAGAGGTATCAACCGTAGGCACGCGTTGAAAGTTGATATGGGTACGAGAAAATTGAGGCGTAATAAAGGAAATATAATCCTCCATACTACGAACAATACTAGCCGTAACCGCTTCACGAGTATGACCTCGTTTTCTAGTGTCCCGAACAATTTTTTGGATCCATTCCAAATTTACAATCGGCACCATGCCAATCAGTAAATCAACATGCTTGGCAACATCATTATCTGGCGTTAACACGCCGCCATGTAAACCTTCATAGTATAAAAGATCGGTGCCTTCACCTAACTCTTCCCATGGGGTAAAAGTGCCTGGCATTTGATTATAAGGAACAGCTTCATCAAAAGTATGCAGATAGCGACGCATCATACCTTTGCCTGTTTCACCATAATTGGTAAAAAGGTTTTCTAATGCGTCAAAATCATTGGCTAAGTCACCAAAGTAACTGATATTAGAGCGTGCCTCTTTCGCTTTACGTTTTTCAAGATCCATTTCAGGGCGGGAAAACCGGTGGAAACTATCACCTTCAACATTAACTGAGCTGATACCCAAGGTTCGAAATATATGCTCAAAAGCTGCAGTGGTTGTTGAAGTACCTGCACCAGAAGAGCCTGTAACGGCAATAATAGGATTACTTGAAGACATATTGATACGACTCGACTGATAGATTGAAAAGTTAGCGATTCTATACGGATAATTATTAATAGGGCAAAGACTTATACGAAACTTATGTTTAGGTGGTTCACACTTAAAATCATCAAGTATACAGTAAACTAACCGCTGCTTATTCCATGGTGTAGAACATGAACACCGATAAAGCTTTGTCATTACGAGTAAAGTAACTTCGCTATTTTAGCACCTTATGTACATTATTAGTAATTAGCTTTGCCTATTATAGTTATTCACTTAATAGTTTAGGTGAATAGTTTAGGTGAATAGTTTAGGTGAATAGTTTAGGTCACTGTCTCGTTCAAACTTATATCCCGCTAACACCAGTCGCCCATAACATTGGTAATTAACCTTAAATCTAGTGACTAAACACTTTATGATGAGTTCACTTGTTCTACTTTAAATAATTCTTAATCTAAAACAAAAAAACCGAGCCTAGGCTCGGTTTTTTAACTTCTTACAATAAGCACTGCTTAATGTAAATGAAGCTTAAGCTTCTGCTGATTCTTCAACTACTTCAGGAGCATCTTCTACTACTGGGCGGTCTACTAATTCAATATAAGCCATAGGCGCTTTATCACCAGTACGGAAACCACATTTTAAAATGCGAGTATAACCACCTGGACGTTCTTGGTAACGTACACCAAGTTCGTTAAATAAAAGACCTACTACTTCTTTATCTTGTGTACGAGCAAACGCTAAACGGCGATTTGCAACACTGTCGGTTTTAGCCAATGTAATCAATGGCTCTACTACCATACGTAGTTCTTTAGCTTTAGCTACAGTCGTTTTAATAACGCCGTGCTTAACTAAAGAGCTTGCCATATTGCGGAACATCGCTTTACGATGACTGCTATTACGGTTTAACTGGCGACCGCTTTGACGATGACGCATAAGTTAATCCTTCTCTCAAACTATTAATAAAAAAACGATGATCGAACTAGTCGTTGTCAACGATGCTTTCAGGTGGCCAGTTTTCTAGGCGCATACCCAGAGACAAACCACGCGATGCTAACACATCTTTGATTTCAGTTAGAGACTTCTTACCTAAATTAGGCGTTTTAAGAAGCTCAACTTCAGCACGTTGTACTAAATCACCAATATATTGAATTGCTTCTGCTTTTAAGCAGTTTGCACTACGAACAGTTAGTTCTAAATCATCAACAGGACGAAGTAAAATTGGGTCGAATAATGGTTTTTCTTCCACTTGTTCAACTTCTTTAATATCACGTAGTTCTACAAACGCATCTAGCTGTTCAGCTAAAATTGTTGAAGCACGACGGATAGCTTCTTCCGGATCCAATGTACCATTGGTTTCCATATCTAGAATTAATTTGTCTAAATCTGTACGTTGTTCAACACGTGCAGAGTCAACATCATAAGCAATTCTTACTACTGGGCTGAATGAGGCATCTACCAACAAACGACCAATAGCACGATCTTCTTCTTCGGCATCACGGCGCGCTGAAGCAGGTACGTAACCACGACCCATTTCAATTTTAATGCGCATACTGATAGCACCTTCACCTGTTAAGGTGCAGATAACATGGTCTGGGTTTGCAATAGTTACATCGCCATCATGTTGAATATCAGCTGCCGTTACAGGGCCTTCACCAGACTTAGTTAAAGTTAGAACGGCTTCGTTTTTGCCTTCTAAAATAACTGCTAGTCCTTTAAGGTTCAACAATATTTCGATGATGTCTTCTTGAACACCCTCTTTACTACTGTACTCATGTAAAACACCGTCAATCTCAACTTCAGTTACAGCACAACCTGGCATTGAAGATAAAAGAATGCGGCGTAACGCATTACCTAAAGTGTGACCAAAACCACGTTCTAGTGGCTCTAAAGTTACTTTAGCGCGACGAGGGCTGATATTTTCAATACCAACCATGCGTGGTCTAAGGAATTCGGTTACAGAACCCTGCATATATGTCCTCTCTTAAAGTGCAACTTTACTATTTAGAGTAAAGTTCAACGATCAACTGTTCATTAATTTCGGCAGATAAGTCAGCTCTATCAGGAACGCGTTTGAAAACGCCTTCTAATGTCTTAGTATCTACTTCAACCCAAAGTGGTTTTTCACGTTGGTCAGCTAATTCTAAAGCAGCGATAATACGCGCTTGAGTTTTAGACTTTTCACGAACAGAAACCACATCTTCAGCTTTAACAGTGAAAGATGGAATATTCACTACAACACCGTTTACCACGATAGCTTTATGGCTAACTAGTTGACGGGCTTCAGCACGAGTGCTGGCATAACCCATACGGTAAACTACGTTATCTAAACGAGTTTCTAAAAGCTGTAACAAGTTTTCACCTGTGTTGCCTTTTTGACGTGCCGCTTCTTTGTAGTAATTACTGAATTGTTTTTCAAGTACGCCAAAAATACGACGAACTTTTTGTTTTTCACGAAGTTGAACACCATAGTCTGACAAACGACCGCGACGGGCGCCGTGTTGACCTGGTATTGTTTCGATTTTACATTTAGTGTCAATTGCTCTAACACCGCTTTTAAGGAACAAATCTGTACCTTCGCGGCGACTAAGCTTTAACTTAGGACCTAAATATCTAGCCATTTTCTTTCTCCAACTATCCTAAAAAAGTGCGATTAAACGCGACGTTTCTTAGGAGGACGACAACCATTATGAGGAATAGGCGTAACGTCAGTAATGTTGGTGATTTTAAAACCAGCAGCATTTAAGGCACGGATAGCAGATTCACGACCTGGACCTGGACCTTTAACGAACACTTCAATATTCTTCAAACCAAACTCTTTTGCAGTAGCGCCTGCACGATCTGCAGCTACTTGCGCAGCAAATGGGGTAGATTTACGTGAACCACGGAAACCTGAACCACCAGCAGTCGCCCAAGATAAAGCATTACCTTGACGGTCTGTAAGAGTCACGATTGTGTTGTTGAAAGAAGCATGGATATGAGCCATGCCATCAGCAACTTGTTTTTTTACGCGTTTACGCGAACGAACGGGTGTTTTAGCCATTGTCTAGTTCCTCTTACTTCTTAATTGGCTTACGAGGACCTTTACGGGTACGCGCATTAGTTTTAGTGCGTTGACCACGTAGAGGAAGACTGCGACGATGGCGGATGCCACGGTAACAACCTAAATCCATAAGACGTTTAATATTCATTGAAACTTCACGGCGCAAATCACCTTCGACGGTAAATTTGTCCACTTCAGCACGTAGCAAATCAATCTTTGCTTCGTCTAATTCACTGATCTTCGTTGATTCAGCGATACCTGCTGCTACACAAATTGCTTTCGCACGTGTTGCACCGATACCGTAAATCGCAGTAATGGCGATTACTGCATGCTTACGATCAGGGATGTTAATGCCAGCGATACGGGCCACTAAACACATCTCCTATAGTTATTTAAAATTACTTTGGTTGGAAAGCCCGTTAGGATACCCAACCATTCTCTTTTTTCGCAAATCGAAGCGGCATTATACAGAAAATTCTGCATAATGCCAGTTCAAAAAGATTTAAGCGTTAACTAGTTATTAATTTACTGCTTACGCGTTCAATTAATAACTAGTCGCTTGGGCAATTAACCCTGTCTTTGTTTGTGCTTTGGCTCTACACAAAGAACGCGAATAACGCCCTTACGCTTAACCACTTTACAATTACGACAAATCTTTTTTACGGATGCACGTACTTTCATTTTATACTCCGTTACTCAATTAGCTGGGTCTAACGACCGCCTTTCAAGTTAGCTTTTTTAAGTACATTGTCATATTGATGAGACATCATATGCGTTTGTACTTGTGCCATAAAATCCATAATCACTACGACGATAATCAATAAAGATGTACCACCGAAATAGAACTGTACGTCCCATGCCATGATCATAAACTGTGGAACCAAACAGACAAAGGTAATATACATCGCACCCGCTAAGGTTAAACGCGTCATCACTTTATCTATGTATTTGGATGTTTGTTCACCGGGACGAATCCCTGGAATGAACGCACCTGACTTTTTCAAGTTATCTGCTGTTTCACGCGGATTGAAAACAAGTGCCGTGTAAAAGAAACAGAAAAATATTATTGCAGCTGCTAGCATAAATACATACAAGGGCTGTCCTGGCGACATCGCCTGAGAAACACCTTGTAAGAAGTCAGCTACCGGGCCATCACCTTGTCCAAACCAGCTCGCAAGCGTGCCTGGGAACAAAATAATACTTGAGGCAAATATTGGTGGGATAACACCCGCCATATTCACTTTTAAGGGTAAATGTGTGCTTTGCGCTGCAAAAACCTTACGGCCTTGTTGACGCTTAGCGTAGTTAACAACAATACGTCGTTGACCACGTTCTACAAATACCACTAAAAAAGTGATTGCAAATACCACAACGCCAATTAGCAATAATACTAATAAGTGCAATTCACCTTGACGCGCCATCTCAGCTGTTTGACCAACAGCTGATGGCATGCCAGCAACAATACCTGCGAAAATTATAATTGAAATACCATTACCGATACCGCGTTCAGTAATTTGCTCACCTAACCACATTAAAAACATGGTACCAGTAACCAAACTAACTACCGCAGTGAAATAGAAACCAAAGCCAGCGTTAATAACTAGGCCTTGCATCATTTCCGGTAAACTTCTGGCAATCGCTATCGATTGTACTGTTGCTAGAACTAATGTGCCGTAGCGTGTGTATTGGCTGATTTTACGTCGTCCAGCTTCACCTTCTTTCTTAAGCTCTGCAAATTTTGGTGTCATAACCGTTAGCAGTTGCATAATAATTGAAGCTGAGATGTACGGCATAATACCAAGTGCCAATACTGAGGCTCGCTCTAAAGCACCACCGGAGAACATGTTAAACATCTCTACAATGGTGCCCTTTTGTTGTTCAAAGAACTGAGCTAATACAGCGGCGTCAATACCAGGGATTGGTACAAATGATCCTAAACGAAGCACTACAAGCGCAACGAATACGAACCATAATCTTTGTTTAAGCTCAGACAAACCGCCTGCGCCTTTACTTCCCTTTTGAGAAGCCATTCCTGGTGTAGCCATATCTGTATTATTCCTCGATGTTACCACCGGCAGCTTCAATAGCTACACGAGCACCTTTAGTTACGCCTAGACCACGAACAGTTATCTTGCGTGAAATCTCGCCCGAAAGCATGATTTTTACAGCGATAACGTTACGGGTGATTAGACCAGCATCTTTCAACGCGTGGATATCAACAACATCACCTTTAATAAGGTTTAATTCATGTAAACGAACTTCAGCGCGAACTAAAGATTTACGTGAAGTAAAACCAAATTTAGGTAAACGTTGTTTCAATGGCATTTGACCACCTTCAAAACCAGGACGTACACTACCGCCAGAACGAGATTTCTGACCTTTGTGACCACGACCACCAGTTTTACCGATGCCTGAACCAATACCACGACCACAGCGCTTTCTAGCTTTGTGAGAACCTGGTGCAGGGGATAAAGTATTTAAATGCATAACTAATCCTCCACCTTAATCATATAGTAAACCTTGTTAATCATACCGCGTACAGATGGAGTATCTTCTAACTCTACTGTATGGTTGATACGACGTAGACCAAGGCCTCTTAATGTAGCTCTATGCTTCGGTAAACGACCGATAGAACTTTTCAATTGAGTTACTTTAACTGTTTTAGACATACTATTTACCCCAAAATGTCTTCAACGCTTTTGCCACGTTTAGCTGCCATACCTTCTGGTGAATGCATATTCACTAGGGCTGAAACAGTAGCGCGAACTACGTTGATTGGGTTAGTAGAACCGTATGCTTTTGACAATACGTTCTGGACGCCTGCAACTTCAAGTACTGCACGCATAGCGCCACCGGCGATGATACCTGTACCTTCAGAAGCGGGTTGCATGTAAACTTTAGAGCCAGAGTGCTTGCCAATAATGACGTGTTGAAGAGTAGTACCCTTCAGGTCAACGTTTACGATGTTACGGTGTGCTTTTTCCATTGCTTTTTGGATTGCAGCAGGCACTTCACGTGCTTTACCGTAGCCAAAACCAACACGACCATTACCGTCACCAACTACTGTTAGTGCAGTAAAGCTGAAAATACGACCACCTTTAACCACTTTTGAAACGCGGTTAACTGCGATTAGCTTTTCAGCCATATCACTTTGCTGTGAGTTTTCTTGATTATGATTAGCCATTATCAACCCCCTAGAATTGAAGACCAGCTTCGCGAGCTGCTTCTGCTAACGCTTTCACGCGACCATGGTAACGAAACCCAGAACGATCAAAAGCGATGCTTGTGATGCCCTTAGCTACAGCGCGTTCAGCAATTGCTGTACCTACTGCTGTTGCTGCTGCAACATTACCGGTTTTTTCCAATTGTGCTGCTACTTCTTTATCTAAAGTAGACGCTGATGCGATAACTTCAGAACCAGTTGGCGCAATCAATTGAGCGTAAATGTGACGAGGAGTACGGAATACAACTAAACGATTCGCACCCAACTCGCTAATTTTTGCACGAGAGCGTTTAGCTCTGCGCAAACGAGATGTTTTCTTATCCATAGTATTACCCTACTTCTTTTTAGCTTCTTTACGACGAACGTATTCATCAGCGTAACGAACACCTTTACCTTTATAAGGCTCAGGTTTACGGTATGCACGAATGTTCGCAGCGGTTTGACCAACTAAATGCTTATCTGCACCTTTCAGTACAACTTCAGTTTGGCTAGGAGTTTCACAAGTAATTCCTTCAGGAATTGCATGTTTAATTGGATGTGAAAAGCCTAAAGATAAATCAAGAGATTTACCTGCAGATTTAGCACGGTAACCAACACCCTGTAAAACTAATTTCTTTTCAAAACCTTTACTAACACCTTCAACCATATTATTGATTAAAGCACGTGTAGTACCGGCTTGAGCCCAAGCGCCTTTAACATCAGCAACGATATTAGTAATGATGCTGTTTTCTTCTTGAGAAACAACAACGTCACTATGGATCGTGCGAGATAATTCGCCTATTGGACCTTTAACTGTAATGTCTTGACCTGATAACGTAATGGTAACGCCAGCAGGAACAACGACAGGTGCTTTTGCAACACGAGACATATTATTCTCCTTACTCTACGAAACCAAGAACTTCACCGCCAATACCCGCAGAACGAGCGGCGCGATCAGTCATCAAACCTTTAGAAGTAGAAATGATCGCAATACCCATGCCAGCAAGAACTTTAGGAAGTTCATCACAGCTTTTGTATATACGAAGACCAGGACGTGAAACACGCTTGATCACTTCAATTACTTCTTTACCTTCAAAATATTTCAATTCAACAGATAGTTCTGGCTTTACTTCGCCTTCTACTGAAAAACTTGAGATATAACCTTCTTCTTTAAGTAAGTTGGCAATTGCAACTTTAACTTTAGAAGATGGCATTTTTACTGCAACTTTTGCTGCAGATTGACCGTTGCGAATGCGTGTAAACATATCCGCGATAGGATCAGTCATCATAACCATTTACTCCCGTGAATTACCAACTAGCTTTCTTAAGACCTGGAACTTCACCACGCATCATAGTTTCGCGTAATTTAATACGACTCAAACCAAATTTACGTAAGAAACCATGTGGACGTCCAGTAATGTTACAACGGTTACGTTGACGACTACTGCTCGAATCACGAGGTAAACTTTGAAGTTTCAATACAGCATCCCAGCGTTCTTCTTCAGAAGAATTTGCACTAGAGATGATTGCTTTTAACGCAGCACGCTTTTCAGCATATTGTGCTACTAACTTGGTTCTTTTAGCTTCACGAGCTTTCATTGACGTTTTAGCCATAACTCTACACCTTCTTCTTGAACGGGAATTCGAAGGCGGACAATAGAGCTAGTCCTTCTTCGTTATCTTTCGCGCTAGTAGTAATAGTGACATCTAGTCCGCGAATTTTATCGATTTTATCGTACTCGATTTCCGGGAAGATGATTTGCTCACGAACGCCCATGCTGTAGTTTCCACGACCATCGAATGACTTAGGGTTTAAGCCTCGAAAATCGCGAATACGAGGAATAGAAATAGAGATTAAACGCTCTAAAAATTCCCACATACGTTCGCCACGAAGAGTTACTTTCGTACCAATAGGATAGCCTTCACGAATTTTGAAGCCCGCAACTGATTTGCGTGCTACTGTCGTGACGGGCTTTTGACCTGAGATTGCAGTAAGATCATTTGTGGCGTGCTCTAATACTTTCTTATCAGAAATAGCTTCGCCAACACCCATGTTAAGGGTGATCTTTTCAATCCGAGGGACTTGCATGACACTTTTATAACCGAATTGCTTTTGCAAATCAGCTACAACTGTATCTTTGTAAAAATCATGCAGTTTCGCCATCGTTTACTCCAATTAAATTAATTCGTTATCAGATTTGAAGAAACGAACTTTTTTGCCGTCTTCAATTCTAAAACCAACGCGATCAGCCTTGCCCGATTTCGGGTTAAGGATAGCTACGTTAGAAACTTGCAAAGATGCTTCTTTTTCAACAATTCCACCAGGCTGCTGTAACTGAGGTACAGGCTTAGTGTGTTTCTTGATTAAGTTAACGCCTTCTACGAATACTTTGCCGCTATCAACAAGAACTTTGGTAACTTTACCAGTTTTGCCCTTGTCTTTGCCTGCAAGTATAACTACTTCATCATCACGACGAATTTTAGATGCCATTATCGTGACTCCTTATAGTACTTCAGGTGCTAATGATACGATCTTCATAAATTTTTCATTACGAAGTTCACGTGTCACAGGCCCGAAAATACGAGTACCAATTGGTTGTAAGTTTGCATTCAAAATTACAGCCGCATTTTCATCAAAACGTATAGCAGAGCCATCGTTACGACGAATACCTTTCTTAGTGCGCACCACTACCGCAGTAACAACATCACCTTTTTTTACTTTACCGCGAGGACTTGCTTCCTTTACGGCAACTTTGATGATATCACCAATGCGTGCATAGCGACGGTGCGAGCCACCAAGAACCTTTATACATTGAACACGCTTAGCGCCACTGTTGTCAGCAACATTCAGCTGTGATTGCATTTGGATCATTGACTTTTTGCTCCATTTTTATCTTCTTACCTAAGTGTTTTCAAAAGAAAACAGTCAGTAAAACAAAAGATAAGTTATAATTCAAGGCCAGAAATTTGACCCGTCACTGCCTTAAAAAGACTACCCTACTACTAAAAATAAAAGTTCAAGAACTAATGCTCAAAGCAAGCGGGCGCGAGATTATAACACCGACAAAGATAAAGTGATAGTGTAATTAACTAAAAAACAATCAAGTGTCTGCTAATTTTTCACCTATTCAATAAAGCAGCATAAATATTATGTAAATAAAGTAGACATTACTTAGCTAGATTTACCTTCCTAATTTATTTAGTTTATAACGCGTGAGTTAATTATATTAAAAACATTCGGTATAATTTTCTTCTATATCAGCATAATCAAAAGTAGAAATACCTAAAACATTTAAAATTAACTTTTCTGATTCTTGCCAACCCGCAGCATAATTAAAACGCTTTGTACGCTCTACCATATTTTCAGCAGCCTTTAAGGTAGCAAAAGCAATCTTGTATTCATCACCCACATTACTTAGTAAATAACGATTATCATGATGTTGTAATATCAATTGACATATTTCTTTGGGTAAGTGCCATGAAGATGAAATAAAATACCCCAGTACAGCATGGTTGGTTTGATAGTGTCTTTCTTCAACTGCAGTAAAATTTTCACCTGAAGTGTTAGCTTCAATTAGTACATTTTTATAATTTTCATACTTTACGGCTAACAGCGGAATGCCGCAATTATGAAATAGACCAATGGTGTAAAGCATTTCAACAGGCATTTTAGTTTTGATTTTACGGCCAATAAAGATCATCGCATTGGCAATATCATTAGCATCATCCCAAAAACGTTCAAGGGATATACTCGATTTACCGCTAAAAGATTGCCTGAGCAACGTCGCGGTGACTAGGCTACTAATAGTGTTAAGCCCTAACATCATAACCGCTTGCTTTATTTTAGATATCTTCCTGTTCATTCCATAAAGAGGTGAATTTATTATTTTCAAAATAGTCGCTGATAAACCAACATCACTCAATATTAGGTCCGCAATCTTTTCAATGTCAGGCTCTTTTGTAGCCATTAGCTGATCTATACTAGCTAAAATCTCTGGCTTTACTGGTACTTGAAATCCAGACACGACTGCTGATATTTTTTCCTCATCAATATTAATCAAAGCAACTTCTCTATAATCATTTGATTTCACTATAATCTAAAGCTATCCAAATTGCATGATTTCATTGGGAATTAAATTTTTTTGACAAAAATAATCAATTAGCCTGGACAGTAAGAGCATTATAAGTAGAAGCCTAAGTATTCATCAAATACTTAGGCTTTTTTGTGCGTTTTTTTTGTGCGAATTAACAACTAATACCAAACAGATTAATTTAGTGATCAATTTTAATGAGGATAAATTTTCAAGAACGAGGCGCTTAATTGAGCAATAGCTGGCTATTGGGATTGAAAGCAACGATGTTATTGGAGATTTAGACCATTTATAAAGATCATTTAATTAGTTTGATTGGTATAAGCTACTTTGTAGCTCTTTAAATAAATAAAAATGCAAAAAGAAAGACCTGACCCCGTCACTTTACTTGTCACTTCTTGCGTCACTTCTTGTAAATTTTTGCGTTAGTGATTACAAATCGGTATGATTTCGCGAGAATAAATTGATTTATTCTCGCGAAGTTCTAAGTAACTGTAGAACTAACTCAAGGTAATGCATTAACTGTCACTGATGGCTTACCAGTCAACTAAGTGATAAAGCCTCTAACATTGCTTTTTTATTATAATATTTAAAAGGATTAAACCCACATGAAGCGCAGCTTGCTTGCTTTACTTTTCATGCTACCCACTATTGTTACAGCCGAACAAGAAGTATCGACTTCGTTTCAAGGCTATAGTGGCCTAATCAATACGCCAACGGCAGAACTGTTCGATAGTGGTAAGTTTTATTTTCAATACGGTAATCAAACTGAATTTGAAGGTGCATATAAGAATACGCCAAACTTTCATTTCGGTATTGGTTTATGGGACTTGGTCGAAGTATCAGGCCGTAATGCGGCACATGGTGACAGTTTTAACGGATCATCTGACCTTTCAGCTAATATAAAACTTGGCATTCCTTATATCCCAAAGAACTGGTTTAGCTTAGCAATAGGTATACAAGATATTGGCGGCGCAACTAACGCTAGCTTACATGATGCAAAATATATAGTCGCTTCAAAGGACTTTTTTGACAATATAAGCTTATCAGCAGGCTTAGGTCAGAGTGAATCCAGTCAAGGTCGACTTGATGGTGTCTTCGGCAGCATCTCATGGCAAGCGTATGACTGGGCAAAAATATCATTAGAATATGACGCTGCTGATACCAACCTTGGCTTGCACCTGTCAACACCGCAAGAGTGGTTTAATAACGGTGCTAAAATAACAGCCAACGTATTGGCCTACAGCACAAGTGAGCAACTAAACGATGAGTTTTTTTATGGTGTAGGCATAGCGATACCACTTGAATCGTCAGTTAAACACAACAAGCCACAGCAAAATGCACGTAACTCACAACACTATTGGGGTCAAAACCACATAGACAACACTGGTAGCTTAACTAAACTTAAAAATAGACTAATTAAAGAAGGCTTTGAGTCAATAAAAATTGGCGAAGCCGAACAAAACACAGCCTACATAGAGTTAGAGAACCATATATATAACCGTAACCAACTAGACGGATTAGGCGTAGCGCTCGGTCTTATCAGCACCCGACTAGGCAAAGAGTATACTAACTTTAAGTTGGTGCTCAAAGAACGTGAAGTGCCAATTTTGATGGTCACTGGCTCAATAGCCGAGTACCGTGCATTCTTAAATGACCAGAAGCCTTTAACTGTTGATATTTCAACAGATACTTTTGATATTTCAACAGATACTTTTGATACGCAGCAAAATGTACGATTAGCCGACAACAAAAATGCTAATAGTTCTTGGTTAAAACCGCGTTTTACCTTTTGGCCATCGCTAGTTTCCGCAGTGGGTACCGAATATGGCATGTATGATGTTTCTTTAGGATTAGTCACTCATTTAGAGCTACCATTATGGCCTGGCGGTGCCGTTTCAGCATTACACATGACACAATTAACAGAAACTGAAGACTTCAAAGATGGCCGCTACTTTGGTGACTGGAAGCAAAAGACTGGCCTACAAGAATATAGCTTACACCAAACTTTTGCCTTGCCTTATAATCTTAAAAATATGACCTTTGCAGGAAGGTATCGAGAAAGTTATAATTTTTTAGCCAATGAAATTCGCTGGCAAAGTGGCGATGGTAGCCATAGAATCAATCTACTCGCAGCAAAATATGAAAATCAAAAAGTTGCTGAACGAACGCCATACCAGGGTTGTAATATTTTATTTCTCGCCTGCTGGCCACCAGTAGAGCCAAAAGAAAGAGAAGTGATGATGGGGATGTATCGTTATTATTCAACGAAATTTGATGCGTCAGCCGAAATACGAGTAGGCCAATATTGGCAGCAAGATAAAGGGGTTATTTTCAAGCTAGAACGAATGTTTGGTGATGTCACTATTAACCTCAGCTATAAAAACACGAAGATTGATAATCAAAGGACTAATCAATTTATTGGACTAGGTTTCTCAATTCCACTAACCCCTCGTAAAGATCATAGCAATAAATATGTTCAAGTAAGAGGGATCCCAAAATGGAACTACACTATAGATACCCTAGTAGGGCTAGAGGGTAAGAATCTAAATGACTTAACACCAGGAATGGCTGATTCTGCACGGATGTTCTATAACCTTGACAACTTCTACTCTAATTTAGACCGCCTTGGTAAAGCGTACATTTATAACAATAGCAGTCGATTAAAGCAGGCTTTTGATATTAGCAACTAGTTGCTATTACAAGTAACAATCAGAACAAAAACAGTTTTGTTCTGATTGTTACTCAAAAAATTGGCACTAATGAGCATTCTTATCTTTAAAAATTTTAGGTATTGTCAACAACACTATTTTAATATCAAAACCGAGCGACCAATTACGAATATAATCAAGATCAAACTCTATTCGTTTTTCCATTTTTTCTAGCGTATCTGTCTCCCCACGAAAACCATTAACTTGCGCCCAACCCGTAATACCCGGTTTAACCTTATGTCGTAACATATAACCGTTTATAAGTGACCTATACTCTTCATTATGAACAACAGCATGAGGACGTGGCCCAACAATAGACATTCGACCTTGTAAAACATTAAAAAACTGCGGTAACTCATCTAATGATGTTGAACGAATAAAACCGCCGATTAGCGTTAAACGAACGTCATTCTTTTTAGCTTGACTAATTTTTTCAGCATTATCCAATACTCTCATCGAACGAAACTTCCATATTTTAATCGCTTTTCCGTCAATACCATAACGAATTTGCTTAAATAAAACAGGGCCTTTGGACGTTACTTTAACAGCAAAACTCATTACTAATAAAATTGGAGAAATCAATAATAAAATAATAGCAGATAAAACGAGGTCTTCACTACGCTTAACTATCGCATTACTACCATCAAGCGGTGAGTCGTAAATACTAATAGTGGGAATGCCCGCAATAACGTCACTTCTTGCATGTAAGAGCTCAAAAATAAAAATATCAGGCACTAAATAAACAGATGAGGTAGTATCAGCAAGTTCATTAATAAGCCACTTCATTCGCTCTTCAGCACGCAGTGGCAGCGTAATATAAACGCGATCTAAGTTACCTTTTTTACAGTCGGCTACCAGCTTATCTAAATCACCCTTGCACTCTATATTTTTGGAGTTTCTGCCGAATTTACGATCATCATAGTAGCCATGAAATACAAGACCTAAAGATTGGTCATCCGCTATTTTATTCAACAATTTTTGACCAAGCTCTCCGCCACCAGCAATAACGAACGAACGGGTGTTAAAACCTTTACTACGTACACTAGAAAGAAAGAGTCGCAAAAGAACACGATAACATATTAACGATAACAGCCCAGTGGCGAACCAGTTTATCATTAGTTTATCAAGGAGCACTTCTTGTGGTGCATAACTTAAAATAAGAGAGCAAATACTCGCCGAGATACACCAATAAACCGTTGTTTTCTTAATTTCTTTAAATAGCGACAAACCACGCCATGAGATATAGACACTGCCTAACTCGCTCAAAAAGTGAAACAGAAATGCGACACATATGGCAGCAACAGTGTGTTTTATATTCCATGGCTGAGCCAAAAATGTAGTAACTAAAAATAAACTACCAATAACAACCACAATATCTAATATTCTATGCAAAATTGATATTAAAGCTTGGTTAGTTCGTAAGATCCCTTGATTTTCAATCATTATTCAACTACTTATAAGTATTTATATTCGGGCCATCACTTGTTGTCAATCTATAGCATAAAAATTCAAACTATAGCGTTTTATAAATTTCAATCGCTTCTTGAAGATCGGTATAAAAAGTCAACTCACCTTGGTGCAGAATAATTGCACTATCACAAAACTCTTCAATCTCTTTTATTTCATGACTTACCATAATCACATTCGCTGTTTTACTTTTATCTAACAGCGCTTGGCGGGCTTTTTTACGGAATTTCTGATCACCCACAGACGTTGCTTCATCAATGAGGTATATTTCAAAATCAATGGCAATACAGCAACCAAAGGCTAAGCGTGAACGCATACCACTTGAATAGGTACGTACAGGTAAATCATACTTAATACCTAACTCGGCAAAGTTTTTTACCTTCTCTTCGTACTCATCTAAATCTGCCACACCATTAACACGGCCAATAAAACGGGTATTCTCACGCCCCGTCATTTGTGGGTGAATACCGGTAGCAAGTGCCACAGGCCAAGAGATAGCCTTGTCGGTAACCACCTTACCCTTGTTAGGATATTCACTGCCCGCCAAAATACGAAATAGTGTAGATTTACCCGCACCATTAGAGCCTAAAATCCCAACATTGTGCCCTTCGGGTATCTCAAAGTTAACATCTTTAAAAATATACTGGTTACCCAAATCAGAAGGGTAATACTTGGTAAGGTTTTGTAATTTAATCATTCTATTGGCTATCTTTATCGGCTATCGGCTATCGCAACTATTCTAGTCCCGCAATTGTACATGAAATAAGGAAAATATAATTTACTCGGGAATTTAGTCATTTCTTTTGTAACAGTATTTTATTTTCAAGAAAGGTGTTATTCAGCTGTTTATTGATAAGCCTTCTTACTTCAGGATTTATTGTTAACTTATTCGCAATACTAGTAAAAGCCTGCACAGCCTCTACGACTTCATCGATTACCAATTGCGCTTGTTCCCAGTTAGCAAAGTTTGCTTGTTCTGCTAATTTTTGCATCACTTTCAAACTTGGTTTTTTCCCAAAGCCACAAAAAGCCGTTGCGTGTTCAGTATACGATGAAGGACTGAAAGTAACATCATAAAATGGAGCTAATTGCCACTGCCCATTGTCTTGCTGCAAAAAAGCCCAGTTCTTACTGTGATCATCTTGGTTTAAAGCAAACAAATTAAATACCATTCTGCGAAACATTACCTGTCCTGCAGCAGGACTACGACAAATGATGCTGCTAACTTTAATTAATTCTTCATAATCTAAACTTGGCATTCTGTAATCAGCATCAAGCAAACCACTAACACTGTGTAAGTGCAACCGCCCCTCATTACCACGCAGATTTTTCACTACATCAAAGCGCTTAACAGCCAACCACTGCTGAGCACCTGAGGCGGAAGGCGCATCTAATAACTTCCACGCAGGGACATCAATCCCTGCTTGTTTTGCCATGGTTAAATATGCCGCTTCACATACTCCTTCATCATGGCCAAGCAAAAACTGCGAAGAAGTAAACTTAACTAAAAAGGCTTCACTATCATCGCTAACATTTGTACTACAAAAATCATTATCATTATTTAAATATAACTGAGCTTTGGGTCTTGCTCCCCCTGAACTACCAGCATTAATTAAAGCTTGTAATACCTCTGACGTTTGCCCATCAAAGATTGCCTGAGCCTGTAAACCTAGTTTAGCTATTGATAATTGATCTTCAATAGTGTTATTTTTTAGTTCAGAAAGAGGTAAATATGACAATGCCCCCATAGCACCTTCACCTACAAATGAAAGCCTATCCATAGCGGTAATTTGTGCCGGCAGAGTATTAACTTGCCTAAATACTCTATCCATTAAGAGTAGCCCCCAACCATCAGGCAGTGAGTCAGAGAAAGCACCGTGTAAACGATTGTGTGGGCTTACTGGCGCTAACTGTAATGTTGAATCAAAACTAAGGTTAAAAGGAGATAAATTATGGTATTGCTCTAAATAACTTGTATCGTATTGAAAGTAAATGCCTTGTCTATTTTGAGCTAAAATACCAACAGCGACATTATCGCCATTGGCGAGCTTACGAAACACCGATAACTTATTAACGCGCCCATAATCCATTATCGTAATACTTCATCAATAGATGTAGGGGCTTTACTGACAAGTCGTTCTTGAGTGAGAGAATTTAAACGAGATAACTCATCCAAACTCTGCCACAGTAAAATAAACTGCCTAAAAGAGATTTGTTGAGTCACTTCAAATTTTTTAATCGTAGAAGCAGGCACCGTACTTATTTGAGCAAGCTGAGCACGAGAAAGTTTCGCAGCCTTTCTTTTAACCACAAGCCACTCACACAGTGACGCCTGAACATCATTAGCAGACAACAAAGACAACTTATTCATAAAACACCACAACAGACACAATAGTGTCCATTATAACTTAAAAACACAAAAATAGACACAATGATATCCACAAGATATTTTAATGAATGGTGTAATGAATGTGCAAATGAATGGGGTCAAGTCTTGTATTTTGCAAAGAAATGAATGGGGTCAAGTCTTGTATTTTGCAATAATGCGGCTTATTTGCGAATAATGTAACCCAAAATAATCACCAATTTTTTTTTGAGTATAACCGCCTGAGAGATAGGCATTAACTATTGCTTCATGCTTACCTCTAGCTTGGGCATTGTATTCTTCTAAAGATAATGCAGAAGCACTGCGTTGCTTTAAAGGAATTTCAGATAAATCACCACTGTGTCCATCAAGCAGTAACTGATGTTTCTCGACAAAATTATCATCACCTAAAAATATTTGATGTTGTAAATCATCCCAAACTGTTTTACCCACTCCCGACATAACAAATTCAATATAACATTGAATCGCATCCAATCGGTTATTAGCAAACTGCACAAGTAAGGCATCTGTCGACAACCATACAGGCGAAGTAACCTTTGTTAGCATACAATGCCAACTAGACCATAACCATTCATCAGGTGAGTTTACCATTTGGGCGCGAACAGGATTTAAAACGATGTAGCGGCATAATTCCAATAGATAAGCATCTTTATCAACCAATATCGCTTTATAACGACCTTGAAACAGATGCCCTACACGATGATGTTTACGGTTCATTGATTGAGTAAACACCCCATTCAATTGACGCATTCCTTTACTCAGGTTTGCATCAGGTGTTTCCACTAGAAGATGGTAATGATTACTCATTAAACAATAAGCATGAACAACCCAATTATAACGCTCGCAAACATCACCTAAAATATGTAAAAATAATTCAAAATCATCTTCTTGCAGAAAAATGAGGTTTCTAGCATTACCTCGTGCAGTAATATGATAAAGCGCACCAGCAAACTCTAAACGTAAAGGTCGACTCATAATTTACCCATTTAAACTAGATATAATTAATAACCCTAGTTTAAATAAATAAAAATGCAAAAAGAAAGACCTGACCCCATTGTTGGACGCATTGTTGACGGACGTCTGACAAAATCAGCGCCTGTGCGGTTAATTTATAACATCTCCGTCGGCATCCTTGCTAATTTGATGGCTTGCTCGTTCATGCCTTGTAATATAGAGTCAGCTAAGACTTTATTAAAATCTTCCGGGAGCAAGCTATAAACATTCTTAATGACCCTTGGCGTTGCTTCGACCATCTTATCAATTATATTTATAGCCTCTTCTTTAGAGATCCCCACGCTGACAGCATGAGCAATAAAATGGCGTTTCATGATTCGATCTAACTCATAATAATTTTTACTCCCACGTACAGCCATCGCTAATGTAGCCTTTATTTTGGCAATTTGGTCTTGCTTTGGACCTAAAATAGGGAATACGGATAAGACATCATAAATTGGTGTCATTTCATAGGAGTGACGTGAAGTGTGTCTGATACTATAGTTTTTAGCATGCCCATCGGTTGCAAACAGTAACCAATAAATAACTTGAACAGCAAAAAATGTGTGTTTATCTTTTTTCTCACTTGAACCATCAAGTATTTTCATGCAATCAGTGATGCCCAGCCCACCATCTTTTTGATATTTCTGTAATGGTGAGATTGAGTTTGTTTGACAAAAGTCTTCCTGCGGTAATCGAATGATCCAACTTTCATCTTTTGAATAAATACGGTCAAACCGTTCAACAATGAGAACCTTTTGTTCTTCAAACTGTCCCATATCACAATAAGCTACGGGAATACCAAATCCAGCTAATATCTTTGAACATAACCACTCATTTTCAACAGAATTTATGTCCGCACTAATATTTCCAGCCAAGCCTAAAGGCAATTTAAATATATGCGTTGTCGGCGTAGCACCTAATGGCACACACCATTGCTCATTATGCCAAAGAAAGGCTGTTTTCTCTTGAGCCCCAGCGAGTGAAATTCTAAAATCGTCGTTACCTTTATTAAACAAACCATCAGACAACACAGCATTACGTAATATTTCAGCAATTTCTGAATCACTTACTGACTTAGCAGATATTTGATAAATATCTGCTGGCTCTTCATCAGGCTTTAGTAATTGAATTGCGCCGACACAATCTCTACCCAGCTCAACGAGTAAATCAAAAGGAGCAGCACTATTTGTACCAAACTTTACTGCTAACCTATTTCGTATCCCATCACTATCAGGTAAAAGGTTATCAAAGTAAAACTTAACACTATCACCCCTAATCTTTTGGTTACCGGGAGTAAATGGAAGTGATAAAGATAAAGGTCGACCTTGTTCGCTTTCAACCCAACTTTGTGCATAACTTAACTCTTCAACACCTGCCTTTTTCCCCCATTGTCCGACAAGAAGGCCATTCATCCATATATTTAAATGTGTTACTTTTCGTGTAGCCATTACCAGCTATCCTTGCTGAGCTTTTTAGTTATTTTTCTTGAAGGTGCATTTTTAGTTTTTACTTCATTTACAACAAAGCTATCATCTAGTTTTTTGACCATAAAATCAGGTCCGCTTTCAAGTTTTCTTATAACCGTTTTTTCAAATGGTAAATGAAGCTCGGTATCTGATAAATGTAATTTTACACTAAGAATATTTAGCACTTTCATCAATCGTTCTACTGTCACCGACTGAGGGTTTGATTCTAATGCTTGATAAGCTTGCTGCGACACGTTCAACTTTTCGGCCATGTCCTTTTGCGACATACCTTTTGATTTTCTAAAACCGACTAAAATTGGTTTTAACTGTGCAGGGGTGTTAATTACATAACTCATATCAAATGATCTCACTTACGATAAAGTAGCTTACACCAATATAAATTACAACCTATAAATTGTAAAGTAACAATACAACCTATAAGCTGTATTTTACATTTACAAAGTATATATTGTATTTTATCAATACCGTCGAGAGAAATGAATGGGGTCAAAGAGAATGATGGGGGGCAGGTCTTGTATTTTGCACTAGCGTCAGTGGGGGGACATCTACGCTGCTTAAACTCGATACCAATAAAATAAACCTAACTTAAATTTCTTGGAATGAAATGCAAGACCTGACCCCATCCTGTTCATTAGCTAGGGCGTTGCCCAGATTTCAGCAGAAATCACCTTCTAAAACGAAAGTCTTTGAGCAATCGGAGTTTGGTGTGGGAACTGAGAAAAAAGAAGCTGCCTAATTTGGGTTTGCAGAAGCCCCGTGATCTTTAGTCGCGGGGTAGTTCACGGTGTAAATCCACTATCATCAAGTTGTGATAATAGCTCATTTAATTTCTCTAGATGCTCAGGGTTATCATCAGCAAAAACTTTATACTTATCAATAAGTTTATTTAATTGCTTATTTGGAGACTGATGAAAATTAATGTTTCTCTGAATATCCTCTGATAATTTCATGATACTGGTCTCTATTAACTTTTTATTGTTACCTTTCGGAAAGATATTAAATACAGGCTTTTCTTCAATAAGGTTTATATGGTAACGCAAGCTACGTCCACCAGATTGAGATGGAGTTAATATACCTTTTTGAACAAGATCTTTTAAATCACGCGTAGCTGTAGCTGACGAACAGTTAGTTATAGACTGGTATTTATCAGGGCTTATCCCACTTTCAATCAAACCTTTCTCGCCAAAATCAAAGAACTTACTAGTGATTTTTTGCTGACGTTTATTTAAGATTGTATCTTTGTGATGATCCCAGAAGATAGATTTTTTTAAGATGAAATAAATTTTGTTTTTAGCATCAACTTGAGCATTTTTTGTTGTTTCAGAAAACCATTTTACCCAGTTGGTTAGATCTACAGATGGGTTAATACGAGAACTTTCGGCAAGCATTTTGTAATATTCATCTCTATTTTCATTAATTGGTGTAGATATACTAAATAAAGGTGGTATTTCAAAATCCTGAAATAGTGCATGTTCTGATATGGCACGAGCTATACGTCCATTGCCATCACCAAAAGGATGTATTGAGGTAAACCACATATGAGAAATTGCAGAGCGAACAGGGCCTGGAAGGAATGTGCCATTATCATTAAGTGGAGATGTTTCATTGTACCAATCAATAAAAGCGGCCATTTCAATTTCAACTGTTTCACCTGGAGGCCCTTCGAAAACCACTTCTTCATAATCACCATTACCAGTAACAATATCTACTGGTCCATTACGATAATCGCCTACTTTAATATTTTTTCTAGCGCAATAATCCTCTTGTCCTGTTAAAAGTAGTTTATGCCAACTACAAACAATTTCTTTAGATAAATTATTGGCAAAATTGTTGCGAACATCAATAAGCAATGAAGCAATACCATTTTCTTTATGGAAGATACCTTTAGATTGAGATAATTCTAGATCTAAATAACGAGCAACAGATGAACGCACTTCTTCACGATTTAAGTTTTCACCCTCAATTTCACTGGTATTAATTGCTTCTTCAACCATTAAGTATATATAGGCTTCAGATTTATTATTTTGATCAAGTTGGGAAACTTGCCCCTGTAGATTAGAAGAAATTTTAGTATATTCACTTATGATCTTGTTAATACCATCAGATTGAAATGTAAATTTTGGCCAATTAGGATGTTGCCAGTTATATTTTAAGCTCATATTAGTTACCTTTTTCATTCTAATCAAAATAGCATTACTTTTGATTAGAATAAAGGATTTATTCTAATCATTCTTGTATTCTAATCAATATAGATATGCTTTTGATGAGAATACCTCCCTCTATTCTCATCATTTTTATATTTACGATAAATGTTGTGGAATTAATGGGGTCATGGAATTAATGGGGTCAAGTCTTGTATTTTGCAATAATATGGCTATTTTCGAATGTAACCCAAAATAATCACCAATTTTTTTTGAGTATAACCGCCTGAGAGATAGGCATTAACTATTGCTTCATGCTTATATCTAGCTTGGGCATTGTATTCTTCTAAAGATACTCATTAAGCAATAAGCATGAACAACCCAATTATAACGCTCGCAAACATCACCTAAAATCTGTAAAAATAATTCAAAATCATCTTCTTGCAGAAAAATGAGGTTTCTAGCATTACCTCGTGCAGTAATATGATAAAGCGCACCAGCAAACTCTAAACGTAAAGGTCGACCCATAATTTATCCATTTAAACTAGATATAATTAATAACCCTAGTTTAAATAAAAATGCAAAAAGAAAGACCTGACCCTATTGTTTTAATTAGCTTAAGCTTGGTAAAATGTTTTACCAATCCGGTTTACATGCTCAAGTAAATCATTACTTTCAACTTGTGAATAAATTGATAAGTCAAATTGATAGGGTGTTAATAATTCGTCTAATTCAAAAGATATGTGTAGTAGGTCTTTATGCGTAAAGTTATCTCCAAACAACATTAAATCAATGTCTGAACCTACTTTATAATTTCCTTTGGCGCGAGAGCCATAAATAACAACTTTGTTAAGAGAGGGAAATCGAGCAAAAACACTATTTATTTTACTTATATTAATATCGCTCAAACCAAACACTAAAACTCATCCTCTTTACGTTTATGCAACTGCTCATTAAGTTCAATAAATGCAGGATAAAAACCTTCGCTAATTTGTAAGGCTACTTTTGCAGCGAGGCTTCTACTATAAGTATGTGAGGTTAATACTCTACTTTTAATCATTTCCATCCATAATTCACCGTTTTCAATTAACCCCCTTTGAAACGCTAAACGAATTGCATCTCTACTACCTTGTATACTTACTTCAGCCTGCGCTTCATAAAAATCTTTAATAGTGTTCCAAGCCAACTCATAATTATATTCAAAAGCCTGAATAAGACCTTGCTCTTCTAACTTTGTGAGCGGTCTTGACTCTAAAATTTGAATCGCATCAGTTAATTCAGCTAATGCTAAATCAAAATTTGCTAATCGTTGGTGCCAGCGGATATCAATTGACATAACTTTCTCACTTAAAATAAAATTCAGTACAGCGTACTATGAGGCCGCTACGAAAAAACAACAAAGTTTACACCCCGTCTTAATTAATGGTAATGATGAATGGGGTCAAGTCTTGTATTTTGCAATAATACGGCTTATTTGCGAATAATGTAACGCAAAATTATCTTCTTGCAGAAAAATGAGGTTTATAGCATTACCTCGTGCAGTAATATAATAAAGCGCATCAGCAAACTCTAAACGTAAAGGTCGACTCATAATTTACCTATTTAAACTAGATATGATTAATAACCCTAGTTTAAATAAATAAAAATGCAAAAAGAAAGACCTGACCCCGTCACTGCGTCACTGAAAGCCTCCATAAATTTTTTCACTAATGTGAATATATACCGTGATCACCAACATCGATAAGCACTAATTTTCCATCATCCAGTAACTTCAACGTCAATAACACCCGGTACTGCATATTAATTGAAACAGAATGACATTGTTTACTGGAGATAGCATTTAATCTTAAAGAAGGGTGTTGTGGATTAAGTGATAGTAACGTTAAGGTCTTAACGTACTGCTTAATTAATTCAGGATGTTTTTTAAAAAATTTCCGTTCACGTTTTGCATACGAATCTGGTCGAATGATTTCAAATGCCATCTTTGATTTCTTTTTCTAATACCTGGGCATAAGCATCGAGATTTTTTATTACCTCAAACTCATTATTAGCTAAACTTTGCTCAGCCTCATTAATGGCTTGATCAAGTTGATACTCTCGATATTGATTGAATTCATCAGCTGACAAAATAACATATTTTGTTTTACCTCTTACATCAACCATAACACTGCAATCATGACTAGCTGACATAACTCTTTCGATACCAGCAACACCATTACGTTTTAACTCATTGGCTGTTATTGAATTCATACAACCTATCCTCTTAAATTTTTATAACTCTAAATATAATAGCACAATAAATAGCACAATAAATAGCACTTTAAATAGCACTTTAAATAGCACTTTAAATAGCACTTTAAAAATCATAAGATTCTATTGTTTTTTAATCTCTAATGATGAATGGGGTCAAGTCTTGTATTTTGCAATAATACGGCTTATTTGCGAATAATGTAACGCAAAATCATCTTCTTGCAGAAAAATGAGGTTTCTAGCATTACCTCGTGCAGTAATATGATAAAGCGCACCAGCAAACTAAAAATGCAAAAAGAAAGACCTGACCCCGTCACTTGCCGTCACTGCAACCATTGTTTTTTTAACTGCCAACTTCAACCTTCCAGTGTTTATTTTCCTTTATTAACTTATCAGCCAACGCCTTTTTAGCCTCATCATCTCCATGCACAATAATCACCTTTTCAGGCTTGTGACGAATGCGCTTTACAAAATTAACCAAGTTAGATTGGTCAGCGTGTGCAGAATAACCCGAGATAGTATGCACGCCAGCGTTAACGGTTAACTTCTCGCCATCAATAAACACATAACCACCACGTGGACCATATTTTTGAATATCACGCCCTAGTGTACCTTTTGCTTGATAGCCCACAAACAACACATCAGCCGTTGGCTCTGTTATAAAACGCTTCAAGTAATTAACCACACGGCCACCACTACACATACCACTTGCCGCAATCACAATAGCGGGTTTGTTACGCTTAGCTAAATAATCAATGGTTTGTAAATGCTCCTGATGGCTATCAACCGTATATAAACTTTCAAAACTTAATGGCTGACGCCCCTGCTTAACTCGGCGCTTAGCTTCAGCATCCCATAATTTTTGAAAGCTTTGATAGTGCTCAGTAAATTTAGCTGCCATAGGTGAATCAACAATCACTTCAATATCAGCCAACTTATGATACTTCGATCGCCCAATTATCTGTTCAAGCTCATACAACAACTCTTGTGTACGGCCTATACTAAAGGCTGGAATAATCACCACGCCGTTATCACTAATAGCCTTTACAAGCACCTTTTCTAAACTCTTCGCACGGTCTTTTCGCCCCTGATGATTTTTATCACCATAGGTACTTTCTATAACAACAATATCCGCTTTATAAGGACTTTTAGGGGAAGCAAGTAAAGGGGAGTAAGTCGCACCAAGATCGCCAGAAAACACAATCCGCTTGGCCTTTTCATCAACAGGCTTAATATCAACTTCAATATATGCCGAGCCAAGAATATGCCCTGCGGGTTGAAACTTCACCTTTGCTTTAACGCGCCCCTTTAATTCAACATCAAACCACTGCTTATAAGGCACCGCAATTAGCTGATTATTTAATCGAGACAAACACGCCTTAATAATTGAGTGATTACGGGTTACACCCACCTTCAATGCATCTTCAATCACCATAGGTAACAATGCAGCGGTAGCTTCAGTAGCGATAATTGGGCCAGTAAAACCCGCAGCAAGTAAATAAGGAATGCGACCAACATGGTCAATATGACAGTGCGTGACTAACAGCGCTTGAACGGAAGAAAGTTCAAATTCAATACTCAGTAAATCATCTTCCCCACGACCCGAGGTTTCAGCGCCTTGAAACAGGCCACAATCTACCAGTAAACTATTTTCAGAATTTATCAGCAACTGATGACAAGAGCCAGTAACCCCATTAACCGCACCATGATGAATAATCTCCGGTTTAAAATCCATATCAAAATCCTTTTAAGTTTAGCAGGCCGCTTCCGAACAAACACTTAATCAGTTCCAAAGTGTCCTGATGGGAATCCAGTTATATAGAAAAAACTCACTAGTGAATAACTTTTCTATTTTTTAAGCATAGTGTAATGGCAATACTAATGCTTATTTTTTTCTGTGGATGAATGGGGTCAAGTCATGGGATGAATGGGGTCAAGTCTTGTATTTTGCAATAATCCGGCTTATTTGCGAATAATGTAACGCAAAATCATCTTCTTGCAGAAAAATGAGGTTTCTAGCATTACCTCGTGCAGTAATATAATAAAGCGTATCAGCAAACTCTAAACGTAAAGGTCGACTCATAATTTACCCATTTAAACTAGATATAATTAATAACCCTAGTTTAAATAAATAAAAATGCAAAAAGAAAGACCTGACCCCGTCACTTAACTCTTAAGGGAGTAATAGTTAATTTTTGCTGTGTTTTCTTAACAAAAATCTCAATATTATCTTTCGCAACAAAGTCTTTACCAAGTGGCTGGTGAATACCTATATAACGCTCCCGTGGGAAATTAGCTTTGACAAAACCACCATAAAATCTTTTAGCAATTACGGTTTTAAACTCAATGCCATTACGAAATATCTGTAACTCTACAGCGTCAGAAGAGTGACTGTAATAGGCGCAGCCTATCAACATATTATTTGGGTTTATTTCGAAGTGTCCATAAGTCCACTCATCCCCTTGTTCCAATAAGGATTTACGCTGTTTAAATAGTAATTGAGCTTGTTGATAAAGTTTTTCATCTTTCTTGCTTAACTCAATAATTTTGTTAATAGATGAAGCGGATAATTTATCTCGAGTATGAACCTGCTGATTATTTACATTGATTTTTAATGGTTCAATATTCAAGTTATAATATGCATTGATTAAATCAAGTGACTCGTTATATTGCTCGGTGATGCCAACAAAACCTACCAAACTAATTGGCAATAAGTTTAAGTTCTTACTTTGAAAATTTTGGATTGAGTTACGTTGTAAAAATTCATCCAACGCCCCTTTGAACCCATGATGAGTAACAAAGTGATTGTAATGAGAAATAACCTGTTCAACAGGGTTTCGTACAAAAGAGATGATATTTCGTGCAGAAACAAAGTCTGAATACTTGTTCAGTGCAACATGCCCCATTAGCCATGTTCTATTTTCAGTGACAAATTGGTTTTTAAGTGAGTAAGGTTGCTCCTGATCATAAACATGATGCTGTATATTCGCATTAGTCTCTTTCGTTTTATTTCCGTAATCGCCCCAAACTGAATATTGTTTTTCAAGTGCAATCCTAAAGCTTGTACCAGCTGTTTTAGAAATATGAATAAACAGAAAGTTATCATTCAGTTCAATCGGAGTCTTCTCACGAGCTGGCAAGTTATATTGCGCCACGGCCATTGAAGCAACATCATCAATAAATTTCAAACGTTCAGATTCATTGTGCCAAGGAAACTGAAACTTCTTATCTTGTTTTATTTGTGATTTGATTTTACGGTTTCTTAAAATATCATCGTTACTTTTATGCGTTGGAGCATCATCAGAAAGTAATCCTGTATTAATACAAGCGAACACTTTCTCACTATCTGGGCCACCATTAAAACCGTGATGTAAAAAACGTTCACTCCACTCAACATGGCCACAACCATAACCTTTAAAGATACTATTTAAATAGCCTACTTTTTGTAAAGCAGCGTAGCTTGTAGCGGTACACTGGCCAGTTACTAGCTGCGAACGAAAAGGTGACTCGATATCACCACAGCCAGAAAACAGCTTATCAGCCTGAGACAAAATGCGCTGATGAGCAAAATTAACATGCCCCCAAACTAACGCAGATAAAGCCCATGATTTTTCCCAGCCACTTTCAACAGGGTAACAATCATCTTCTAATAAAATACTAACATCACACTTTTCTACTTCATGTAAATAATAAAGCGATCTATTCTTATTTGCGACAACACCGCTATTGCTAACATGGCTGCACGCTATTTTTTGATCAGCACACCATTGAGCAGTACCGTCTTTACTGCCATCATCCGCAACAACTAATCTAATACCTGACTGTGTATTATTTGATATCTGTTCAACATTTTTCTGCAGCAGATCTAATCGATTATACGTAATTATTGCAACACCTACCTTCAAACCATCCAGAACCTGTTGCTGCAATTGTAAAAATTCATCATTAGAAAGTGGAATAGATTGACCACAGCCCTTTAATAGCATTATAAGGCGATAAGCTGCTCGTGGGTATTCAACAATGCAAGCGTGTACTAATGAACTACAAAATGCAAAATATTCATTTCGCAAGGGGGCCTGTGCAAAACACCAAGCAACTAATACTTCAACACGTTCTTTAGATAATGACTCAGCAGAGATACTCTTACCTTCACGGTAGCCTTCAATTTCAATAGGTAATAATTGAATTTTATCTTTTGATTTTAATCTTAATTTATTCTTTAATTTATTAATTAACATTTTATTGGCTACTAGTTATAGTTTATAAGAAAAATCTTCTCTGGTTTGGCTCAGCCAAGGATTATAGCAAGGGTCTATTTCTAATACCTCTGCCCAAGTGTCTTTCATATAAACAACTTCCTTATTAAATCTTTCAACCTTTTCAGGGGTGTCTTCACCACCACGGCTAACAGATTCATGGTGAATCATCTCTGCGTAGGGTGTCCATAGATTGCGGAAACCAGCTTGTTTTACCTTTAAACAAAAATCTACATCATTAAAGGCAATAGTGAGGTCTTTTTCATTCAAACCGCCCACCTGCTCAAACACTGTTTTTCGAACGGCTAAACACGCAGCCGTAACCGCTGAATAGTTTTGAGTTATTTTTAAACGCTTAAAATAACCGGGATGATCTTTAGGAAAGTACTTATGTGAATGACCCGCTACACCACCAATACCCAATACCACGCCACCATGTTGAATAGTGTTATTAGGATAATACAATTTTGCGCCTACACAACCAATATCATCACGCAAACAATGACTAACCATTTCAGTAAGCCAACCACGCGATAAGATTTCAATATCGTTATTCATCAATACAACAATTTCACCTTTTGCTTGAGTAACCGCATAGTTATTAATAGCCGAATAATTAAATGGCTGGTCATAAGTTAATAGTCGAACTTTATTTTCAGTTACTAGCTGCTGAAAATAATCAAGAGCCTCAGAATCATCAGACTGATTATCTATTAGCAGTATTTCAAAGTTTGTATAGTCGGTAAGTTTATAGACAGAATCAACACACTGCTTTACCAACTCAAAGCCATTTTTAGTGGGGATAATAATAGAAACTAACGGCTGAATAACAGGGATAGGCCAGTTGACTTTGTAAGTATTACTTAACAAGCCAGACTCAACAGAAACACCTGAATAGTCGGTAAAATAGTCTTGTAACGCTTTTAACCCTGCATCATCAGTATAACTTTTTTCACTGCCCGCTAATGCCGTTGAGCCTTGTGCAATACGCCAATGATAAAGTACATAAGGAATATGAACAATACCTTGCTCTTTACACTGCTTAACCGCACGTAATAACAAATCATAATCTTGGCTACCTTCCACACCTAAACGAAAACCTCCTATATCATCAAGCAATGATTTACGATATATACCTAAGTGACAAACATAGTTATGGGAATATAATAAATCAGGGTTCCACTTGGGTTTATAATGCGCTTGCTCAAAACCGCCCTGCTCATTTATCTTATCTTCATCACTGTAAAGAATGTTGGCGTCAGGCTGAAGTTGTAGGTATAAAGCCACCACTTTTAACGCATCTTTTTGCAGTAAATCATCATGGTCTAATAGCGCAATAAATTCACCATCGGCAACCTTAAGACCATCGTTAGAAGCAGCCGAAATATGACCATTTATACTGCGGCGAACAACAGTAATACGTTCATCTAACTCTGCTTGTTGTAAGGCTTTCTCAAGCTCTGAACAAGCAGAGTTATCATCCACTAAAATTAATTGCCAATTCTGATAAGTCTGCCTAAACACAGATTCAAGCATAGCTTGAAAATGGACCAAGTTAGGCTTATATACAGGCGTAATAAGTGATATTTTAGGGCCACAATTTACTAAGGGAATTAGCGATAGTGCTATATCGTTAACCACTTTCACTTGATTGTAATGATCCAAATCGGGTTCAGTGGTAACAGGCACCTCAAAGTAAAAAGGCATTCTGATAATATATTTACGGTAGAAGTGCGCAAGCCAACTAATATTACGTAACTTTACACGCAACAAGTAAGGGAGCTTATTTATCATTTAACTGTTTCCAATATATAGGCAAATAAAAATGAATGTAAAAATGAATGGGGTCAAGCCTTGTATTTTGCAATAATACGGCTTATTTGCGAATAATGTAACCCAAAATAATCACTAATTTTTTTGAGTATAATCGCCTGAGAGATAGGCATTAACTATTGCTTCATGCTTATCTCTAGCTTGGGCATTGTATTCTTCTAAAGATACTCATTAAACAATAAGCATGAACAACCCAATTATAACACTGGCAAACATCACTAAAAATCTGTAAAAACAGCTAAAAAAATCATCTTCTTGCAGAAAAATAAGGTTTATAGCATTACCTCGTGCAGTAATATGATAAAGCGCATCAGCAAACTCTAAACGTAAAGGTCGACTCATAATTTACCCATTTAAACTAGATATAATTAATACCCCTAGTTTAAATGAATAAAAAATACAAAAAGAAAGACCTGACCCTATTGTTTCTAAGTGAGCTGAATGACAAACTGAGAAAAAATTTGATTACAAGACGCCAGCCAAATTAATGGCTGAACACATAGTAGCTATAGTTGCTTAGCCGTTATGTACTTCGAAG
This sequence comes from Colwellia sp., assembly GCA_047633255.1. Lineage (GTDB taxonomy): Bacteria > Pseudomonadota > Gammaproteobacteria > Enterobacterales > Alteromonadaceae > Colwellia. Next base: position 50,002 of record JBLIEW010000004.1, read on the forward strand.
TTGAATCTGCCTGTATTATTATTAAGAGCTTATAATTGTATTTACTAACTTAGAGATCTCTTCTAGATCATTGGAGATATCAAAGTGATGATTACCAATGAACAAGCCACTGTCCGTTGCTAAATCGCTCGCGGATAAATTATTATGTACTTCATAGTTAAAATACTCCACAACAGGATTACGAACAAAATTCCCAGATACGATCGGGCGACACTCAACCCCTACGCTTGTTAAAGCGGCAACCAATTCATCTCTTTTTTCTTTACCTTGTTTAACAATCAAAGCAAAACCAAACCAACTACTTTCACCTGTTTCAGACTGAATAGAAAGACCTTCTATATCAGAAAATAAAGTATTAAATACTACTGCATTTGCTCTGCGACCAGCAATAATTGATGGAAGTTTTTTGAGTTGCTCAATACCCAACGCTCCAGACATATCTAAAGGGCGTAAGTTGTAACCAGGTAATATAAAGCGAAATGATTCTTCAAATGGATTATTGCTTTTTTCACACAACCTATTTTCTTTCGGCAAATGACGAGTCCAACCATGAGAGCGAACAGAAAGCATAATGTGATATAACTCTTCATCATCAGTTACTACCATCCCACCTTCCATTGTTGAGATGTGATGGCTAAAAAAAGTACTGTATGTACCCATTAAACCAAAGCTCCCTGCTTGCTTTCCGTTAAGTGTTGCACCTAATGATTCACAATTATCTTCCAACAATGTGATTTTTTTACCCTCAATAATTCGATTTAATTCAGTATAATCTACTGAATTACCTAAAAGATTTACAGAAAATATTGCACGTGTTTTATCGGTAATAGCTGATTCTAGCTGTTTTAAATCAAGATTTAACGTATCCAAGTCAATATCTATGAATTTTATTTTTAAACCGTATTGATACAAAGGATAATATGTTGTGGACCACGATACTGCCGGAACAATTACTTCATCTCCCGCTTTTAGTGGATTTTCACTTCGATAAAACATTGCAGCAATAGCAAGTAAGTTAGCAGATGAGCCTGAATTGACCATGACACAATATTTACTATCGGTGAATTCAGCAAACTGTTTTTCAAATAGGGAAACATATTTCCCCATACTAAACATGCCACTATCAATTACGGTTTGTAGTGCTTGATATTCTTTCTCATCCCACGTGGTAGTTGCTAACGGTAACATTATAAAACCTCATTTAAATAAAATTGATATGTGTTTTTAATCCCAGCTTCAAGGTCTGTTTTGGGCTTCCAATTTAGGGCCTGTTGTGCTGTTGTATCTAATATCCGCTGATGTCTTCCCGTTGGTTTTGATTTATCGTAGGTGAATTCCTCTTTATATCCCACAACCTTTGCAATCGTTCTGTAAAACTCATTCATACTATAATCATCTCCATAACCAACATTCAAAGTACTGGGCACTTCATCCCATTTATTTAAGCTAAATAAAATAAAGTCAGCTAAATCCTCAGCAAACATAAACTCCCTTCGAGTCGTCCCATCTCCCCATATACATAACTCTTTTGAAGAATATTGAACTGCAGAGTGAATTCTATTTATAACTGCAGGGATCATATGCCCATTTAATGGATCAAATTTATCCCAATAGCCGTATAAGTTACAGGGTATATATGTTTTGTAACTCAAATTATGTTGTGCATTTAAAAACTCAATCAACTTTGTAATTGTAAGTTTTGCTAATGAATAACCTTCATTTGGAGAATCAAACTTCCCATTAAATAATTGCGTTATGGATAATGGGTTAGTTGCATCCTTTGGATATATGGCTGCACTTGATAAATTGATTAATTTTTTAATCCCTGCATCAAAAGAAGCCTGAACAATATTTAAACCAATGTATAAATTCTGATAACAAAAATCATAAGGTGAAGCCATGTTAGCCTGAATGCCCCCGACCAAGCCAGCGCAATGAATTACCACATCTGGTTTGTTTTTTTCAAGGTACAATTTCAATTGAGATTGGTTAGTTAAATCCAACTCTTTTCTAGAAGGAGATAAAACATCATAACCTCGTTGTTCCGCGAGAGATACAAGGTTACGACCAAGCATTCCCTGGCTACCAGTAATGAAAAGTTTCATGATTTAATTCTCAGTAGGCAGAGGAACTTCAAAACCATTCTTTTGAAGTAAAGCGTGTCGCCTAGAAATATCCAAATCCGAAGCAACCATTTCAGCACACATTTCCTCAACTGTTATTTCAGGTACCCACCCCAGCTTTTCTCTTGCTTTTGAAGGATCCCCAAGTAATGTTTCAACTTCAGCAGGTCGAAAATAGCGAGGATCAACTCGAACAATCACATCTCCGATATTCAATGCATGAGCATTATCACCAGTAATAGACTTAACAGTTGCTATTTCATTAATTCCGTCACCTGAAAAATCAAGTTCAATACCAACTTCTTTAGCCGAAAGTCGAACAAATTCTCGCACGCTAATTTGTTTACCTGTGGCAATAACGAAGTCGTCTGGCTTATTTTGTTGTAACATCATCCATTGCATACGTACGTAATCTTTTGCATGACCCCAATCACGTAGTGCATCCATATTACCTAGGTATAAGCACTTATCTAAACCTTGAGATATATTTGCGATTGCACGCGTAATTTTACGTGTAACAAATGTTTCTCCGCGACGTGGAGATTCATGGTTAAATAGAATCCCATTACAAGCATAAATGCCATAAGATTCACGATAATTTACCACAATCCAATACGCATACATTTTTGCCACCCCATAAGGTGAGCGAGGATGGAAGGGAGTGGTTTCCTTTTGCGGAATTTCTTGTACTTCTCCGTAAAGCTCGGAAGTAGACGCTTGGTAAAACTTGGTTTTCTTCTCAAGACCAAGAAAACGGATAGCTTCCAATAAACGTAACGTACCAATAGCATCAACATCTGCAGTATATTCTGGGCATTCAAAAGAAACGGCGACATGGGATTGCGCGCCTAGGTTGTATACTTCATCCGGCTCTACATCTTTTAAAATACGGGTTAGATTAGATGAATCAGTTAAATCACCATAATGTAAAAAAAAGCGAGGATTATCTTCATGTATATCTTGATAGATATGATCGATACGCCCAGTATTAAAGGAAGATGCTCTACGCTTAATACCATGAACTTCATACCCTTTATCTAAAAGCAACTCAGCCAGATATGATCCATCTTGACCTGTTACGCCTGTTATTAGTGCTTTTTTCATAAGTTTTATCCTAGTAATTAGAGTTTATCCCAGTGGATATAAATTTTTGATCGCAGTCTTTAATTCATTTTTCGCCTTATAAAACATCAAATCTTTATTCTTTTTGATCAATTCTATTTGAAAGTTATACTCGACGTCATCCATCTCATTTATTGCATCCAAGAACTCATGATGACTAAATGAAAAGTTTAGTGATACCACGCCATAAGCTTCATAATCTTTTTGGGTTAAATAAACGGGTTTTCCAAAACCAACCGCTGTTGTAACCGCTGAAGTAATGCGGCTTTTCGTATACGAATCATTTTGAGCAATCAGAGGATCGACAAAGCTACAACTCTGCATTTTTTTTACGTATTCATCATACATAACAAACCCACTATTGCCTTTAGGTACAAATTCAAAATGTGATTTAATATCTTCATCGTGAACCAACTGCTCTAATTTACTTCTGTCTCGCCCACCGCCTAATATAACAAAAATTAATGTACTATCAGGTTTTGATTTAAAATAACTAACTAATGACTCATAATCCCTATTATCAAAGTTAACAGAACCAGGTACACCAATCCGTTTATTATTTTTGGATTCGGCTGCTTTAATATCATTAGGCCAAACGACAGGTTCGATAGTTGAAATTCTTGAAATATCAAGATTAGGGACCCGAGCGGCAAGACTTTTAGTTACATGTCCAGAGAGTGTAACCAGTTGAACATTATCGTGCATCAACTCATAAATCCCTCCCTGGGTAAACCTTTCCACATTATGCACTACTCCCAAGGTAGGAAGCCCCATTGACATGGCCCATTCACTAGGAGCCTTCAGATTGAAAGTATTGCAAAATAAAAAATCTGGTTGTTCTTTCAAAATGTCCTTTTTAACAACATCCCAGGCTTTAACCCCTTTAAAAACAACATAATTTACAGTGCAGTCTAGATCGTCAAACTCTACAAATAAATCACCAAATTTTTCTTTTATATCACTATTTAAGTAAAGCACAACAGTAATCGATAGCTCATTAAGAATTTTAATAAAAGTTGGTATTATCGCTTCATGAACAGCATTATTTTGAACTATTACACACTTCATATTTTTATTTTTTATCACCCACTAGCTCCAGTTTTTTTTGTAAAACAGTAATTAGAAATCATAAAGATTAATAATTTTTTTATTACACATTTAAGAGAATACACATTTAAGAGAATACACATTTAAGAGAATACACATTAAAAATTATCTATGAAAAATTATTAATGCTACTCTCTAATTTACTCGTACAATATTCAGAGATAAATTACAATATTGGTTAACTCACTTGGTATTATTTGCGGTCCATGCTTTATGCCATAATCCTAACTCTTTAAGTCGCTCAACTTCTTCCGATAAAACAGCTTCTATTTTTTTTAGCCATAAATCAGGAATATTTTTAACAATTGAACTATTTTTTCTTGCTTGCAATTTCATACTTGAATAATCAAAATTATCAACACCAATAAAGTTTTCAATATCCTCTAAGTATTTTTCTGGCTCGGTAGAAATATCATCAAGGAAATAAATTTTGAATTCATGCTCTGCTAAGTACTTTCTCATATTTGTGATATTTTCACTATACATTGAGTTACGAATAAACCATTTTTTACTCGTAACTCGTTCAAAAAGCTTTATATTTTGCTCTGGAGTATTCATTTCAGCATGTTTAATAAACTGAAGATGGAATTTATAATGCGACCAAAATCGATCAACTGGATTACGTAATATATAAATAACTTTCACATTTTTAGCTATATTTTTGACGTGCTCCCAACCATCTTCACTGAGAAAACAAGTTAAATTAGAAAAATCTGCACAGAAGTTGCTATTACTAGAGCAGTTATCAAAACCAAATAATTGTTCGTACCAATCGTCATTGACTTCGTTTCCTGCATAATCAAAGTACCAATTTAACGCTTCATTATGCTCTTTTAGAGTAATCTCATTTTTATTTAGTAATCTAGCTGATTGTTGTGTAGCTTGTTTAGCTCTTCGAACCCTTTTTGTTGAATCCAGCGAATTTGCGACACCGTCAATATGTGAAAAGTAGTATATTTCTTTTTCTTTACTAAAAATAATATTGGGATTATGTTGTAACTTATCATATACCCAAGTTGTACCTGCTTTCATTGCACCAACAGATAGAAATAAATTTTCAATCATTTTTTAACCACTCCAAATTTTTAATCTGCTCTTTTACTCATAGCCCTAACACTTTATGCCTACTGTTATTTTTACTGTCTTCACAGATATAAAGTGGATTAGGAAAGTTAAAAGGGAACCGCTGCAGGTTGATTTTACGCAGCTACCTCGTTTCAATACATTTATTATGTTTTCTTTTACAAGTTCTTTACAATGCCTCCACCTTGATATAGAAACTAGCCTCTATTATTAATTTCTTTAAACCAATTAAAATCGCCACATGAACTATCAAAAATATTCTTAATATCAAATTGATTGAATAAATATTCTAAATTAAGAATAAGGCACTGTGTATTAGCTATTTCGGAGCCAGATCATTATATACTCTCGTCACTTCCCCAAACATTATATATATTAATCATTTTTTGTTGCTATTCATTACAGGACACATTTGCTTTTACCAAAATAACTCTCTAAAAATGCAATTTGTAACGTATAACGTTTAGCTAACACATTGACTGTTTCTTTTGTTACTGAAGCAGTTTCACCTATTGCATTAACTTTATTCGTCAGCATGGTTTCGTATTTTTGTTTATCTACAGGAATATTTAAAAATGCTTCTAATTCTCTATGCGTTTTTTCTACGTCATTAACAATATTGTCATAAGATAAAAATAATACATTTGTAAAGTGTTGCTTATACTGTTTAAGCACTGTCTGGTAGTCATTAAGCTCATCCTGTTGCGACATCCACGCTGGGGAAGAATTAAGCGTATCAACTAACATGTCATTAAACTCTTCTGGCACAATGGTCTGCCCTCCATAAACCTTGAGTAGCTTAAACGCTGAAACAAAACGCTGTACGGGATGTCGAGCAATTAAAATAATTTTACTTTCTTTTCCAACAGTCCCCACCATTTTTTGCAAGCCTTCATCAGGTAAAATCATATATTCAGGTGTTATCTCACCTAAATAACTATTACCTAAAATACTTGGTCGATAAAGATCGATATACTCGATATCTTCCACTTTTTTAGTGGCTAAAATTTTATTAGCTCTCAGGTAAGTTTTATATTTTTTATCCATAAAACCATAGCGTTTAGCTTCAATTATTCTATCTAGCTCTCTATTCAACTGACGTTTTGAATACTCAGTTAATACATTTTTATCACGTACATCATATAATGTATCAAAGTAATGTAATTCTTTTACTGGGTGCATAAAAATATCAGTACACTCATCAAGAATTCGATGTAATAAAGTAGAACCAGCTCTTTGTGAGCCAATACCAATTACAAAATTTGGTTTTTCCATTATTGGTATATCTCCACTAATTCCACAACCTGCTTATCCACCATTCGAATATCAGTTTGCTCAATATATTGTTTAAATTTCTTTGCATTAGCATCAATGGTCTTCACCGCTTTGCAAAGGCTATTTAGTTCAGGCTGCACTTTCAGCCCTGTTTTACCTTCAATCACATCCTCACCAATGCCGCCAATAGAGCTTGCCACTACCCAACAACCACAAGCAGCCGCCTCTCTCGTGACCAAACCATAACTTTCTGGCCACATTGAGGGGGCAAACAACACATCCGTTTTTTGGTATAGCTTAGTAACACCAACTTGACTTACACGTCCTATGAAGGTAACAGATACTTTACCCCAGAGAGCCTGTTCTATATAACCATCTTCTTTAGAGTGATCAACAATCAGCATTTCAATATTCTGAGGTTGCTGCTGTTCAATTGCTTCTTTTAATAAAAAGTATCCTTTATGATTTGCCATACCCCCAATATGAGCGCATACAACTTTGTCGGTATGTTCCGTTTGTTTTTTAGTCCATTCAACGGATGAGCTAATACCATTTTTGTTGACTTGAATTTCAGGATAACCATTCTTACGATAAATATCCGCGAAACTTTCAGACACAGTTAATAAATTTTTAGCGCCTTTAAGTAATTCTTTATAATAAATAAGTCGCTCAATTGAATCACCTAAGGTAACGTTATTCGGTAGCGTTCTCGGTGCAAAAATATCAGGGTGACCATCAGGGTAAACATTGTTATTCGCATCAACCAAAAATTGATGATCAGATATCCACCAAGCATCATGCGCAGTAATCACATAAGGCACGAGGTTGTCTTTTGCCGCTTCAACCACCGATGCAGTTAAGCGTTGTACACAATGAAAATGTATCAAGTCTGGTTGTTCTAATTCAATAAACTGTTCAAAGAGCTTATACATCTCGGGATCTTGTGCGTGCCAATCCATATTTTCACGATATAAAATTGTCGAACGGTAAACGGTTACTCCTTGGTGCTGATAGCTTGTTAATTGATAAGGAGTGGTACATCGGTCATCAGAAGTAAAGATAACTAACTCATACTCATCACCATATTGCTGCTGCAGTATATCAAAGTTGTCAGAAACAACTCGCGTTGCACCACCAATGGCTTGTGGTGGGAAGAAAACATTCACTAACGCTAATTTTTTCTTCGGCTTAGTCTCTGGGCTGATTAATAGTTCTTCCAACTGCGACACTAAATTTTTACCTAAAGCCTCTACCGAATACTCGAACTTCACTCTTTCTAATGCTCTTTCTGCCATTGTTTCACGTAATGCTGGCTTGGTAATTAATTGCTCTAATGCTTCAAACCATTGTTGCTCATTGCTTGCCACAAATGCATCTTCGCCATCAACCAACACATCACGGTAGTTTGCTGTAGTACAGACTACTGATGGAATACTGAAGCAGGCAGCTTCAAACCACTTGAGCTCACTTTTACAGCCATTTATTTCATCGTCATTTAATACAGCTAAACTAATGTCAGCTTGTGCTAAAAATGCCCAATAGGCTTTAACATTTTTAATGGGGGGGATTTGCTGTAATTGTTCTTTATATTGGGTGGTAAAGTCCGCTGGTAATTGCAGGTAACCTGCTATCACTAAACGCGCATTTTTATGCTTATCTAAAATGCGTTCAAGTGCGGGTAATGCTTGCTCTATAAAATCACTATTGTGCGCTTGAGTACCACTACCATAAAAAATATCAATGGTTGTTTTATGGGATTTATCTTCTTTTCTAAGTACATTAAGTTTGTCTAAACCATTGCGATGCAACAGACAGGTTTTGTCCATTACTAAGTTTTCTAACTTTTCGCATAACAAACGGGTAGAAGATATACCATAGCGGCATTGCTGTGCAGCGGCGTAAAAGCTGGCCATCGATTTACGTAACTCGATATGCGTACTTAAACTGACATATCCACCAAAGGACTCAATTGGTGCGGGGTAACTTTCTTCAAATAATAAATCATCAATTTCGTAAAATGAGGCTTTGCCGTTGGCATTTACTTGCGCCATTGCTTTCAGCACTTCCGGTACTGCAGGTACACGATAAAATATAACTATATCATGCAGTGCAATGACATTTTGATGCTCATTAAGCTTCATCCAGTCAAGGGTAGTGACTTCTTTACCTTGTGATTCAAGTTGCTCAACTTTTTGGTTAATTCGATAACGAATACATTGCGGAACATGGTAATCCCCAACAATTAAAATTTTATCCGTATTGACTACTTTTATAGGGTTGTTTATAGTATTTGAATAACTACTGTAATATGCATCATATATAGTTTTCGTACATTCTAGCACCCTCTCTTTTATGCCTTTACGGTCATCTAAGGTTGCAAGCATATGAATTCCACCAAGGTAATCCCAGTAAAATTTTTGAATGGTATTTTTCAACATCTCACTAAGATAAGAAAAGTCTGGATTTTTCTTCTGCAATGAAACGAGTAACTCGATGGCCCCCTTAAAATCAAATTGTTTTTCACAGCATTCCAATGCACGCTCAATAATATTTATTGATGGTCTCCCAATTGGACTCAGTGCTTCTCGATATGCTTTCTCAGCAATTTGGTAGTCCCCTCTAGAAAAGAAGTTGTGGGCAACTCTTTCCATTATTTTTTTATCTGCATTAATAGATAAAAAATCTACACCTTGAGATGCTCTATTTTGATTAATATAACATGTCAATAAATTATCTATCAAATGATTAGAAAGGTCTTCTCCAATGAGTATTGCTGATTGATATGCTTTTTGTGCAGTACGATAATCAAGTGTATCTAAGTAACTATTTCCTAAATGCTCTAAAGCTTTATCGCTATTATGGAAATAGAAAGACATTTCCCAAGCTGAACGAGCTGCATGTAATATACTTGGCACCATTTTCTGCTTGTACTGAAGATAACAATTAATACCTAACTGTATATAAAAATCAGCATCTTTTTTCTTATTTCCATAAATACTAATTGGTTTTGAAATATTACCAGCAACAATATTTAAAATATCGGCAGCTGTAACAATAAAGTCTGTATTTAAATTTAAAATTTTCTTAATATTCAATTCATCAAGACTCACATACAACACTGCTGAGTTTTTATCCAACCATTCATTTACTGTTCTATAACGGTTTTCATTTTTACCGCAGGATAACCAATGAATTTTAGCTTGCTGTAACGATTTAATTCCAGCTTCAGAAAGATCCGGATAATAGGTTAAATAGAAATCTAAATCTAAATCTAAATTAAATTCTTCAACATCTGTGATGCCATGTGACAGCAACATCTCTTTAATATTAGGAAAACGTCCTTCTTTTTTACCCATAGATTGCCAATGTTGCTTTAAACGCCTATTTGAAAAAGCACTTAAATCCGAATAGTTTTCTCTATAAAAATCAATATCTAAAAGGATGTCATCCTTTGTAATCAACCGATTCATTAGCTTCGATTTTACACTCATTTTATCGCGGCCTTAATCAACATATCCCACCAGTTTTCATTCCCCAAATACCATTCAACCGTCTTCTTAATCCCCGTTTCAAAAGACTCAACCGGCTTATACCCTAATTCATTATTGGTTTTAGTGGCATCAATTGCGTAACGCCAATCATGCCCTGCGCGATCTTCAACGAAGGTGATCAATTCAGCTGCTTTATTTGCTAATGCTGATTTTGCGCCTGGGTACTTAGTAGCTAATTCAGGAATGTTTTGGAACTGCTCATTTAGCAGTTCGCATACTAATTTAACAATATCGATATTTGCCCATTCGTTATGGCCACCGATATTGTAGTTTTCGCCTATTCGGCCTTTGTTTAAAACTAATTCGATACCACGGGCGTGATCTTCAACGTATAACCAGTCACGAATTTGCTGACCATCACCGTAAACGGGTAGTGGTTTATCAAAGAGAATATTGGTGATGATTAATGGAATTAACTTTTCTGGGAAATGATAAGGCCCATAGTTATTTGAACAGTTAGAGGTAGTGACTTCTAAGCCATAAGTATGATGATAAGCACGTACTAAATGATCACTTGCTGCTTTAGACGCTGAATAAGGCGAGTTGGGTGCATAAGCGGTTTCTTCGGTAAATGCTGGATCGTTAGGCCCTAATTCGCCGTACACTTCATCTGTAGAAACATGATGAAATCTGTGTGCCAGTGGTGTTTGGCCGTTTGCTTTTGGCTCATCTATCCATATTTTTTTAGTCGCTTTTAATAAGCTGTAAGTGCCCATTATATTTGTTTCTATAAAGGCATCTGGCCCTGTGATTGAGCGGTCAACATGAGATTCTGCGGCAAAATGCACCAAGGTATCTATTTTGTGCTCTTTGAGAATAGTTTCAACTAACGGTGTATCGCAGATATCGCCATGAACAAAAACAAAGTTAGGGTTGTCTTCAACTGAGGCTAAACTTGCGCGGTTACCTGCGTAGGTAAGTGCGTCTAATACCACTACTTTGTCTTGGGGATTATTGCCAAGCCAATATAAAACGTAGTTAGCGCCGATAAAACCAGCGCCGCCTGTTACTAAAATTGTTCTCATTGTATTCCTTAAAAGAGAGCGCCAGCTTACTGCTGTTCGCTTTTTTGTAATTTGCTATGTACATATGGATTCCCGACAATACAACTCGGGAATGACAGCCAATTTAGCTGTTATTCATATCTTTTTTCAATTTATCCATCATTGCTGATAGTTGCTTACGCCAGTGGATAGTTTGTACGCCACTTGCTTCTTCTGTACTTGTTTTATCTATTACACTAAAACTAGGCCGTACTGCGGGTGTTGGGTAAGCACTTGCAGGTATTGGGCGAACAGGAATGGTTTTATCTAACATGCCCTTTTCAATGGCTAGTTCTTGAATCGCTATCGCGAAGTCATACCAAGAACAGACACCCGCATCGGTCCAGTGCAGCATCGTAGCTGAAGAAGGCGCAGAAGAAAGTTCCAAGGACGCTTCGCTCAAAGGGGTAGAGACTAGGTCCAAGGACGCTTCGCTTGAAGGTTCAAGGGTGCTGCTATCTGCTGAGTCACCTAACTCCTTGCTACCTTGCGCCTTGTTACTTTTACCTATTAATGACCAGATCATTTTTGCTAGGCCTTTGGCCCAGGTTGGTGTGCCCACTTGGTCGTACACTATGCCTAACTGTTCTTTTTCAGCCATGAAGCGCAGCATGGTTTTTACAAAGTTATTACCATGAGCAGAGTAAACCCACGCGGTACGAATAATGGTGGCATCGCTACCTAAAATACCATCAACCTTAATATCACCGGCTAATTTGGATGCGCCATATACATTGATCGGGTTTGTCTTATCATCTGTTTGGTATGGCGTTGAGCTGGTGCCATCAAAAACAAAATCAGTGGATACGTGAATCAATTTGGCTTTTAACTGTTTACAGGCTAAGGCTAAATACTCACTGCCTAGCTCATTAACCGCATAAGCTTTGTCTTGCTCTGTTTCAGCTTTATCAACTGCGGTATAAGCAGCAGCGTTGATAACTACATCAGGCATATGGCTAGATAATACCTTGTTGACGTTTTCTTGATTGCTAATATCGAGTACTTTCGATGATAAACAGATAACTTCTAGAGAGTCAGGTGATGTTTGCTCAAGTTCCCAAGCAAGTTGCCCTCCTTGGCCAGTAATAAGTATTTTCATAGGTTAAAGCTACAGAGTTCGAGTTAAAAGGTTCAAAGGTTCAAAGGTTCAAAGGCACAGGTAAAAAGCTATAATTTAACAAGCACAATAAATAAAGCCACTTTACCAAAAAAATGGCTTCTGGTAATGGTTTTATTGATGAAAAGTGTAATCCTTTGGCTTTTTGATAAATTATGCACATCAGCTAAAGCGTCGATTGTTAGGCTTTTACTTAAGCCGTTTTTTTTCTCAAAACTGTCAAAAGCTTTTGCTTGTTCAATTATTTGCAAGAAGTTCTGCTCAAATTGAGTTAGGTGATGATAAAATCGAGTTATTAAGCTTAAGTTACTACGCTTATTTACACCAATGGTATTGTTAGCGTGTTGTCGGTATTTTATTAATGGCTTATCAATTAACTCAAGCTTTCCACATTTACTCGCCACTAATGCCAACCACCAATCATGCATATAGGCTTGCTCAGGAATTGGCATCGCTTTATTTAACAAAGCACGATTAAACAGCATGGTGCAACCTGAAACAACATTTTGCTGGCATAATTGTTCAAACTTACTATGCCAATCTTTAGGAATATTTCTTAATTTAAAGTAACTACTACAAATTGGCTGAAGCTTTTCATCTACTATTTCTTTATCACTGAATACTAAGAGAGGTACTAACAAAGGGACAGATCCGTATTCTTTTTCTAATTGCTTAATTTTATCAAGTGATAGCTCAATTTTTTCAGGTAACCAAACATCATCTTGATCTGACAGCATAATATATGAACTTAGCGTTTGCGCTAAACCAAAAGCAAAGTTATTGCTGGCTCCATGTTTATTTGACGTGTTTGTTAGCCATACAATTTTTTCATCATGCAAACTTAGTTCTTTAACAATTGAAAACGTTGCATCCGTAGAGCCGTCATCAATCACCAATAGCCGCGAGACCCATTTGTCGTATCCGTTATTATCCTGAATAGAACGAATTTGTTCAGCTAAAAACTTTTCGCCATTATAGGTAGCTAAAACGATATCAATCACTGTATATGTGTACCTAACTGTGATTTTTTTGCTCTGATGGATTTACTTTTAAAAGAGTAAATAAAGGCACTTTTCACATGCCAAAAAAAATATTTGCTCAAAAAGTGTTTACTGTCACGCCGTTTAAAGTGCACCGCTCTAACATTTTTTAAATAAGTCAATTTATAGCCTTTGATTTTAGCTCTATAACAAAAATCAATATCTTCACAGTATAAATAAAATTGCTCGTCTAACCCCAATAGGCTTTGGTAAGCACGGGCCTGTACAACCATAAAGGAACCATTGATCCAATGGTTTTCACTTATCTCAAAAGATTCTCCTCTATGTACCATAGTAGAGCGATCATTCAGTAGGTAGGTTTTTACGAAGCTATTAAATTTAGGGTACAAACGAATATTATCATCGTGCACTATTTCCTCTCTGTCTAGGTATAAATTGCATGCGGCTAATTCGACTTTTTTATTTGATAATGTTTTAACTAGGTTGGTGACTTGCTCGGCAATAATATCAATATCAGGATTTAACAGGATAAAGTAATCCTGCTCCTGCATACCCAAACGTTCTTTACAGAAAAGAAAGTTTGCATTGTTATTAGCGGCGAAACCTTGCTCATGACTATTCGCTATATAATGCGCACCGAACTTTTCACAATAAACTCTAAGTTTGCTGTTTGGAATATTATCTCGACAGACAACGTTTATTTCATCAAATTCATTTAGCGTTTTAATAACGCCTAAATTTATTATAATGTCATGATCTAAGTGAGAGGCTATTGAGAAGAATATGGTCATAAGTTACTTAAACTTTGGCGCATCCGAAAAGAGTATTGCTGCCTCATCTTTTGCTGATAAGCTTGGCTTTATGTTGTCTGTTAGTGGCCAATTAATATTTAGTACCGGATCATTCCACTGTATTGATATTTCGGTTTTAGGATTATAAATGTCTGTACACTTATAGACAAACTCGGCTTCTTCGCTGGTTACATAAAAACCATGGGCAAAACCTTCTGGTACCCAAAGTTGCCGTTTATTCTCAGCTGAAAGTAACACGCCAACCCATTGGCCGAAAGTTGCAGAACTTGCTCTTAAGTCTACCGCGACATCAAACACTTCACCTTTTGTCACCCGTACTAATTTTCCTTGGGTGTTTTCAGTTTGAAAATGCAAGCCGCGTAGTATGCCATGGCTTGATTTACTGTGGTTTTCTTGCACAAACTCTTGTTTACCACAGTGTTCATTAAATAACGTTGTACGAAAGGTTTCCATGAAGAAACCTCGTTCATCGCCAAAAACTTGTGGTTCTATAATTTTTACATCGGGTATTTTGGTTTCAATAAATTTCATATCAATATCGGTTCATGGTAAAGGGGTAAGGTAAAAGGTAAAAGGTAATAACACCCCATTCTACCTTGTATTTGTTACTTTGAACTCTATTTTAGAATACTTTATTATCTAATAGACTTAATAAGTATTTTCCGTAGCCTGACTTCACCAATGGCGAAGCAATATCTCGTAATTTAGCTTCGTCTATATAGCCCATGCGAAAGGCAATTTCTTCAGGACAATTAATTTTTAGTCCTTGTCTTTTTTCAATGGCACGAATGAAAACCGCAGCATCTAATAGATCATCTAACGTTCCTGTGTCTAACCATGCGGTTCCACGGCCCATTATTTCAACTTTTAATGACTTCGTTTGAAGGTACTGGTCTATAACATCGGTTATTTCTAATTCGCCACGAGCAGAAGGCTTAACATTTTTAGCGTAGTCTACTACTTTCGTGTCAAAGAAATAAAGCCCAGGTACTGCGTAATTAGATTTAGGCAGTGCTGGCTTTTCTTCAATCGAAATAGCATTACCTGAGCTATCAAACTCAACCACACCATACGAGGTAGGATTAGCAACATGGTAACCAAAAACGGTTGCTCCAGACTCCTGCTTATTCGCTTTTTGCAAAGATAAAGCGAAATCATGGCCATAAAATAGGTTATCGCCAAGTATCAAGGCTGCTGGGCTACCGGCAAGAAACGTTTCAGCTAAAATAAATGCTTGCGCTAGGCCCTCTGGGCTTGGCTGTACTACATACTCAAATTTAATGCCCCAAGCACTGCCATCCCCTAACAGGCGTTCAAATCGGTGAATTTCATCAGGCGTTGAAATAATGAGAATTTCTTTAATCCCCGCCATCATCAAATTTGAAATGGGATAGAAGATCATCGGCTTATCGTAAACAGACATCAGTTGTTTACTTACCACCTTGGTAAGCGGATATAAACGCGTGCCTGAGCCACCCGCTAAAATTATTCCCTTACGGTTTAATGGATTTAAACTCATAACTTTACTTTCCCTTTTCGTTTTAGTTTTAGTTTTAGTTTTAGCTAACCGCTATTAACTTCTTATTTCAATTCTTGAATAGTGCTGATTACTATTTTTCCGATTCCAAATACTAAACTGAACAGAAGCACAAATAAACTGATGTTATAAAAAACATCAGGGTATTTATTTTCTTCGCTTAATGTTGCCTTCTCCACCACTATTAAGTATTTAATTTGACGGTAAGCTTCAATTCTTGATTTTTCTAACGATATTTGTGATGAAGTATACGCTTGAATGGCCAACTCCATTTTTACTTTATAGTCAGTAAATTGAGCTAAAATTTCACTTACCGGTATTTCCCCTTTTCCGGTTTGTGCTAGCTTATTCCGCTCAGATTTTAACTGTTCTTTCAATGCGTTAAGTTCGTTTTGTAAGGCAAGCACTTGAGGCGCTTTAGCACTCATTATTTTTTGGATTGTTTTTAGCTCTGTTTGCTTGACCGCAATCTGCCCTTCTAAGGTGTAAGTTATTTGTTGCATAGCAACACCTTCCGCGGTTGGATCTAATAAATTATATTTTTGTTGAAAATTAAGTAAGTTAGTTTGTGCTTGAGCCAGTTTCTTTTCAATCGTAGCATGTTCACCCTGAACGAAACTTAGTTGAGCGTTGGCTAATTGATGTCCAATAGAATTTATAAACCATTCAGCGCGTTTAACTATTTTATTGGTTAGCTTTTGTGCGTATTCACTATCAAACCCTTGACTATATATGCCAATAACACCTGATTTTTCATTGATAACAACGTTTACTCTCTCTTGGTAATACGCTAAAAGCTCTTCACTGGTGTCATCTTCATGAATAATACTAAAATAATCAATAAAATTCTGGCTGTAATGCCCACGTAAATCTAATTCTTGATTTAAATATTGCACCATATCAGTGGAGTGAATATAGGCTTTTACTAGCTCGGTATCAGAGCTTCCTGTTGGCACGCCCATTCCTGATAACAGTGCCATGCTTGCATCCATTGTTGCCATAGCATCAGGTTGTTGAACAATCACTTGTGCTTGGCTTTCAAAGCGCTCTGTCGCAATAAACACTTGATAAATAGCAAATAGTAGAGAAGGTAAAATAACAAACCACATAAAGCTTGATTGCTTTAAGGCTTTGATTGAAGCAATCAAAGCGGGTGATTTCACATAGTGTATTACTGAGATTATTATATTGCTGCTATCTGTTTCTGCAGGGGGGGCGGATATTTCCACAACCTTGTGGCCGAGTACCTTTCCTTCTTGTACTTTTTGTTTTTCTTTTTGCTCTACTTTATGTCTATTTAGGTTATTAACTCGCACCAGAATACGCGCTGACAACTTAGGATCTGAGTCTTCGAGTTCTTTGGCTTTTTGTTGTAAAAACTCAATACTATTAAACTCTTCAGTTTTAAGCGTATCGCGTAATTGTAAAAATCGTTGTTCAAGCATAAATATTAGTCATTAGTTATCAATTTTATTATTTCTATTTTTTGTTTTTATATCTTTGTTTTTATATCTTTGTTTTTATATCTTTGTTTTTTATATTTTTTATCTAAAGTAACTATCTACTTATTGCTTGTTTCCAACTCACATGGTAGCAAGCCAAAGCAAGAAAAACAGCGCAGAGGGTAAACATATTCAAATAAAACTCACTAACGCCTGCATTTCCGTAACAGGGGTAAGCAGCGTAACGTGTTAGCTCTACTGCATGTAACAGTGGGTTCCAGGTTAAATAATGCCAATACTCTTTTGGTATATCTTGCAAGCTAAAAAATACGCCGGAAACAAAAAACATTGGCCTCATGACCAGCCCCAATATTTTTTGAACCTCTGGGATATAACAGATTATGATAGAAAGTATTAATCCGATACTTGTTGAAAAAAGCCAAACTTGAAACAAAATACTGATGACTTTTAGTGGATCAGCTATTTCAACTTTTAAACTTATAAAATAACAAATGATAAAGATAACCAAGTATACAAAGACTTTAATTAAGAGTTCAAAACCTGCAATAGCTATAACACCACTTATAGGTTGTACTTGTCTAAAAGCAAATAACGGTTTATTTTTCTTTATGGCGCCAGCAACTGTTGGAACAAGTCCCATAAAGAAAATGACCAGTAGCATGGCATAAGACATAAAGAAAAAAGTAGGTATCGTATGGGTTTCTCCTCCATCAAATCGCCCACGCATAACAGAAAGAATCATGATAAATGCAACGGGTGATATTATTGACCAAGCAATACCTAGTTTATCACTAAACTGGCTTTTAATCTCTCGCAAAAATATTGCAAAAATAACATCACCCCATATTTGCAGGGGCGAGCGTTTTTCAACTAATGTCATAAAAGTACAGACTTATAACTAGCTAGCATTATTTAACCACTACGTTAGCTGCTACGGCAATTTGGTAAATAATTTGGGTAATATCTTTAACTGCTTGCATTGTTTTAGTGTCAATTTTTGGTAGCACTAAAATTTGGTCACCCCGTTGAATTTTTGCGTCTTTATCAAATATTACTACACCGTTTGCTCTAACGATTGAAATGCGTTCATCTTCAGCTCGGTCAGTAAAACCGCCAGCCCAAGCAACATAGTCATCAATAGTGGCATTAGGGTTAAAGACAACCGCCTGTGGCATTAATACTTCACCGCCCACTTGAATAAGGTCGGTATAGTGGGGAATAACTATTTGGTCACCTTTTTCTAATAATATATTGGCGGTTATGCCGTTATCAGAAACAATGACTTTACCTAAGGGCTCCACTTTCCGTGCTTTTTCTGAGAATACCATTATCATCTCAGCTTCTTTAGCGCGAATAGCTGCTTCACCATCTGATGAGGCTGGCGCAGTAAATACACTGCGCTCTAACCTGTCTAATGAGTCTGACAACATTTGCTTTTGGCGTTCTGCCACGCTTTTCCGCAGAATGTAAATTGAGTTGTTATCCGTTAACTCTGGGTTAATGGGGATATAACTTAATAAATCGTGCAGCCGAGTGCTTTTTTTAACGGCAAAATAGGATGGCCCTAAGTAACTACCGGATATTTGTACATCAATCACTTGTGCGTGTAAGTCATCATTAAAGATGACGCTGTCACCATCTTTTAATTTAAAGTCGACAAAATCTTTATATTCAAGGTAAACAGAGAAAGGCCCTGTTCTGCGATTACCAAAAACGCCCACATGGCTAATTTTAGCTAATGGCTTGGCATAATCAGATATTTCTTGCCCTGAGGAAATGTCTTTGATTAATTCAAAACGAAAGGGGTTACGAACACTGCCTGACACAGTGATTGCAGCCTTTTGCGGCTTTACCAATATAACGTCTTTATCTTGAAAGGTTATTTGCGGGAGTTTCCCTGATTGTATAAAGCTGTATAGATCCGCTTCTACTAATACGTTATTGTCACGTAGAATTTGAATTTGTCGATAACTACCGCGCTCTGAGTCAATGCCGCCGGCACGCTTTAAAAAGTATAAAAGGCTATCAGATGCCATACCCGCATATTGCCCAGGCCTAATAATTGCGCCTGACACATAAACGCTGACTGGCGTTGCCGTTAACAAATTGACGTATACTTCAACATTATTAGTATATACGGTTTTAATTTTAGAAGAGACTAGCTTGTTAACATCGCTAGCAGGCACACCTTCAAGATGAATGGGGCCAATATTAGGAATGAATATATTCCCTTGGGTATCAACGGTGGGAACATTGGCATAGTTAACTGCTCCCCATAACCAAATATTGATTTTATCGCCTGCTGCAATAAGGTAGTTTTCGTTTAGACCATCGGTTCTTTCAGATTCATAACCACCGGCAAACAAGTTTGCGCCATAAGGTGGCGGATAATCTTCACCTGACGAAGGTAACAATTCACGCACATCCACTTCACCCGGTAACAGCATGCCATTACGCTGGCTTTTAGTGTAACTACTATTTTGTAATGACTGAATTGCTGACGGGTTTGTTAACGTAGGGATGCTGTCGGCTGTGGTACTCTTATTAATATCAATACTGCTTGGCACTGCTGCAGCAAATGACAATGAGGTAACCGATAACAGAACGGTTATCGCCATCGTTTGACTGATTTTACGTTTAATATTCATTGTCATTTTAATTGGCTTTTTATAATTCAACATAAACGCGTGACTCTATGATTTGTTTTTCTAAAAACCATGCTTTATCTTGTTGATTATCTTGATTTACAAATGAAATTTCACAAGCGATACGTCTTTCTTCATTACTGTTTTTATCAATAAGTGTTAATTCACGACACGGTAGACCTAATGCAGATGTGTATAACTCGGCTAGTTGCACTTGGTATTTATCGTGTGTAAAGCCAGTTTTCTTTGAGTCAGATAAAAACGTCCAGTATTGCGAAGGGATTTCTTTTTTATTAGGTTTGTCTTGAGAGATCTGAACTAAAGGAATAGAGGCGGTTACTTCTCGAGGTTTACTTGTACATCCTGTTAGCGCAATAGCACATAGACTACAAAGGATTATTGTAAGGATATTTCGCATTATATTTAAAGCTTAGTCCATTTAGATTAAAAAATAATAGTAATCACTAACACACGGCAGAGCCTGTAGTTGATATTTGACCCACTAGCTAGCGTACTAATTCATGGATCATAACCAAATCACTCGTTACTGTCTAGTAAGATCCCTGATTAAGAAAATACTTAGACTTTTTAAGAATTAACACGATCACTAGAGGCTAAATCTCTATCACTTCTGTTGTTATTAATAACTAAACTACTTTGTAGCACGAGAAACATACTCACCAGAGCGCGTATCAATTCTTACTTTTTCACCTATTTGCACAAACAACGGTACACGAACTACCGCACCGGTTGCTAAAGTAGCAGGTTTACCACCAGTACCCGCGGTATCACCTTTTAAACCCGGATCAGTTTCAGTAATATCAATTTCAACAAAATTGGGTGTTGCCACTGAAATAGGGGAATTGTTCCATAAAGTGATGGTACAAATATCCCCTTCAACTAGCCATTTAACCACATCAGCAACCGCTTTATCATCGGCTGCAATTTGCTCAAACGTTTCATTATTCATGAAATGCCAAAACTCACCGTCAGCATAAAGGTACGCTAACTCTATTTCCATTACATCAGCACCCTCAACAGACTCGCCAGATTTGAAGGTTTTTTCTAATACTTTACCTGACACTAACTTACGAATTTTAACACGGCTGAATGCTTGTCCTTTGCCCGGTTTAACCAATTCATTTTCAATAATGTTACATGGTTCGCCATCAAGCATGATTTTAAGTCCAGCTTTAAACTGGTTGGTACTGAAATTCGCCATAAGTGTGCTCTTTTAATAATTGTTGATAACCTTTAAACTACGCAGCATAGTTACACCATAACTGAGTAGAAGTTTACCATTGGAATTTGAATTACCGCAGATAATAACCCAAATAGATAAAGGTTTGCATCTTTGTCAGCAAAAATTATGGCAAAAAGATTTGCGAGAAGTCATTACTGAGCCAGAAAAATTACTCGCCTTAGTCGATATTGATCCTAAACAGTATTTACAACATTTCAAAGCACGGCAACTATTTCCAGTGCGCGTACCCTTACCTTTTATTAAGCGAATTAAAAAAGGGGACATTAACGATCCGCTTTTAAAACAAGTAATGCCGTTATCAAGTGAGTTTGAGCTTACTGATGGTTTTGTTACTGATCCATTGCAAGAGCATGATACCGTCGCCACTGGATTACTGCATAAATATAAACATCGCGTGTTAATGATAGTCAAAGCAGGTTGCGCGATAAACTGCCGTTATTGTTTTCGTCGACATTTTCCTTATCAAGATAACAGCCCGAGCAAACAACATTGGCAGTCTGCTTTAAACTACATCACAGCACATGAAGAAATATCAGAAGTGATTTTTAGCGGTGGCGATCCCTTAATGGCAAGTGATCAACATTTAACTTGGTTAGTGCAACAAATAGAACAAATTTCTCATGTTAAATGGTTACGCATCCATACACGATTACCGGTGGTAATACCGAACCGCATCACAAGTGACTTAGTTAATTTACTCAAAAATAGTCGATTGAAAGCTACCATGGTGTTACATATAAATCATGGTAACGAAATTGATGATGATTTTACTGCAGCACTTGAACCATTACGCGATGCTAGAATACCAATATTTAATCAAAGTGCATTGCTTAAAGGGATTAATGATAAGGCCGAGATATTAGTTGAGCTAAGCGAAAAAATGTTTCATGCCGGTATTCAACCCTATTATTTACATCTTTTTGATCCCGTACAAGGCGCAGCACATTTTGATGTAAAAGAAGCAGACGCGGTTAACATTATGAACGAGATGCTCGCGACATTACCCGGGTTTTTAATGCCTAAACTGGTGAGAGAAATTGCAGGGCAACCTAACAAAACACCAATTAATTTAACATAATGCGTCAATAGGCCCCGGGTAAGTTAACCCACACCAATACCCACCACAATACTAAACAGAGGGTGAGTAGTTTGACATCCCACTATAGGCAGTATATTAAAATGGATAGGTATATGGATATATCTTATGAGATAATGCAGAGCAAATATGATTCTGTATAACAGTATTATTAATCACTCAAACTGACAAAGAAAACACCATGACCCAAGCGATAGAGCAAAAATTAATCGAAAACATTTCAGTGATTTTAAAAAAATCGTTAACCGCTGATGCCACTTTAGCCGACCTACGTGAGAAGAAAAAAGCTAGTTTTGAAGCTGTTTTTAAAAAAGAGGCGGGGTTTACTTGTTCAGCAAATGCCTTTCAACCTTATGTTCAAGAAATTGCTGACGACTTCCTCTATTGGCAAGAAAATAAAAACCAACAAACGTTGTTGATTCCACTAGTGAAAAAAATTGAACAGTTATTCACTGTATTAGCTGGCTTTGAACAAAGTCATCATTGATGGTGAATAGCATACCCGTTACCAATTAAGATGCATGTTTCAGAGTGCTTTTAATGGTAAGGGGTATATACCCTGGACAGGCAGTATTAATCAGAAAACAATACTTGCCTGTCTTGTGTTTATTTTTGTGTTTATTTATCTTTAAAATCCACTAAGCAACTAGATAGTAAGACAATAAGTAACCTGCCGTCATTAAATAGGCAAACAAAACACTTGCAAGATAAATAGGCTTAAAACCCACGCCTTTAAATTGATTAAAGCGAGTCTCCATACCTAATGCTGTCATCGCCATCGTTAGAGCAAAATTATCAAGCTGATTAATATTATCAACCCAGTTTACGGGTAGAAGGTTAAGTGAATTAAAACCAACAACGCCAATAAAACCTAACGCAAACCACGGGATAGTAATAGCGGTTTTAGTGTTCTTTCCCTCTTTAGCATGGTCATTCGCTTTATTACTTTGTTTACACAAGCTAGCAATCCAAATACTCAACACAAGTAAAAAAGGCGCTAGCAACATAACTCGCAGCATTTTTACAATAATTGCGGTGTTGGCAATTTCATCACCCATCGACGCACCTGCGCCAACAACGTGAGCAACCTCGTGCAAGGTACCACCAATATAAGCGCCCATGGCTTGCTCTGTTAACCCTAACAGCCCGCTTTTGTAGAGAAGCGGATAAGTAAACATAGCAATAGTGCCAAAAACCACTACTGTTGCCACCGCTATACTGGTTTTATAAGGCTCAGCTTTAATTACTGGCTCTGTTGCTAATACCGCTGCAGCACCACAAATTGCGCTACCAGCACTAATTAAAATACTGGTGTCGCGGTCAAGTTTTAATACTTTGGTGCCAAACCAGTAGCCAAAAACAAAGGTTGTTATAACGATTATGCTACTAAGGAGAATACCTGTTACCCCAACTTGTACCACATTTTGAAATGTCAGCCTAAAGCCATAAAAAACAATACCGGCCCGTAATAAGGTTTTAGTGGAAAATAAAATACCTGCGTGCCAATCGTTTGGAAATTTGTGACGTAAACTATTGCCATACAACATACCCACAACAATACCAATGATTAACGGGCTAATAGCGAGTTGTTTACAAAAAGAAAATTCAGCTATGTAAGTTGCTGCCATTGCCAGTAAAGCAACAAACAAAAGACCATTAAATGTATTCGCGCGATTATTTTTTGAAAATGCCATCATATTAGCTGAATCTAAGCCTTCTAATTATTTATTATGACGACAATATATAGGCAACAACTAAATAAATAAAATGGATGTTTTTAATGTATTATATTAAAAAAACTAATGAGCAGTTAGCTTAAGACTTTAAAAGCACTTATGAATATCACGCTAAAACAACTATCGGTATTTACAACTACCGCAAGACTAAGTGGCATAACGAAAGCCGCACAAGCGCTTTCTATGACACAGTCGGCAGCCAGTCAATCGTTAAAAGAATTAGAAAATATTTTAGGTCACCCTTTGTTTACGCGCTTTGGTCGTAAACTAGTGATTAATGATCATGGGCAAGCTTTATTAAGTAAGGCAACACAGATGCTTGCGTTACAAACCCAAATTCAGCACCCCTCAACAACCCAATTGCAGGGGGAATTGAAAGTGGCTGCCAGTGTCACTATTGGCTCTTATGTTATGCCACAGCTTTTAGCAAAATTTATAGCCTTACACCCTCAAGTAGAGCCTAAGTTAATCATAAATAACTCTGAACAGGTCACAAATAAATTAATGACCGGACAGGTACATATTGGTTTAATTGAAGCGCCTATTGCACATCAATCATTACACTTATCACCTTGGCGTACTGACCAACTGGCAATTTTTTGCGCCAGTGATCATCGGCTAGCAAAACAGAAAAAATTAAACTTAAAAGAAATGTCACAACAACGCTGGATATTAAGAGAGCATGGTTCAGGGACACGCAGCGTGTTTGTTAATGCGATGCAACAACAAGGTGGAGTCATTAAGCACAGCATGGACTTAGCAAGACAAGAGGCAATAAAACAAGCAGTTAAAGCCAATTTAGGCCTAGGCGTTTTGTCGGTACTCTCTATACAACAAGAACTTTCGCTTGGGGTCTTTAAACTATTGGCAACACCACTTAACTTGAACCGCCAATTATCAGTTATTCAATCGGAGCATTATCGTTATGATCCACTGGTTAATGCTTTTTATGCTTTTTTACAAGAGAATGAAGTGCAATAAACAAGGTTATAGTGACTATTCAACAACCTATTTGTCAAAGGTTTCAGTAAACCAATCGTCTAACATTACCTTTTCATAACCTAGTGATTTATTGCGGTACTTTAAATTACTACCCATCATAAAGCTCATATCCTTAAGCACTACGTCACCCGACCTAACTATGCTGTTATCAGCATTAACTAATTCGTAAGAAAAGTTCATTCTAGGAAAATACATCTCTTTGATAATACGTATTTGACTAATACCACCAATATGGGTATCACCCGCTAAATCGACATCAGTAACCTTAATATTTAACACTTGCCCTTCTGGCAATTTTTCTGCCAATTGAGCAAAGTGTTTCTCAAGATCTTTAAAAGTACGTTCGCGAAAATGCTTACGCCCTTCACTACCCGGCTGTATATCTCTATATTTTTCATAACCGATCCACGTCACTTCTGACGTTGCTGCATTAGCCACTAGGGGTAATGAAACAAAAGTAAATATTGCCAGTAAAGTACTCGTTAATTTTTTCATGTGTGTGTCCTTTTATAAATGGTATACCTTATTAAACCTTATTTCGTCCGCTAACATTGTAAATAAAGGTTAATTTTTTGGGTGAAATTTTTTCATCACATTGGCAACTATAGCCGCGGCGCGCTGATGACGCTACTCTAGTGCTATCAAAATACCCTTATCTAACTGGGTACGATAGTGTAGCTGCATCTTGAAGTGTGATGGGTATACGCTAATTAATTATTTTTTTACTAAATTGAGGATTTTTTTAGATAATCCGATGAAATTTGTGACTTTTACGTTATTATCCCGTTATAAGGATCAGAAATTAGATAAAACACATAAAACTCTACGAGGATTTACACATGAAAACTTTTAAAATCACTTTATTAGCCGCATTAATCAGTGCTCCGTTAGCCGCAGAAACCATTGATAAAACATGGCAAGTGGGTGTATTTGGTGACTACATAAAATCAAGTACTGCTAAAGAAACCAAACTTGACTGGGATCAAACTGAGGCTGGTAGAGGTCTTGGTATTGATTTAGAAAAAATCATTGATGAACAATGGAATGCTCGCTTTGAATTAGCGAAAACTCGTTACGACATTAATAATGGTAATGATACTGATTACGGTACACGGTTTGGTCTTGATGCAATTTATAAAGTGGAAGATTCAGGTCTATACCTTTTCACTGGTGTAAAGCGTTTTAATAATGCAAAAAGTTATAATGCCGTGAATGTCGGAGCTGGTTATAACTATCAAATAAATGATCGTTATTCTTTTTATAGTGAAGCGGTTGTTTATCGTGATGTTAACAATGGTTATACCGATCAAGGCATTAAATTTGGTTTAAAATATGCTTTTGGTGACGTGAAAAAGAGCACTGTTGTTAGAAAACCTGTAGAACAGGAAGTAATAACACCGTTAGAGAAAGCAGTAATGCCGGCAACAGCCGCTCAAACAGTGACTATTGTTGATACAGATAAAGATGGTATTAGTGATAAAAATGACCATTGTAATAATACCGCAACAAACGTAAAAGTTGATTCTAAAGGTTGTGCATTATTCTCAGAAGAAGCAGTAGAAATTAGTTTAAATGTGGCGTTTGAAAATAATAGCTCACAATTTAAAGCCGCTGCAATGGATGATATTCAACGTTTGGCTGATTTTATGAAAGAATACAAAAATACGAGTGTTGTTATTGAAGGACATAGCTCTGCTGTCGGTAGTGCAAAATACAATCTAACACTTTCACAAAAACGTGCTGAAGCACTTAAAAGTGTATTAATTAATGAACTTAATATAGAAGAAAGTCGCTTATCTGCAAAAGGTTTTGGTGAAACACAGTTGATTTCTAAAGGTAATACTAAAGCCGATCATGAGATGAACCGTCGAGTTGTTGCAAAAATTAAAACAACGGTTAAAAACGTGATAAATAAAGATTAGTGAATAACAAAAAGCCCGAATGTTTCTATTCGGGCTTTAGTTAAAATACCTAGAGAGCATTAAAAGGCAGTTAGCCCTAACCACACTTTTTAGTTAATTGATCAGTAAAAATATCTTTAAGTATTGTCAACTCATCCGTTCTGACATAGTTGGGTCTAATCACTAAAGCAAGCGTTCGATGTGGACCCGGTTCATTTAAATGAATAGCCCTGAGTTCAGATTCATTATAAGTTAATTGATCTAATGCCATTTGTGGCACAAGCGTTGTACCAAGCTTACCCGCAACCATTTGCACTAAAGTATGCAAGCTTGCAGAGCCAAAATCAGAATTTTGCTTTTGACTTTTCAGCTGGCAAGCAGCTAATGCATGGTCTTTCAAGCAATGCCCCTCTTTTAACAACATCAATTTTTCAATTTCTAGTTCCTCACTGGTAATTTCTTGCATTGTTTTTGGGCATGTATCTTTATGGCATACCAAATAGAAATCTTCTTCCCAAAAATTAAAACTCATTAACCCGTTTAAAGGATAGGGTAAAGCGAGTATTGCGGCATCAAGCTCACCCGTGCGTACCATATCTACAAGTGTATGCGATTGCTCTTCGATAATTTTTAATTTGAAATTTGGGTATTGATGCCTCACCTCAGGTAACACTTTCGGTAAAAGGTATGGGCCGATGGTCGGGATTACACCTATACTCATTGGGTTTGAAAAAGATTGTTTATCACTTTGTGCTATTTGCAGCAACTCATCTAATTCCAATTTCACTATTTTGGCTTTATTAAGTATTAACTGACCCTTTTGAGTCACTAATACTTGTTTGTTATTACGCTCAAAAATAGTGACTCCTAACTGTTTCTCAAGTTCATTTATTGCCGTACTTAGTGCTGATTGCGAAACATTGCACGCCTCAGCCGCTTTTTTGAAGTGTAATGTTTTTTCAATAGCTAATGCATAGTGCAGTTGTTTTAATGAAATCATTTTTATGTGATCACTTTTATTAAACATAAAAGACATTCTAATAAAACCTGTTGCTTTTAACTACACATTTAACCCCATAGCTGAAACATCTAAATTTAAGCGGTTACGTAAACACATAAGAGTATTCTCACCCATCTAATAACGTTCTATTTTTCAGAACATTGAATTCACTTTAATCAAATATACCTATCGAAAGATTATCTCTACTATACCTACATCGAAAGCAAACATGCTTTTAAAACCCGATGAAATACACAATTTCAACTTTAAATTTAACTTAAGTAAACGAGGAAATACCAATGGCTCAAATAGGCAAGACTATCCCAGAATTCAACGCACAAGCATTTCATAACAACGAATTTGTAGAAGTAACGTCTGAAAGTACCAAAGGGAAATGGTCAATCTTTTTATTCTACCCAGCAGACTTCACGTTTGTTTGTCCTACCGAATTAGAAGACATGGCAAACCAGTATGAAGAACTACAACAACTAGGTGTAGAAGTTTACTCGGTATCAACAGATACCCATTTCTCACACAAAGCATGGCACGATTCTTCAGAAGCTATTGGCAAAATTAAATTTCCAATGATTGGTGACCAAACAGGCAATATTACACGTGGTTTTGATGTGATGATTGAAGAAGACCACATGGCACATCGTGGCACTTTCTTAGTAGATCCTGATGGCGTTATCCAAGTTGCCCATATTCATGCCGGCGGTATTGGCAGAAGTGCTAAAGACATGGTTCGTAATGTAAAAGCGGCACAGTATGTACGTGAAAACGACGGTGAAGTATGTCCTGCGGCTTGGGAACAAGGCGAAGCAACACTAACACCAAGTTTAGATCTTGTGGGTAAAATTTAAACAACTCCCTCTATATTGGCGGAAGTTGCTATACGCTTTAGCGATGCCCTTCCGCCTTTTTTCACCCGTTCAAATTACTTATGCGATCTAAGCGACATTATCTCAGTTCAGTCAGTTAAATTAAGTAATCTATCCAGTAAGGCTCTCCTATGTTAAGTAAAGATATTTTAAACGCAGTAAAAACTTATACCCAAAATATGACTAACAAGGTATCACTAGTTTTACAAACTGGTGAACACAAAAAACGTCCAGAATTAAAAGAATTTTTAACACAATTATGTTCAGTATCAGAAAATTTAATTTTCATTGAGCGTGATGATAATTTACGCAGCCCAATTACTTTTTATTTAGAAATTGAAGGAGAAAATAACGGTATTCATTTCTCTGGCATACCCAGTGGCCATGAATTCAACTCCCTAATTTTAGCCCTATTACAGTCATCTGGTACTGCGCTTAAACTTGATAGCACCTTAACGACAATGGTGCAAAAAATAACAGAAAAACTTCACTTTGAAGTATTTATTTCATTGAGTTGTCATAACTGTCCTGATGTCGTGCAATCGTTAAATCAGTTCACCTTACTAAATGAAAATATCAGCAGCGAAATGATTGATGGTGGTCTATTTAAAGACCTAATTGATGAACGAAATATCCAAGGCGTACCCAGTGTTTACTTAAATGGCAAGTTGTTTGCCAATGGCAAAATTGATACCGCACAGTTGGTTGATAAACTTATCGAACGCTTTCCTTATATTGTTGGTGGCGATAATAATGAACTGTTACCTTTACAAGATATTACTGTGATCGGCGCGGGTCCTGCTGGTGTTGCTGCTGCAATTTATGCAGCGCGTAAAGGCTTGAATGTCACTATGATTGCCGACCGAATTGGTGGCCAAGTTAAAGATACTGTAGGTATTGAAAACTTAATTTCAGTACCCAAAACTACCGGTACTGAGCTAACAGGTAATATGCAAGCTCACTTAAGTGATTACGACATCACAATAAAAGAATTTTTACGTGTCGATAAAATAGAAAAAGGCTACCCTGAAAGTAAAGCGCCGAAAAAATTACATCTTTCAAGCGGTGAGGTTATTGAATCTAAGACAGTGATTATTGCCACAGGAGCAAAATGGCGTGAGCTTGGCATACCCGGAGAAAAAGAAAATGTAGGCTCAGGTGTTGCTTACTGCCCACATTGTGATGGTCCCTTTTTCAAAGGTAAAGACGTTGCTGTTGTTGGCGGTGGTAATTCAGGTATAGAAGCGGCATTAGATTTAGCAGGTATGGTTGATCATGTGACTGTGTTTGAATTTTTATCGGAACTGAAAGCTGATCAAATTTTAGTAGAAAAAGCCGAAGCGCATGAAAAAATCACAATTATTAAAAATGTCGCTACGAAAGAAGTGATTGCCGAAAGTGGTAAAGTAGTGGCGCTTACCTATGAAGATAGAGAAACAGGTGAAGTCAAAGAACAACGCTTATCCGGTATTTTTGTACAAATAGGATTATTACCTAACAGTGATTTTTTAAATGGTGTTGTTGAACTAACTAAACAAGGTGAAGTCATTATTGATGAGAGATGTCATACGACAGAGCCTGGTATATTTGCCGCGGGTGATGTGTCTACAGTACCTTATAAACAAATTGTTATTGCCATGGGCGAAGGCGCTAAAGCGGCACTGTCAGCATTCGATTATATTATTAGAGAAAGCTAATCCTAACCGTTAATTTATATTGCACTAATTGAGTAATAATTAGTGCAATTGCTGCTTCAAAAGATCGGCATTACTAAAATTCATATATATTTAATCAGTGGATAAATGCATATGCCATAAATTAAATATCGTCTAATAAGCGCTTATCAATGGGTTACAATTTCTGACCAAGAGGAATAATACCCTCTTGAATGACGGTCAACTTTGGCACAAAGGGAATGTCGATATCTAACTTGGCCTTTAGTTGGTAGCTTATATCTTGTCCTTGTTTATTCATTAGCGCTCTTATCACCTTAAACCCCCTCATTAAACCAGTTGAGACAGGAACTACAAAGCGTGACTCACCATAAGCTACTGCGGTGGGAATGTCAGCGGCGACACCACTAGCTAAGGTCTCTCCTGCCACGCTCAATTGATAGCTAATACCATTAAACGGTAAGTCAAAATTATTGGGGTTAGTTAACTTCAAACCTATTTCAAAATTTTGTTCAAAGCCATTAGCCGGCAAAACCTTAAAAGAGACCAACTCGACACTGGGCTTTTCATAGTTTGGATCTATGGTTGCGCAGCCAGACAGAAAAAACAGTGCAGCCACAAAAAAACAGCGTATCGATAACGCGCTAACTTTAGTCATTCTTTATCCTCAGAGAGTAATCTCTTTAAACTTATATTAAAACAGTAATCATTAGTATATTTTTCTCTCTAGAGTTCAATTATTTACCAAGCAAACTGAACTTGGTGGATAAAATACTTTAGTTATATTAAAAACTTAATACTAAAGCTCAGATAGATCAATTGGTGTAACTAACGACTGATCTTCTGTGATGAAATATAATGCTTACGAAACTCACTTGGGGTTTTCCCTGTTTCTTCTTTAAATGAAGCAAGTGACTTGACCCCTTTTATTTTTTAGTTGTTGAAATTATTTTGAATAAATCCTCTTCAGCTAAAGGAGATAACCCATAGTTCGACATTGGTATTCTTACTTGTAGACTTACTATCTACTGCAAGGGAGGCTTGTTCAAATATATCCATTACACTGCGGTTTGATGATTCACCAGCAGCCAATTGTTCAAAACCTCTAGCTACTTCTTCTCTTAATATTTCGAGTTGCTTGTTTTTAGCAACATCTTTTTCAAATAACATTCTTAATCCATCACGGATCACTTTAAGTTTAATGATAGAACGGAAATAAAAAAAAGCCCGAATATTGCTATTCGGGCTTTCATATAAACGGTTAGAACTTTACAAAAATAGAGTTTTAATTCTATTACATCATACCGCCCATACAGTGCTTATCTAATTGTTTTTATTGGAGTCGTTACGTGGGAAAAAGTAGTGACACCCCACATTATACCCCTACCTATTATGCACTTACACTAAACTATAGAATTTTGAGGAAATAACTTCGTGTAGTGATAATATTTTTAGGGAATAAAATCAAAAATCTAAATTTTTTTGTTCATTAAACTTATATCCTAGCGCTTTATATCCTTTCTCTCGTTTCTTCCACATACGCTGTAATGTCGGAAAATCATCGATAAAATCGTAAACTTGAACAACCGTTTTATTACCCCATTCTCGCTGAATTCGTCCCGCATATTGCGCTAAAACCCCCTTCCAAGCTATTGGTAGAGTTATAAATAAAGTGTCTAAATGTGGTAAATCAAAACCTTCACCAACATATTTCCCTGTAGCCAAGATAACAACGGGTTCATCTCCGCTTGGCTTAGTGGATAGGAGAGTTATTCGTTCTTGCCTTTGTTTTGTTGAAATACCGCCATGTAGCTCAACAATATTTATACCCTTATTAATCATAATGTTAGCAAGTAATTCAATATGCTCTTTTCTTTCTGTAAGCACCATCACAGATCTATTACTATCTACTGACTGCTTGATACTATGAACGATCACTTCATTTCTGCCCTGATCGCAAACTAAGTGTTTATAAACTTGAGATATATGAGGTTTAGTTTCAGGAATTAACCATTCTGAAGGGAAACAAGTATTGGTCTTAACTACTTTCACATGTTGTTCAAAGCTACTGGCAGTTGTTGCCGCTTTATATACAACCGCCCCCAATTGAAAGTGCATTAATTTTTCTAAACCATCTTGGCGTTTAGGTGTTGCTGTAAATCCGTGAATATATTTAGCATGCACTGACTTTATTAAACATTCGTAGTTAGATGCTGGCAAATGGTGACATTCATCTATTAATATTTGTCCATATTTTTCAATTGCGGGCTTAATATCTATTCCATTACGGCTAACTAAACTTTGATAAGTCGCGACATCAACTTCATAAGTTAATTTATCTTTACCACCTAATAATGAACCTACCTCAACATTAGTTAGAAACACTTTTATCCGCTCAAGCCATTGTTCCGCTAATTGTCGATTATGAACCAAGATCAGCGTATTTATCTTTCTTTTGGCAATAAGTGCTAACCCTGTAACAGTCTTACCGAAGCCTGTTGAAGCAACGAAAACACCATTTGTTTGTGCAAATAAAGCATCTACCGCTTTCTTTTGCTGGCTTTTAAGTTTACCCGTGAACTTGATTTTTTCTAATCGATTACCATCAAATCGTTTGTCGCTGTATTCAATCTCTATTGTTTGCTCTGATAGGATGCGATTAACTTCAGCTAAGCAGCCTCTTGGTAAAATTAAATAACCATTTTCTATATGTGCGGCACAAACATATCGACTAGTACCAATGGTTGATAATCGTAAAGCTTGTCGTTTGTAAAATTCAGGATTAGAAAATACAGCGCAATGCTTTAACTTAGCGGTTAGTTTTCCGGGTAAATCAGCAATTGGTGCATATAGCTGATCAGCTAGCGTTAATATGATTTTCTGCGGACAATCACTGATCTTAATGATTTCATTATTATTGGGGTTATTCCATGGTTCTTTATTCCCAATATCATCAGGCGCTCTTTCAATATAAGAACTTAGCTGATTCAGCGTTGATTCAAGCTGCGATTTAGTCACCTTTTGAGTAGCTGCCAATATTGACCACTGATCATGATAAGCAACGCCTTCACTGTTAATGAAAACACTATTGTTATATTTTCTAGGTTCTAGCTGTAGTGGTAAAGCAATCAAGTTACCAAAGCCACCCTCAGGCATAATATCTTGATTAGGAAATAATCTATCGAAGCAATCAAATGATAGTAACGGATAGCGTTCCATTGTTTTACGCAGTAAACCATTACCTAATCGCCGAGCATCGCTAGCAGTTACAGCTTGTGAGAAGAATATCCAAACATGACCACCGTTGCCACTTCTTGAACGTTCTAATAAATAAGGAACATCTAATGATTCACAAGTAAGAGCATATGCTCTTACCGCTTTAAACCAATCGTCTTTGTCAAAGTCAGCGGCAAGAATATACGTTGAATTATCATTTAATAATGGGTAAATACCTATCGTTTGAATACCCTTTAAGTGCTCATAAATTGCTTGATGATCAGGTACTTTAAAGTTCTGGTTTTTACATTCTGTGCAACTAATTTTAGGTTTATTGCAAATTTTTAGCTGCCATTCATTCCAACAAGCGGGAGAATAACCACTTCGACCATTTTTAGATTCCCATCTAAATGGGTAAACATCATTGCGACCTTTAAAATAGGAAAGAAAAAGGTCAATTTTAGCTTCAGGAGAGGCGTGTAGATTAAAATTTTGAGCTAATTCAGCTTCATGTTGTGTTATTAACGCTTGGCGTTCATTAAGTAATGCAAGTCGCTCCTCATTTAATAATTGAAGACGTGAATCTATTTTGGCGAGTTTATTAACATGGCTTTCAGACATAATTATAATCTTACCAAAGTTCGCTATATTATTGAATTATTAGAAATGTTTTGATAGATCCATTCGTTGATGAAGAATACGAGCAACATCAATACCGTTATCACTGACTTGATAAAATACAATATGTTTTTCTACTGGAAAGCTTTTAGCGTCTTTATAAATTTCATTTCTTTCTCTACCAAAATCAGGATATTGAGCAAGTTTTATTAATGCTGCATCTATAGTTTGAGCGTACACTTTTGCTTGCTCATTACCCCATGAACTAATTGTCGTAGAAATTATTTTATATAAATCTTCTTCGGCTAAAGGGGATAGCCTATACGTTGGCATTGTCGCCCTTACTTGCAGACTGTTTATTTACTGAAAGAGAGGCTTGTTCAAATATATCCATGACATTGTGATTTGACGATTCGCCCGCAGCTAGCTGTTCAAAACCTTTAGCGACTTCTTCTCGTAATATTTCAAGCTGTTGATTTTTAGCCGCATCTTTTTCGAACAATAATCTCAATCCATCACGGATCACTTCACTCGCTGAGGTATATAAGCCGTCAGATACCTTCGCTGTAATTCTTCGTTCGAATTCTTTACCTAAAGTAATATTCATAATTAACACTCCAACCA
Source organism: Colwellia sp. (assembly GCA_047633255.1). Classification (GTDB taxonomy): domain Bacteria; phylum Pseudomonadota; class Gammaproteobacteria; order Enterobacterales; family Alteromonadaceae; genus Colwellia. Next base: position 84,892 of record JBLIEW010000004.1, read on the forward strand.
TATATTGACTGTATTATGCGCATTATATGTGTGCAATTCAAGTTTATAGAAAAAAGAGAGTAATAAAAGAAAAACCAGAAAATTGTTTTTTCAGCTTCATTTAATTGAGGCATTCTCGCAACTTAAACCACAATATGCTGCCCATATATGACTTATCGTTTTGTTTTTATAGAAGTAATCATATAGGAGTTTATAGATACCCCACTTTATACCCTTAAAGTCATAAAGCTTGATGAAAAATAGAAACAAAAAAGCCATAACATCAACATGTTATGGCTTCCTAGAAAAGGGATTTAGGCTAAAACTTACTACATCATGCCGCCCATTCCACCCATACCACCGCCCATGCCGCCCATATCAGGCATGCTAGGAGCAGAGCTTTGTGGTGCATCGGTAATCATTGCTTCGGTAGTTAACATTAAGCCAGCAATTGATGCGGCAAATTGTAATGCACTACGTGTTACTTTAGTTGGGTCAAGAATACCCATTTCTAACATATCACCGTAAGTGCTATTACCGGCATTATAACCGTAGTTACCTGTACCATTGCGTACTTCGTTAAGCACTACTGAAGCTTCATCACCACAGTTAGCAACGATTTGACGAAGTGGCGCTTCCATCGCACGAATAGCTACGTTAATACCGTGAGTTTGATCTTCGTTGATGCCTTCTAAATCTTTAATGGCTTCAGCGACACGAACAAGAGCAACACCACCACCAGCAACTACGCCTTCTTCAACAGCAGCTCGAGTTGCATGTAATGCATCTTCAACACGTGCTTTTTTCTCTTTCATTTCAATTTCAGTCGCAGCACCAATTTTAACTACGGCAACACCGCCAGCTAATTTAGCTAAACGCTCTTGTAATTTTTCTTTATCGTAATCAGAAGATGACTCTTCAATTTGACCACGAATTTGTGCAACACGTGCTTTGATATCAGCATCGTCACCTACACCGTCAATGATAATAGTTGTGTCTTTAGAAATAACGACACGCTTAGCTTGACCTAAATCTTCTAAAGTTGCTTTTTCAAGCTCCATACCGATTTCTTCAGAAATAACAGTACCACCCGTTAAGGTAGCAACATCTTGAAGCATCGCTTTACGACGGTCACCAAAACCAGGGGCTTTAACTGCAGCAACTTTAACGATACCGCGCATGTTGTTAACAACTAATGTTGCAAGGGCTTCGCCTTCAACGTCTTCAGCAATAATTAATAACGGCTTACCTGATTTAGCAACAGCTTCTAAGGTTGTTAACAATTCACGAATGTTAGATATTTTTTTATCAACTAAAAGAATAAATGGGCTTTCTAATTCAACGCTGCCATTTTCTTGATTGTTGATGAAGTAAGGTGATAAGTAACCACGGTCAAACTGCATACCTTCAACTACGTCTAATTCATCTGTTAGCGCTTGGCCTTCTTCAACAGTAATAACGCCTTCAGCGCCTACTTTTTCCATCGCTGTTGCAATGATTTTACCGACTGTTTCATCTGAGTTAGCTGAAATAGTGCCCACTTGCTCAATGGCTTTGTTGTCAGTACATTCTTGAGAAAGCTTTTTCAACTCTGCAACTGCAGCAATAACCGCTTTATCGATACCGCGCTTAAGATCCATTGGGTTCATACCCGCAGCAATAGATTTCAAACCTTCATTCACAATCGCTTGTGCTAAAACAGTTGCAGTGGTTGTTCCGTCACCGGCTTCATCATTGGCTTTAGAAGCAACTTCTTTCACCATTTGTGCGCCCATGTTTTCGAATTTGTCTTCTAATTCAATTTCTTTAGCAACTGTAACACCATCTTTTGTGATTGTTGGACCACCAAAAGATTTATCAATTACAACATTACGACCTTTAGGGCCTAAAGTTACTTTTACTGCGTCGGCTAATACATTGACACCACGTAGCATTTTTGCACGTGCGTCATTACCAAATAATACGTCTTTTGAAGCCATGTTATTTATTCCTATAATTTTTGTTTGGTTACACTATTTTTGAAATAGTGCTTAGTCTTTATACACTAATATTATTGAGCCTTTACTTTAAGCTAGTTCGCTCAAGAGTAAAGAAAAGCGCGGAGCTTACGCGAGTAAGTGAGCACTTTTGATGCCGCTATTATGTGAACTAGCGACATTAAAATTCTTACGACTATTCTACGATTGCTAAAATGTCTGACTCACTTAAAATCAGCACTTCTTCGCCATCAATTTTTTCAGTTTTTAAGCCGTAGCCTTCTGAAAAGATAATTTGGTCACCCACTTTAACGTCTAAAGCACGTACTTCACCGTTTTCTAATACACGGCCATTGCCTACAGCAATAACTTCACCGCGAGTAGATTTTTCAGCTGCACTACCAGTTAAAACAATGCCACCGGCTGATTTTGCTTCAACTTCTTTACGTTTTATAATTACACGGTCATGTAATGGACGAATACTCATTTATTTTCTCCTGAGGGTGTTCAATTAGTAGATTAATTAACATAGTTAATTTGTTGTTAGTAGAAGTGGGGGTAAAATTAGTATTCACAAGTCCACTGATTATCTTTTTATTCTTTACGGGTGTATTCGCCATCAATAGTTTCACTTTGATGTTGAGGTATACCTTTATTCTCTGGGTTTGGTGTTTGAGAAAAACCTTCATTTTCATAGGTATTCCCAGTATGAGAACTTGCACCTGCATGGTTTCCTGCCACATGAGCATTAACGTTAATATGCTTTTGTACGTAGGTGGCAATCACTGTGCGAACACTAGGTACGAGTAATGATAGGCCAAAAATATCGGTAACAAAGCCAGGGGTCACTAACAATACACCCGCAACCAACAACATAAGCCCAGTAACAATTTCACTGGATGGCATTTCACCTTGTGCCATTTTAGCTTGTACCGACTGCAGTGTTGCTAAACCTTGTTGGCGAACATATTTGGCACCGATCCAAGCACTCAAAATAACTATACCGATAGTGGGCCACATTCCTAATAGCTCACCCACTTGCATTAGTACGCTAATTTCAATAATAGGGATGATAATAAAAAGTAAAAATAACACGCGAAACATAATGATTCCTTATTTTATATGAAACATATATTGGGCTTATCCGGTCTTTTTCAAGGGTATACCCGTTCCACTTGAATCAAGCATGTTCAAATGGCTCGGGTATATACCCGCTCCACCTCAAGATGCAGGTTTCAGCAAGTCGAGAAAGGGTTAGGTACAAGGCATGGATTGAAGAGAATAGTTGTTCTATTATCGAAATCCATAACGCAGGAGATGACCCTTTCTCGGCTTACCCGTAGGGAGCTAAGCTAGAAAACCAGTCCTGCGTTGCACTACTTGATAAGGGAACAACCATTATCTTCGTATCGCGCCTTGATCTGATTTCCTAGCTTAACTCTGAAACTGCATCTTGAGGTGGAACGGGTATAGAAGAAATGCTCTATTAAATAGTGGTATTGTTAAGTCTTTTTTAAGAGAATACCAGTAAATTACATTCTTATTAGAAATGGAAAATTGTTTCAATTAGTATTCTCTACTCGTACAAATAAAATGTGACTCAACGTTCAAGCAATTAAATGCGTGAATAAATGAATTACACTCTTATAATGTAGTAGAAGTGATTGCCTTGAACATCCAGCAAGGTGATACGCATTATTTAAACTGGATATTTAAATCGTTGAAATAAAATAAATGAAAAAACCCTCTTTGTTTCTTAACTTGATTGTAAGTCTATTTTTGACTTTGGTAACATTGTTACCGGCAATCAGCCATGCCCAACAGTCTATTTTTGATACCTCAAGTACCTCTTTATTTAGTAATGATGAAGAATTCTTAAAAGTAGACCAAGCTTTTTCTTTTAATTTTGATCAGCAAAATAATCAATTACATATCAACTTTGATATTAGTGAAGGATATTATCTCTATCGTCATCAATTTAAATTTACCGTTAACAATGCCAGTTATTCAACTATTGATTTACCCGCAGGGTTAGATCATGAAGATGAATTTTTTGGTGTTCAACAGATTTATAAAGATCAGTTAAAATTTACGATAAATATTGAACAAGCAACCGAAGATGCCAGTATTACTATTCGTTATCAAGGCTGTGCTGAAAAGGGTCTGTGTTATCCGCCAACCAAAAAAGTAATCGCACTAGACAGCGTACTTGCACAAAACACCTCGAATGATACTGCGGCTGTTTTTTCAGCGCTTACTAACGTAAATGATAGTACTAGCTTAATTGAAAACAAAACAGAAAGTACTGACGTAAGTGGCAACCAGGTAACGCCCAGTAGTGAGCAACATCAACTAGCGGACATGTTAAAACAAGATAGCTTAATAGTAACCTTAATTGCTTTTTTTGTTGGTGGCTTATTGTTGTCATTTACCCCTTGTGTTTTCCCTATGTACCCTATTTTAACCGGTATTATTGTGGGTCAAGGTAAAGCCCTGACGACTAAAAAAGCGTTCACTTTATCTTTCTTCTATGTACAAGGTATGGCCGTAACGTATACCTTACTCGGTATTGTCGTCGCTTTGGCGGGTGCACAATTTCAAGCTGTTTTTCAACATCCCTTTGTATTAATTGCACTAAGTGTATTATTTATTTTTCTGTCGCTTTCTATGTTTGGCGTTTTCAATTTGGCATTACCGGCTAGTTGGCAGAACAAATTAAATAACATCAGTAATAAACAAAAAGGTGGCTCTATTGCTGGCGTAGTTATGATGGGTGTTATCTCTGGCTTAGTGGCGTCTCCTTGTACAACCGCACCACTCACCGGCGCTTTACTATATATATCTCAAACGGGGGATGTTGTACTAGGCGCATCGGCATTATATGCATTAAGTTTGGGTATGGGATTACCGTTATTAATACTGGGTAGCTCTGGTGGAAAGTTATTACCTAAAGCCGGCGCTTGGATGAATATTATTAAAAATATTTTTGGTTTGCTGTTATTAGCTGTGCCGATATTTTTACTTGAACGCTTTATTCCTGAAATGGCCAGCCAAGCATTATGGGCAATACTAGTATTAAGCGCAGCCAGTTATTTTTATGTGACTAATATCAACGTTACCAATAAAGGTTTTTGGTTTGGTGCGCGTTCATTAGCTATATTCTTAATGTTATTTGTTGGCGCAAATATGGCGTATCAGCTTGTTGTACCTAACCAAAATGCATCTACTGTGGAATCAAATACGACTCAACAAGTACAGCATTTTACGCAAGTGGGAACATTAGAAGAATTACAAACTGCGATTACACAAGCCAATACTCAAGGAAAAACAGTGATGCTAGATTTGTATGCTGACTGGTGTATAGCTTGTAAAGAGTTTGAAAAATACACATTTTATGATGAGAATGTACAAAAATCTTTAGCTAGTTCTGTGTTACTGCAAATAGATTTAACCGATACAGGCTCTAACGACAATATTGAATTAATGGAGCATTTCAATGTGTTTGGTTTGCCTTCTATTTTATTCTTCAATTTACAGGGTGAAGAATTAAGCCAGCAACGAATTACTGGCTTTATGGAGGCTGATGAATTTAGTGCTCATGTTAACGCTATATTTTAACCGACCACTTGTTTTTTCTTTAGGGAGCAGTCGTAATAGGCTGCTTTTCTACTTGAGTTTTCCAGTAACCCCCTTGAATATGGGTGTTAATAAAGTCAAAGAGTTCTGCTTCAGGGACAGGTTTTGAGAAATAATACCCCTGGATAATATCGCAATCATTTTCAGATAAACTACGCAGTTGCGCTGCAGTTTCAACCCCTTCAGCAATAACAGTCAATTCTAAGTTTTTCACCATGGCAATAGTCGACATAATAATTTGGTAATCTGCATGGTTTTCTAACATACCAAAGACAAAACTTTGATCAATTTTAATCACATCTATTGGCATTTTCTTTATATAAGCCAACGAAGAATAACCAGTACCAAAGTCATCAATAGCGAAAGAAAAACCCATACTTTTTAACTCATCCATCATGGCAATGGTGCGGTCAATATCTTTAACTAACGTTTTTTCAGTTAACTCTAGTTCAAATGTTTGCGCCGAAAGTGAATGCTGTAGCAGTAAACTCTGCAGGTATTTAGGTAAGTTAACGTCAATAAACTGCCCTGCTGATAAGTTTATTGATATTTTAGTGTCTGTTAATCCCTGCTTTTGAATCTCGACGGCTAATTCAAAACAGCGATTAATAATCCAATAACCTAACTCAATCATATATTGAGAGTTTTCTAAAATTGGAATGAAATCATCTGGTGAAATCATTCCGCGATCAGGGTGCTTCCAACGAAGTAATGCTTCAAAGCCATACACTTTTTTGTCTTTTGAACGTAACTGAGGTTGTAAACTTAAGCTAAATTGTTTTTTAGCAAGCGCTTGGCGCACTTCAGCTTCAAGCATAACTCTGCGTGCAACTCGTTGATACATTTCATGATGATAAATGTGATGTTGACCACCACCATTGTCTTTAGCTTCATACATAGCAATATCAGCATGAGAAATGATATCTTCTGCTTTCTCATCAGGCGATTCAGTATAGGCAATACCAATACTGGTTGACACATAAAAAATACTCGACCCTAGCCTAATCGGCTCTTTAAATTGCTCAAGCAATATATCGGCAATATTTATCGCTTCATCCACCGAGAGTAAATTGCCAAGGACAACAACAAATTCGTCGCCACCAAAACGACAGGCTAAGTCAATTCGCCCAACACCCAAACGAACTCGTTCAGCTGCTTGAATTAATAGTTTATCTCCTTCGCTGTGGCCATTGCTATCATTCACTTTTTTAAAATCATCTAAATCTAAAAATAACACCGCCACGCCGCCGCCACTTCGGCTAAGGTTAGCAATGGATTTACGTAATTGATAATTCAACATATTACGATTAGGTAAACCTGTTAGTAAATCGTACATGGCTATATTTTCTAATTCTTTAGTTTTTTGCTCAACCTCGATATTTAACTGTTCTAATTCATAACTTAGTTCTAATGCGGAGTCAGTTAAAATATCTAACTCATCAGCGAAAAAAATAGGTCTTTTTAATTTAATTTGCCTAAATTTATCAAATTTTTTGTTCGACAAAAACGGAAGCGCACCAGACAAACGTAACAAACGCTTGGTAAACGGCCGAACAACAAAATAGACAAAAAAACCTAAAACAAAGAATATTCCCGTCAGAGAGATTAAAAACTGTTGCCTGTATTTAGCATTTTTATTTTTAAAAGTTGTCACATCATCTATTAAGGTTAAATAAAATGCGCGTTGATTATTCTTTGCTAAGGGTAATAAGTTAATTAAGTAACTACGCTCAGCTAGATCACTTTGCAAGCCTTGCTCAAGCACAGCACTGAACTTAGCTTGCTGATTAACGTCTAGCAGTTTTTGGGTTAAGGCAATGTTTGATGCTGAAAGGATTCTAGCATCAGTATTCATTCCATCATTTTGCTCCGCAAAGCTAATAATCGCGACATCACTATTTAATGAGGTTTTAATCGCATACAACATATCAATAAGCGAAGCACTCATGGTAATAACAACCTCGTCACCTTGATTATTTAGTAATGGGAGACTTAATAATAATTGGCAACTACTTTGACAATAAAGTTGATGACTGGGCTGTTGCTGCTTAAAAGCTTGCGCAATATTTTCTTCCGCCACAGCAGGAATTTTGGCCGTAGCAAAAAGAACTTGATGGCTAGCATCGACTAACCATACATTTTCAACATTTAAATTAAGCTGTAGTCCATCAATTTGTCTAGCGAGTTGTTGTGCAAAAATGGTGAAGTCATTCTGCTGAGAAAGTTGTGTTATTTCAGAAAAAGACTCTAACCAAACACTTAATTTAGAACGCAAAATATCGCTGTGTAAGGCGAACTGGGCTTTACCTTGATCTAAAGTACTTTGCTGGGATAACTGATAATCATCTTGCAGTCGTGATAATGATAAGGCCGAGAATCCTATCGCTAAAAACAATAAGGCAGGTACAATTAGCATCAACAACTTGGTTGGCGCACTAATGAATGTTTTTGCCATCAGTAACTTCCTTATTTAAAACCAATACATTAATTGCGCAGCCCACAATTGCCAATTTTTACTATTATTCATTTGTGTATTAGGTAAAACAACAGGGGTTAAGCGCCCTGCGCCTTGAAACCAATGATATTCTAATCTTAAACTAATATCACTTGAAAAATCATATGACATACCCACAGTGGTATCTCTATGGTAAGCAAAATAAGCAGGAATACTTCCTCCAGTTGACTCTTCTAGTTTTTTACCATTTTTATCATTTTTATCATGATAAAAATGCTCATAACGAGCCAGTAAAGTTAACTTGTTATTCACCTTATAACGTGACTGTAAATAAAGCCCTTGTCCAATGGGTGAACCATAATGTTGTGGAGTATAAAATCCTTCGCTAATAAATTTCTCTTGGTATATTTCTCCACTGAACTCCCAGTTTTCACCTTCATATAATGCATTCATAGTATAAAACTGAAAGGAAAACTCGCCATCTACAAAAAAATCAAAATTATCATTTGTCTTATAGCTAAAAGTAGAATCTAAGAGTGACAGTCCAAATCGCCAAGATGAAAAAGCAGGCTGCCAATAGAAACTGGCTTGTACATCATAATCTTGCTTAACTTTGCCTTGGGGAAGTTTACTCAATATCATCTCAGCTTGTTCATCTGAAACTGCTGAACTACCGTAGCTTAAATTAAAATCAAAATAGCCGTAGTCATCATGGCTATGACTAATTTTTATTGCCATGCCGTCACCGCCAACCGCTATATCTCTAAAACCATCAAAATAAACAGATTGGGGTAAAATAATGCCTGGACGGGCAAAAGGTATATCTCTAGTGCTAGAGTATAACCAATGATTGTTTTTAAAACGCCCTAAGTAGATGTTTGCTTTCCAGTTATAACTGTCGTAAACAGACCAATCAAGTAAAGCGTAATCCATACGCATTCCTTTAGCATATCGATTACCGCCATCGAGGTACACCACTTGTCCGGTTAATCTTAGTGTTGAACTTAGCTGATATGAACCATTTAAGCCTAGTTCAGTTAATTCAGCAGACAGACCACCGTCGTCATTGACAAAGTTACTGCCATCAACATCAATGAGTCCTTGGGAAATAAAACCATGCAACTGGAGGTTTTCTTTCGATGCACTGGCATGACTAGAAAACAAACAAATTATAGTGGTCAACAAAAGTAGTTTTTTTATAAGCACATTTTCCACCTTAGCCTTTAACGTCAATAACATATAAACCTTTCTCATCCTTAAGTTTTCCAATATAACCTATTGAACCTGGCGTTTCTCTAACGGCATCGATAAGTGCTGCTGGTGAAGTAACCGTAATGGGTGCCACCCCAAGACCCGAGTAGGTTAACTTGTTCCATATTCGGTCAAGCTGATAAGGGTACATTTCTAAACGCTCCTTACTAAATTGTAAATGGAGAACTTGGTCTCGAGGTAATACAAAAACAGTGATGCGTTGACCATCAGGCCATTGCGTTTGACGCATTGTATAAATACGGCGCAATTGCGATGTTGTTAACGTAGACTCACTTACAGACGGGTTTACAATAACGTCAACAGCATAAACAGATACGCTAATGCAGCCTAGAAATACAATTAAGCATAAAGAGTAAAGAGTTTTGATAATACTGTCCCTGCTATACCAACTATTATTTTGGGGGATTTAATAGGACTGGTATTCGCTACAAGAAAAATTAAAATATACCTTATTAAAAGGTTAAATAAAGAATAGCATAATAAATAAGGTATCAGAAGTAACCCATCTGTTACAACTATTACTTGCTATTATATATTATAATAGCTATCAACAAAAAAAGTAACAAAAGCAATTGACTATAGCTGCTTGGATGACGACTTAAAAGACAGTTAAAATACTAGCTTCGAATACCGTGGCTAATCAATATAAAAACACAATCCTTTAAAAACAATAATTTAAAAAACCACTCTAGCTATGATCAAGAATCAAAAAAACCAATTATTCGTAACAACAAACAGATAAGACCAGTATTTTGCTGCTATATTCTGCGAAAACACTATAATAATCGCTTAAATAAGAAAAATAGCTTTTTTTAGTTCACTCTCGCATTATTTTATGTAATCATTATCTTTGAATTAATTTTATAGGTGTTTTTGACGAAGATGACTACAAAGTTCAAAATTTTAGTGTTAAATGGTCCAAATTTAAACATGTTAGGTAAACGTGAACCTGAAATCTATGGTGCGCAAACATTAAATGAAATAATTCACCAGTTAACACAACAAGCACAAACAAAAGCAATAGAGCTATCTCATGTGCAATCTAATGCTGAACATGAATTGATTGATACTATTCATCAATCATTTCAAAAAATCGATTTCATTATTATAAACCCAGCGGCTTTTACTCACACTAGTGTAGCGCTTCGGGATGCATTGTTAGCCGTTAACATTCCCTTTATTGAGGTACATTTATCTAATGTGCACGCAAGGGAAAAATTTAGACAACATTCTTATTTGTCCGATGTGGCTAACGGCGTTATATGTGGATTAGGCGCTAAAGGTTATAGCTATGCACTTGAATCAGCAAAAGAGTATTTAGAAAAAAACAGATAACGACTTATGAGTACCGAGACATTAATAATGATACTAGTGAAACTCGACACTTGAAGCTCAAAATATATTAAACTTAAATTAAGGTATGACAATGGATATTCGTAAGATAAAAAAACTTATCGAGTTAGTAGAAGAATCAGGAATAAACGAATTAGAAATTTCTGAAGGTGAAGAGTCAGTACGAATTTGCCGTGGCGTTACCGTAGTGGCAGCACCTGTTGCAGCTCCAGCAGCGGCACCTATTGCAGCTCCCGCAGCAGCACCAGTATCTACTGAAGCATCAGCACCCGTTCAAACAGGTCACGTAGTTCGTTCTCCAATGGTAGGTACTTTCTACGCTTCAACGTCTCCTGACGCCCCATCATTCACTGAAATTGGCAAGCATGTAAATGCTGGCGATACATTATGTATTATTGAAGCGATGAAAATGATGAACCAAATTGAAGCAGATAAATCCGGTGTTATCAAAGAAATTTTAGCACACAATGAAGATGCTATTGAATTTGACCAACCGCTATTCATCATTGAATAAGCCCAACCGAAAAGGGTCATTCCATGTTAGATAAAGTTGTTATCGCCAACCGCGGCGAAATTGCCTTAAGAATATTACGCGCTTGTAAAGAGCTTGGTATCAAAACCGTTGCTGTACATTCAACCGCAGATAAAAATTTAAAGCATGTATTATTAGCTGATGAAACTATTTGTATTGGTAAGGCTCCAGCACCCGATAGTTACCTTAACATTCCTGCGATCATAACCGCAGCAGAAGTCACTAATGCTGTCGCTATTCATCCTGGTTATGGTTTTTTAGCTGAAAATGCTGATTTTGCTGAACAAGTAGAAAAATCAGGCTTTGCCTTTATTGGTCCAAAAGCTGAAAGCATACGCATAATGGGTGATAAAGTTGCTGCCATTCGAGCAATGAAAGCCGCTGGTGTACCCTGTGTACCCGGTTCAGATGGTCCATTAACTGATGATGAAGTAGCCAATAAAGCCCACGCTAAACGCATTGGCTACCCGGTGATTGTTAAAGCTGCTGGTGGTGGTGGTGGTCGTGGTATGCGCGTTGTGCGTACTGAAGAAGAGTTGGTAAACTCTATTGCGCTAACTAAGAAAGAAGCAGGCACCATATTCAAAAATGACATGGTCTACATGGAGAAATTCCTTGAAAACCCACGTCATGTTGAAGTTCAAATCATGGCTGATGGTCAAGGTACTGCTATTCATTTAGGTGAGCGAGATTGTTCAATGCAACGTCGCCATCAAAAAGTAGTTGAAGAAGCGCCAGCCCCTGGTATTACCCCTGAAATGCGCGCCAAAATTGGTGAACGTTGTTGTAATGCTTGTGTTGAAATTAATTATCGTGGTGCCGGTACTTTTGAGTTCTTGTATGAAAACGGCGAGTTCTATTTCATTGAAATGAACACTCGTATTCAAGTTGAACATCCCGTCACTGAGATGATCACGGGTGTAGATTTAATCAAAGAACAACTCCGTGTAGCAGCAGGGCAACCTTTATCTTATACCCAAGATGATATTAAAATTTCAGGTCACTCAATTGAGTGTCGTATTAATGCTGAAGATCCGCGCACTTTTGTTCCTTCGCCGGGTAAAATAACACGCTTCCACCCACCAGGTGGCTTAGGTGTTCGTTGGGATTCTCACATTTATGCTGATTATTCTGTACCACCACATTATGACTCAATGATTGGTAAATTAATTACTTGGGGTGATAACCGTGACGTAGCGATTGCACGTATGCGAAATGCGTTATCTGAATTAGTGATTGATGGTATTAAAACTAATATTACTTTGCATCAAAGTATTTTGAATGATCAAGGTTTTGTTAATGGCGGTGCGAACATTCACTACCTAGAAAAAAAATTGGCTGAATCTGAGTAGATTAGATTAGATAACAGTCTCAAACTATATTAGAGCTCTGTCTTTGCAGAGCTCTTTTTCTAACAATTTATTGCAAAATAGTATCAGTAAAAGAAACGAGACACACCATGACTGTATCAATAGAAAAACCTCTTCCCCCTGCCGATGATGACTGCTGTGGCGGTGGCGCTTGTAACCCTTGTGTATGGGATCATTACTATGAAGAAGTACAAAAATGGCGTATTGAACAAGCAAAGATCAGAGAACAGCAAGCACAAAGCAGTGTTATACCACCTTCACTCACTTAAAATTTACGCAAGGTTGACTAAATTAACCCACCTGTTTAAATTGCTTTTTAAAATAGAACCCTTGCACATAGTCCACCTGTAGCTGTTTAGCCAACTGCAAATCAACCGTTGTCTCTACTCCCTCTAAAATAACTTTTTTGCCTGCGCCATGGGCATAATCAATGATTGATTTCACTAACAACATAAAGCGCAACTCTAAACAAGAATCATTCGTAAGTAAAGCTTCGTCTTTTTTAAGCACTATCGTTATTCTATTGCAGGGTGGTTTCACATAAGCAATAGTATTCGTATTGATCAACCAAGTTAATGCTAAACTACCATCATTAAATGTTAAGTTATGGGGCAGTAACAATTGTCAAAATCGAGTGATAAACTTCATGTGATTAGTGAGTTAAATGATATTAATGATCAACTTATCCCATTAAAAGAAATAGCAGATAGAGAGCGTGTCTCTATCTATGGACTAACAGGGATGGTTTACACCCCTCATATAGATACCTATATGCAAGTATCTATAAAAAAGGCTGAGATATTAGCCTGTTTAAAAAGACAAAAAATTCTACCCTTGTCAGAGGTTGAATTGATCACTATAGCCTTAGATAGTCTTCATAAAAGAGCTAAGAGTAACGCTATTGTCGAATATAAAGGCAGTAATTATCAACGTCGGTTTTCACCATTGAAATTAAGTAAATCAGGTAAAGTTGTGCAAAAGTGGGCTAAATTTTGGCTTTTACAATTATCAAATAACAAAATTGACCCCTCTTGGGAAAACCAAGTACGGGAGATTTGGCCAACCTATTTTTTAATTAGAACTATCGATTTGTAATTAATTTTAGTTCAGCATAAGGGTCATCTCCTGCGTTATGGATTTCGACAATAGAATAACTATTTTCTTCAATCAATGCCTTGTAGCTAACCCTTTTTTGACTTGCTGAAACCTGCATCTTGAGGTGAAGCGGGTATATACCCGCTCAAACTTCCTGAAACTAGCCTATTCAAGTGGAACGGGTTTAAACGTAAACATTCATCAATTCAGTACCCTCTACTTTGTATGGCAATAGCGTTTAGTCAATTTGCAAAACGATAATTTTTTGCAAAACAGAAATTAAAACAGACTAACAAGAAAAAAATCAACTTATTAATCAATTGATTATGGTTTATTAGTCTTTGGCGTACTACTTGCTATATCACTCTATAAAAATGCAGAAAGTTTTATTTATAGAGTGAGGGTAACAAGATGCAAAAAAAATATACTTATCTTTGGGGCGAATATTCGAAGCATATTGATGTTAACGCTTTATCTGATGATATGACTGATTATAGCGTTGGGTATCTTCGTCGTTTAATCAAAAAATCAAGTCCACTATTATTAATATCAATGTGTTCGATTGTATCTGCTGTACAAGCGAATACTCAACCTTTGATGAACTCAGACCTAAATAACCAGTCACTTTATGCGAGTGGTTACATAACAATAGGCGCACGTACAATAGTTGGCGGAAATGTTCAAAGTGCCACCGCAATAACCCTTGCCGCTGATGCAGTAGTTGGGGGTAATGCCGAGGCCGGAACCGCAGTAACTCTTGGCGCTACTGCAGGTGTTAATGGCTATATTCAAGCGACGACCACTGTAACATTAGGCGCTGCTGCAATTATTGATGGCCCGATTCAAGCAGGAACTACAGCCACTTTTGGTGCTGATGTTGTTATTAATGGTGATATTGTCGCCGGCACCACCGCAACATTTGATGCGACGGTGGAGGTGGGAGGCGACGTTTTAGCTGGTACCACAGTAACCGTTGGGGCTGGTTCAATTTTTCATGGTGATATCGATGCAGGATCCACCACAACCATCGGTGCTGGTGTTCAAATTGACGGAGCCCTTACCGCGAACTCTTTACTGTCACCTCCTCCACCTCCCTTAGTAACTAATCAAGAAGATCTCATTACGTCGGTGCAAACAACACTAAAGGCTTTGGGAACCGGTACAGAACTCGTTTCTATTACTTTTGGAACAAACGATGAAACGCTTGAAGCTGGCATCTATAGCACGATAGATTATTTAACGATTGCGGGAGGAAAAACGCTCACGCTTGATGGTAAAGGTGTCGATGGTACTTGGGTTTTTAACATAGCTAACTATCTAACTTTTGCTATTGACGCAAAGGTCATATTAAAAGATGTAACCGAGAACAGTAATATTATCTGGAATGTCCTAGGAGATAAAACTGGCGCAGCTGGCTATGCACAGCTAGGTGCTGGCGCAGAAGCAATAGGCCATATTTTCGCAAAAGGCTTCGTCCAAACCGGTGCTAATACTGTAATTACCGGTATTGGTAATGATTGTGGTGGAGCTTATTCAGCGACAAACTTTATCGAGTTTGGTGCAGATAGTCTCATAGGGCAGGAAGGTTGTACTAGCGAACTTGCCTTGTCAGTAAACCAAGCCGTAATAGGACAGCCCTTTGCAACTTGCCCCACAGAGGCTTTTTTAATACAAGATACCTCAGCAACGTTATACGGGGTTCAATTAGCCACTGGGCAATACCAACAGCTATCAAACACCATGGGCACCACTAATAAGCTCAATGCGATGGGCTTTAACTTTCACGATCAGTATCTTTATGCTTGGAGCAATGAATTTGAGCAACCCGTGCGTATTAACAGTGACTACAAAGTTACGCCATTAACCACGTCAGGATTACCGGATACATCATTCTATGTCGGTGATATTGCCATTGATAGCAATGTGTATTACGTCTATCAGCCTGGTGCTTCTTACGGCTTATATGCTATCCCATTAGATTCATCGGCCGCCAACTATTTAATTGCAGAACCTATTATAGATGGTACTAGCTTGAATCTAAATATCTTTGATATGGCTTTTCATCCATTTAATGGCTTTGCATACAGTGTTGATAACCAAGGTAACCTTTATCATATTGATGTTAGTAATGGCAGTGCCACATTAATTAACAATATTGGTGAAACAGGAATATTTGGTGCTGTTTATTTTGATGTTAATGAAAACCTTTATATTAGCCGTAACAACGATGGCAAGATCTTCAGAATAAATACAAAGGATGCCAATTCACTCGCCGATTTATTTGCTTATGGTCCCAGCTCAAGTAATAACGATGGAGCGCGCTGTGCATTAGCGCCTGTTATTGCAACAGATGCAGCAACAATTGATTTTGGTGATGCACCCGCTTCATACGGGAGTCTAGCTAACGATAATGGTGCTCGCCATAGCACAGAAAATAATGCTATTTTTATGGGCTCTACTGTTGACGCCGAATTTGATAGTTTTCAATTCCCGCTGAGCGATGACGCAACAGATGATGCTGATGATGAAGACGGTGTAGCTTTTGTCACAGGGCTTGAAGTCGGTAATTCCGCAGTGTTGCAACTGATCGCTTCATCGTCAGCTTTTGTTAATGCATGGATAGATTTTGACGGCAATGGTGTTTTTGGCTCTGACGAAAAAATTCTTGAGGCTAGGCCGGTAGTACCGGGCAATAATACGATATCTTACGACGTACCCGAATGGGCAGAGGCAGGCAGTACGTGGGCTCGTTTTAGGATCAGTAGTACGGCTGAGTTAGGCCCAACTGGCGGTGTTAGTGATGGTGAGGTTGAAGATCATCAAGTTGATATTACAGAGCCTAATGTCAGTATACAGTATTACCCTAGTGCTTCTAACTGGGCAACCATCGCCTTCGAAGATAATTGGCCATTAGTAGGCGACTATGATTTTAATGACTTAGTCATTAATTATCGTATTAGTGAATATAGACTCAATGGTGAGATCATTCGCGTTAAACTAGAAGGGCAAATAGCGGCTGTTGGCGGGTCTTATCATAATGGTTTTGCGTTTCATTTACCGGGTATTACGCGAGATACTATTGATGTGAATGCAATTCGCTACACTATTAATGATGTACCACAGAGCACCTCTCCTTTAGAAACTGGACGTGATAAGGCGATAGCCGTTATCACTAATGATGTTTGGGACTACGTCAGTGCCGGCGAAAACTGTAAATATCACCGAAGTGAAGCAGGTTGTGGTTCTAAAATTCAAATGCGTTTTTCAATGACATTACCAATGACCAATGCCATCCCCGATCAACAAATGCCAGAATTCCCTTACGACCCATTTCTATTTGCTACTGAGGGTTATGAACATGGCTATGTATTTGGGCTGCCTCCTGGCAGAGCATACGAAATACATTTACCTAATAAAGCACCAACAGAAGCTTTTAGATATGACTTCTTTACTCGAGGTGACGATAGGAGCCAGCCAGAAAATCAGCGCTACTTTGTCAATGAGAATGGCATGCCGTGGGCGATAAATGTGGGTGTTGAATGGCAATATCCTTTGGAGTATATGGATGTGATTTATGGGTATCCGCTATTTCCCAGTTTTATATCCAATCAAGGGCTTGTAGATGCCGACTGGTACATACTGGATAATGCTAATACAAACAATATTTTTTCTGATTAATGAGGTGACGTATGAATAAGCTATATATTTTTGTTTTCTTAAGTATTTTATTAACTGCATGTGGAGGCGGTGGATCAGAAAGTAGCACAGCAGAGCCAGCCGTAGTGGGTACTGATAGTCCGCCAAGCAATATTGTCTCCGCGCCAATTCAAAGCCAACCTACTGTCACTGAATTTAGCCTAGAAGAGAGTAAACCTTTAGAGCTCAAAAGTGTGATAAAAAGTACGGCGAAAACTAGCAGTGAAATAGCGGTACCTGATGGTTTTACACTAAGTAGTGAACGCTCGTTTAACCTACTAATTACTCGCTCCAAAGATGACAACCAGTTGGCTTATTTATCGTTGTGCAGTGATTATCAAAAGCTTAGCGATGGCAGCTATAGTATTAATTACGATAGCTGCTTACTGAGAACGTCGTTGAATGATAGTCAGTATGAGGCTGTCATTACCGTTACCAACGATACCGTAGGTTTAGTTGCTGCAATGTGGTTTATGGATGAGAGTAAAGAGCCACTCATTACTGATTGGCGTTTTTAATAATTAAACAATCAAACCTTTGATATCATTAAAAGAGTTAATTTAGACACAAAAAACCCAACAATTACGTTGGGCTTTTTGTTTGTTACTCTTTTAAATCGTCTTTACAAAAAAGACAACCCGGATCTAGAACGGTATATCATCATCAAAATCAATTGATGGCTCTTGAGGGTTTACTTTAGGCGCTTGCTGTTGTGGTTGCTGTTGAGGTTGCTGCTGCCCTTGTTGAGAAAAACCACCTTGCTGTTGTGGTGCTTGTTGCTGCTGACCTTGCTGAGAAAAACCACCTTGTTGCTGCGCTGGTTTATTATATTGTTGTTGTGGCGCTTGTTGCTGCTGAAAGCCCCCACCTTGTTGCTGTCCTTGTTGCTGTCCTGATGGTTTTCCATCTAACATTTGCATTACACCATTATAGCCTTGTAAGACTATTTCAGTAGTATATTGATCTTGACCTTGTTGGTTAGTCCATTTACGTGTTTGTAATGAACCTTCAAGATACACCTTTGAACCTTTTTTCAAATATTCACCAGCAATCTCGGCTAATTTACCGAACATCACCACACGATGCCATTCAGTTTTTTCTTTTTGTTCACCAGTTTGCTTATCTTTCCATGTATCAGACGTTGCTACAGTAATATTTGCTACTGCGCCACCATTTGGCATAAAACGTACCTCAGGATCTTTACCTAAGTTACCTAAAATTGTTACTTTATTTACACCCGCCATGAAAAATCCTATTAATTGTGCATTTCTAAGACAAGGTGAATACCAAATAAACAGCTTATACTAGAGTTTGAAAAAATTTAATTAAGAGAGCAATTCTATAGGGAGAATCGATCAAATTCGAGGGCTTTTTACATTTAAAAGCTATTTATTTTTAGCTAGTTGATTTTACTAAGTTTAGATTACTACAACTTTATACCCGTTCCACTTAAAGAGACATGATTCAGCTGGCATTAGGAGCGGGTATATTGCAAAAAATTAGCTTAATCACATAAGAAAGTAAAAATGGATAAAAATGTCTTAAACTTTCAGTAACCGCTATAATCAGATTATAGCAGTTGTTAACTTCTGCAGTTTATCTAGGGATTCACTATATTTAACAACAATAAAAATGTTCATACACCTATCAAATTGATTTTGATCTCCGCATTCATAATAGGTTGTACGACTTCACGCGCTCATGGACAAGAAAAAGTTTGTTCTCAAGGCCTGCAAAAAGTAACTTTCAAACCTCAAACTATTTTTGATGAGAATGAACAAGGTTTTTCCTTTATGCATCGGTGGGCTAATGCTATTCATATAGACACCAAACAAGTAACACTTGAAAATGAAGCGGCTTTTTTTATTGAACGATGTAATAAAAATTTTGCTGATATGGCTGAATTAGAAAGACATTTACGCAGTCGAAAATATTTACGTGATGCTAAAATAACCAGTGATCAAATGGTAGAAAACATCACTGTCACTACATGGGACAATTGGTCGTTAATGCCAACCATAAGTTTTGGTCGCCAAGGAGGTGAAAGTACTTATAGCTTCGGCATAAAAGAGCGTAATTTATTAGGTTTAGGGATAGATGCAGAAGTGCAAACGTATGAAAATTCTCAGCGCAAAGGCTACAAATTTAAAACGACCATACCCTTCTTTAGTAAAAAAAATATTGATTTGAAGTTACGCTTTGCTGACAACGATGATGGCACTCAACAATCATTATTTTTACAAAAACACTTCGCCAGTTTTTATACTAACTATGCTTATAACATTGGTTTTGATGAAGAAAAGCGTAACGATACCGTTTATCAAAATGATAATGAACTAGCAATATTTACTCATGAAATTAGCTTTAAAAATGCAGAATATGCTTGGCTTGATTCAAATACCGAGAATTCATTATTAAGATACCGTATTGGTATGACTCAGGATCAACATAAATTTTCTACTATAGAGAATACTGATAATAGTATTCTCTCAGCATTTTTACCGCAAGATCGAAACTTTATCTACCCGTGGTTTGGAATTGACTATATAGAAAAAGACTTTAAAAAACTGACCAACATCTATTTAATCTCTCAAATAGAAGACTTTAATCATGGTTGGCAATTTAGCTCGCGCTTAGGTATTAGTGATGGCACAAAAGACAGCAATGCTTGGGCTTTATTTCAAGCAAATATAGACAAGGGCTTTGAAATTCACGATAAGGCGCTATTACTGATGAATATAGCCTTTAATGGTGATATTTATGAGCAACAAAATAATCGTTTATTACTAACTTTCAATACTGAATATTTCTATAATATAGATTCGACTTGGGGCTTTTATTTAAGTAACACCAACATAGTCAGTAAAAACCAATACCTTGATAAGCCTGTCACTATAGGGGGAAACACTGGCTTGCGCGGATTTCCTCTGCAATATCAACATGGCGATCATAGTATAAAATTCACTAGTGAAATACGCTATTACCCACATATCAATTTATTTAAATTATTTGACTTAGCAGGTACCGCTTTCTTCGATACTGGCAAAGCTTTTGGTGAGTCCGTTGTTGATAATGCTGAAGATGCTTGGTTATATTCTATCGGTATCGGCGCTAGACTTTATTCCCCTCATTCAGCGGGAAGTAATCAAGTGATCCACATTGACTTTGCCTTTCCACAAAGTGATAACGCTGACATTAATAGCTTTGAAATTAGGGTTGAAGCGAAACAATCTTTTTAATCAGTCAACTAGCTCATAAAAATGATTTGTTCCAATTGAATTAATTCAATTGGAACTACATGTATAGATAAAAAATGGCTTTATAGAAAACGCTTCAAAACACGATCTATTTGGGTAATACGTATTTTTTTAAGTAGTTTCTTCGGCTTATCCGGGTAGTCACTTACACCTTCAAGTTCAGTGTGGTGATTAATCGGTTTAGCGTATTCCATAATATTAACCAGTTCAGCGGAGACTTTCGGCATCAATCCTCGCGAAGGATCATCGAGTAATAAACCGTTCTCTAAGTCCAAGGACCAAGCACGTGGGTTCAAATTACTACCGGTTAATAAATGATAACGTTCATCACTTATAATCCCTTTTAAATGAAAACTATTCTTTTCATTTTTCCATAAATGTATGGTTAATAATCCATTATCAATAAAGTGCTGATAACGTCTGACAAAACGCTTTAATAACATTTCATAAACATAAGGGACTATGCCTATGGTGGTGAATTCGTTTTCATCTGCAATATAAAAATCGTTTGCGGTTTTATCTCCCACAATAATTGTTATTTTCACGCCACGCTTTAGTGCTTTAATCACATCACGTGCCAGTACTGTCGGTAAATTAAAATAAGGAGTTAAAATTAATAGCTTATTTTCAGTATTTTTGATGGTTTGGCGAATAACTTTATTTAACTGATTTTTTCTACGTCCATAACCAATCAAGGGCATAATGGATATTGGGTTAGTAACAACGCCAGATTCTTTTTTATTGTCAGCAAGTTGTACTTTATAAGCTGATACTTTTAACAACGATCTCAACGCAATGATATTACGTCTTTGCTGAGCTTCGTTTGGTAAGTTAAGCTCATTTAATAAAGGAGCCAGATTTGATTTTACAAAAGTATTCGTTAGATATTGGCAAAAACTATTCGCTAACGGCGCGCAAGTGATTTGATAATAACGGTCTAAGCGATACCGTGTTCCTTGCTGCATATAAATATCATTAATGCTAGCACCAGTATAAAAAAGCACGTTGTCAAAAACCATGCCCTTTAAGTGCAGTACACCGAACAACTCTTTAGGTTTTACCGCAATACCATAGATAGCGATTTTTTGTTCATATTGTTCAGCCAGTGCAAGATAAATAGCCCGATTACCTAGACTACCTTTTTCACCGATGAGGCCACGCTGACCTCGATGATAATCAACAAAAATTTTTATGTCTAGTTCAGCGGTTTTAGCCTTAGCTTGATATAATGCATGCAGTACTTCTCGTCCTGCATCATCATCTTGTAGATAAAGTGCGGAAATATAAATACGTTGACGGGCACTCGCAATCAGTGCCAACAACTGTACTTTATATTCTTTTGGCGTAGAGTAAATTTTTATATCACCACTACTAACCAATAAATTTTTCATTTCAAAAGTCAAAGGTAGAATCTTACTTACTTCACAATAATTACGTTAAAAGCAGTATAGCTTTGTTTTATACTGCTTTACACTGATTTACCAACAAATTATCTCATTAGATTACCACAGCTAATTCGGCTGCTTGTCGAATGGCACGTTTTGCATCAAGTTCAGTGGCTACATTCGCACCACCAATAAGGTGTACACTCATACCGCCATTTTCAAGTGCCTGCTGCAATTCTCGATTTGACTCTTGCCCTGCACATATAATGACACTATCTACTGCTAGTAATTGCTCTTTACCATCAATTTCAATAAGCAAACCATTATCAGTGATTGATTTATAACTCACACCCGGTAGCATTTTAACGCCATGCTTTACTAAATTAGCACGGTGAACCCAGCCAGACGTTTTACCTAAATCTTTGCCCATCTTAGTGGCTTTTCGTTGTAATAAGGTTATTTGTCGCTCAGGTACAAAAGGCTTAGCTGATTTTTTTTCTAGCAAAGCACCCGATTGTTGATAGGTTTTATCTACACCCCAATTTTTTAACCAGGCATTTAAGTCTGTCGTCAACGACTCACCTTTTTCAGCAATGTAGGTAGCCACATCAAACCCAATGCCGCCAGCACCAATAATAGCCACGTTTTCACCCACATCCACTTTATCTCGCAGTACTTGTAAATAGCTCAACACTTTAGGGTGATCTATCCCTTCAATATTCAGTTTTCTTGGTTTAATACCCGTCGCTAAAATAACCTCATCAAAACCTGCCGCTAGTAGCTTATCGCTACTCTGTTCACTGTTTAAATGTACTGGTACGTCAAGTAATGCAAGTTGTTTGTTAAAGTAGCGTATCGTTTCATAAAACTCTTCTTTACCTGGTATTTGCTTAGCGACATTAAACTGCCCACCTATTTCACTTATTTTATCAAATAACTCGACTTTATGCCCTCGCCTAGCAGCATAAACACTAAAGGCTAGACCCGCAGGACCCGCACCTATTACCGCTAATTTTTTAGGTTTTTGGCTTTTATCAAGCTTATTAAGGGTAAGCTCCGTTTCATAACAAGCAAAAGGATTCACTAAACAAGAAGCGCGTTTCTGTTTAAATACATGATCCAAGCAGGCCTGATTACAGCCAATGCAGGTATTAATTTCATCTGATTTGTTATCTGCTGCTTTATTAACAAAATCAGCATCAGCCAGAAACGGTCTTGCCATCGAGACCATGTCAGCCTGCCCCGTTGCTAAAATATTCTCAGCGACCTCGGGCGTGTTGATGCGATTAGTGGTAATCAAAGGTATTGACACTTCTTTTTTCATTCTCTCGGTAACCCAAGTAAATGCAGCGCGTGGCACAGACGTTACTATGGTTGGTATACGTGCTTCGTGCCAACCAATGCCAGTGTTTATTAACGTGGCTCCAGCTTTTTCTATCGCCTTTGCCATGGTAACCACTTCATCCCAGCTATTACCCCCTTCAACTAAATCAATCATAGATAAGCGGAAAATAATAATAAAATTTTCACCTACTTTTGCCCGTACAGCTTTAACAGTTTCGATACCCAAACGCATACGATTTTCAATGCATCCACCCCATTCGTCAGTACGCCTATTTGTTCGTAAACAAGCAAATTGATTAATCAAATACCCTTCACTGCCCATAATTTCGACGCCATCGTAACCTGCTTTCGCCGCTAGATTCGCCGCATGGGCATAATCTTTAATGGTAGTATTGATTTGTCTTGTCGACATCGCTTTTGGAGTGAAAGGAGTAATAGGGGATTTAACTTTACTCGGGGCTACGCTAAAAGGATGAAAAGCATAACGACCTGTATGTAATAATTGTAAGCATATTTTTGTTGGATATTTATGAACTGCCTCTGTCACTTGTTTATGTTTATTAACATGCCAGAAATGACTTAGCTCACTACCAAAAGGGGCAATTCTGCCACGCATATTCGGGCTAACACCACCCGTAACAATTAAGCCAACCCCCCCTTTAGCACGCGCTTCGTAAAAAGCAGCTAATTTTTCAAACCCCCCTTTTTCTTCTTCAAGGCCAGTATGCATCGATCCCATTAAGGTACGGTTAGCTAATTGGGTAAAACCTAGATCTAAGGGAGTTAATAGATGTGGGAATGGGCTTTTATTTACTGCTGCTGATGTCATACTATTTTCCTGTTGGTCATACCAGATGATGTTAATTTACTCAGATTTGTTCCACATTACAAGTTTATTTTGACACCTGTCAGATCGGTGTTGAATTAAGCGCATACACTGGGTAAAAATGATTATCGATAATCCGTTAATAATAGTAGAATTATCAATAAATAATAATTTATTATTGAATAACGATATGACATCAAAAAAAATAGATAAAAAAGTACTTGTTGCTCTGATCATTGAAAACTTGGAGCAAGAATTGTCACAAGCAATTAATGCTGCCAACGAAGCTCATGCAGCAGCGGTAGATGATCAAAGTGTCGCCGAAACGCAATACGATACCTTAGCAATTGAAGCCAGTTATTTGGCTGAAGGACAATCAAGGCGTGTACAAGTATTACAAGAAGCCCTGCTAAATTATCAAGAATTAACCTTAGTAGCGTTCGATGAAAACAAGCCCATAGCATTGTCTGCTTTGGTACAACTTTTTGCTGATAGCAAAAAGCAGCACTGGTTTTTCATAGGCCCGGCTGCAGGTGGATTTCGTTGCCAACTGAATGAACAACACATAACCGTTATCACACCAAAATCACCTATAGGTGTCGTCTTAATGCGGGAATTTGAAGGTGATAATATTGACGTGATGTTAGGCAATGGCCGGCTGACAGACTATATTGCTAGCGTTGATTAATTTTATCATAAATATCAGAGCATTTTTTACACACTTAAGATGTAAAGCAATAGATGTCTTTCATGGCTAAAAAATTATTAACAATTATGAAAGCTGTTGGATCTGATTGGTTAAATAAATAATTCTAGTCGCCATACCTTCAATAATGGCGTCTTTGCATTTATCTTTTAGCGACCCAGGTAAATCACGCAGCGCATCTTCATCAATACATAATATGATTGAATCTTCCATAGCTTTTGCTGATGCGCTTTTGCGATGTTTGTTGATAAAGCTACTTTCACCAATAAATTCACCTACTGAAATATAACCAACAATTTTATCTATGGCTTTTTCATCGGAACTTTGCTTAGTAATGGCAACCTTACCCGATAGGAGAATATAAAAATTACGATTAAGATCATCTTCCTTTTGTACATATTTATCTTTGTAGCATTTGTAACAGGTAGAAGAATTTAACAATAATTCACGCTGGGCAACAGTGAGGGATTTAAAAAAATTAATCCTAGCAACAATTGCTAGTAACTTTAGATGTGAAATTTGATTCAACGGAAACATTTATTTTAAGCTTCCTGATGCAATAAAGCTTTAACAGCTAACAAATCAACAATTTTTTCATCTACTTTTAAGTAGGCAACCACAGCACTATTTTCTGAATTATTGCCAACATCGTCATGCATTAAAGTGGCTTCAATAACGCCAGGCATGTTGATTAACAATTCCGCTATTTCATTCGCTTTATCATCACCACTGATATTAGTGGCAAAACTAAAGCTTTTAGATTTCTTTAATTTTTTCATACCAAAACTCAGTACTAACCAAATTAGACTGACAATCGCCATCACTAAAAATATCGTTTGTTCATCAAAGCGACTTGCGACAAAACCACCAATAATACCACCAACAAAAGCGCCTAAAAATTGGCTGCTAGAATAAATTCCCATGACGCTACCTTTGACACCGGCAGGAGCAATACGAGATAAAATAGAGGGCATGGTCGCTTCTAAATAGTTAAAAGCCGTAAAAAACAGCACAACAGACAGCACTAAACTCCAAAACCCTGTTGGTAATAACCATAATGAAAACAATGCCAAACTAAGCAATCCAACCGCGGCACTAAACATAGGTTTTTCTTGCTGTTTTTTCATAGCAAGAATCATAAAAGGCACCATTAAAATGAAAGAGCCTAAAAGCGTGGGTAAATATATTTGCCAATGGTTTTCTAATGCTAAACCACTGGCGACAAATTGTTTTGGCAAAGTAACAAAACAGGCGGTAAGTGCCATATGTAAAATAAACACCCCAAAATTCAAACGGGATAATTGCGGGTGCTGAATTAATTTAGCTATTTGCTTAGGCAGTGCGACACTGTCGCCACGAGGAGCTTTATTGATTGAATAAGGCACCATAAATTGAATCAATAACATGGCAAGAATAGTTAATAATCCGGTAAACCAAAACAAGCCACTTAAACCGAAAGCAGCAGCTACGATTGGGCCTAAAATCATAGCAAGGGTAAATGATAAACCAATAAACATACCAATAGTCGCCATCACTTTTGGCCGCTGTTCCTCTCTGGTTAAATCGGCAGCTAAAGCTAAAATTGCACTGGCAATAGCCCCCATCCCCTGAATGGCACGACCAAGCACAACACCATATATAGTTGTCGACATCGCAGCAACAATACTACCAATTAAAAAAACCACTAAGCCCGCTAATATCACCGGCTTTCGACCATATTTATCAGACAAAATACCCATAGGTATTTGCAACAAGGCCTGTGTTAAACCATATGCACCAATAGCTAGGCCCAACCATAAAGGGCTGTAACCAGCTAACTGCTCGCCGTAAATAGCAAACACCGGCAATATCATAAAAAGCCCAAGCATACGAACACCAAAAACACTGGCTAGCGAAAACGCTGCTTTTTTCTCAATACGGTTTAAACCTGAAACACTCATGAAGATACTTTACCTAAAAATATGGAAAATTTAAAAATCATGGTAGTTTACCACGCTATGTACGACAAAAAAATGATCTATACCCATGATAATTCAAGTTGCTAGTTTCATGATAAATGAGTTATTCATGGTCCAGGCCAATCTTTTTATTAATGGTTCGTCAGGAGAATATACTCCTGCATTATCTAATAAGCTACATTCATGTAGCGTCCTTAAAAAGAAATTTAACGCCGAGTATGGTTTGCTCAAGCGCCCTCTTGTCGGACATGTATCTTCGTTAAAAATTGATCCATTAATTAATTAAGTTGGTATAACGAAGTGAATTCAAAAAATAAAAGTGTTTATCAACTGAACAAAACACATGACTTATGGCATAATATGCGGCTGTTATTTGCGCATGAATTAATGGATAAAAATGAGAAATATTGAAGTCAGAGGGGCTCGTACCCATAACCTAAAAGATATTAGTTTAACTATCCCTCGTGATAAGCTAGTAGTGATCACTGGACTTTCTGGCTCAGGTAAGTCATCACTGGCTTTTGATACGCTATATGCAGAAGGTCAGCGCCGTTATGTTGAATCACTTTCTGCCTACGCCCGTCAATTTTTATCACTGATGGAAAAACCTGATGTTGATCACATCGAAGGTTTGTCACCAGCCATCTCTATTGAACAAAAATCAACATCACATAATCCTCGTTCAACCGTGGGTACTATTACCGAAATTTATGATTATTTAAGGTTGCTCTACGCCCGCGTTGGCGAACCTCGTTGCCCTGTACATAAACAACCACTGGCCGCACAAACCGTTTCGCAAATGGTTGATAAAGTTTTAGAGCTTGAAGAAGGCACAAAAGTAATGCTGCTTGCGCCCGTATTACAAAATCGCAAAGGTGAACATGTAAAGTTACTTGATAACCTTGCCGCACAAGGTTTTATTCGCGCTCGTATTGATGGCGAAGTATGCGACTTGTCTGATCCACCCACCTTAGAACTTCAGAAAAAACATACCATTGAAGTGGTGGTTGATCGCCTTAAAGTGCGCCCTGACATTCAATTACGTTTATCTGAATCTTTTGAAACCACGCTGGCATTAACTGCTGGCACAGCAAAAGTTGCTTTTATGGATGAGCCCGACAGAGAAGAATTACTCTTTTCTGCTAATTTTGCTTGCTCTCACTGTGGCTACAGTATGCAAGAATTAGAGCCAAGACTATTCTCATTCAACAGCCCTGCCGGTGCTTGTAAAACTTGTGATGGCTTAGGTATCGAGCAATTTTTTGATACTAAACGCGTTATCGAAAATGACTCACTAAGTCTTTCTGACGGTGCCATACGTGGTTGGGATAAACGTAATTTTTATTATTTTCAAATGCTAAAAGCATTATCTGAACACTATAAATTTGCCTTAGATAAGCCTTTTAACAAATTAAGTGATGAAGCTAAAAGTGTTGTGCTCTATGGTAGTGACGAACAGGAAATTGAATTTAAGTACATGAACGACCGCGGTGATGTGGTACTGCGTAAGCATCCGTTTGAAGGCATTATTAATAATATGCAGCGCCGCTATAAAGAAACTGAGTCGAATGCGGTACGCGAAGAGTTATCAAAATATTTAAACAGTCAACATTGCCCTGATTGTAGTGGCAGCCGTTTACGTTTAGAAGCGCGTAATGTATTTATTGCTGATACCCCATTACCTGTTGTTGCCGAATTTGCCATTAGCGACGCCTTAGCTTTTTTTGAGGGCTTAACGTTAACAGGACAAAAAGGCCAGGTTGCTGAAAAAATTCTGAAAGAAATTAATGAACGGTTAGGCTTTTTAGTCAATGTGGGCTTGAACTACTTAAATTTATCTCGCGGAGCCAACACCTTATCAGGCGGAGAAGCGCAACGTATTCGTTTAGCCAGCCAAATTGGTGCTGGTTTAGTGGGTGTGATGTACGTTTTAGATGAGCCGTCAATCGGTTTACATCAACGGGATAACGAACGGTTATTAAGTACGCTTGTCCATTTACGTGATTTGGGCAATACCGTTATTGTGGTTGAACATGATGAGGATGCTATTCGTGCCGCTGACTTTGTTATTGATATCGGCCCAGGCGCAGGGGTTCATGGGGGTGAAATTATTGCCCAAGGGTCAATAGACGATATTTTAAATTGTAAAGATTCACTTACCGGCAAATATTTATCTGGCGTAGAAAGAATTGAAATCCCGAAAAAGCGCCACCCCTTTGATAAGAAAAATGTCGTTAAACTAAAAGGGGCTAGCGGCAATAACTTAAAAAACGTTGATTTAGTCATTCCTAACGGTTTAATGACTTGTATTACCGGTGTTTCTGGCTCGGGTAAATCAACTTTAATCAATGATACCTTATACAAGTTAGCGCACATTGAACTTAACGGCGCCACGCTTGACGAACCCTCTCCTTATAAAAGCATTACGGGCTTAGAGCATTTAGACAAAGTTATTGATATTGACCAAAGCCCAATAGGTAGAACGCCGCGCTCAAATCCAGCCACTTATACCGGTATATTTACCGCTATTCGTGATATTTTTGCCGCCACTCAAGAATCACGATCACGGGGTTACAAACCAGGACGCTTTAGTTTTAATGTAAAAGGCGGTCGTTGTGAGGCTTGCCAAGGTGACGGTTTAATTAAGGTAGAAATGCACTTTTTACCCGATGTTTATGTGCCTTGTGATGTCTGTAAAAGTAAACGTTACAATCGCGAAACCTTAGAAGTACTCTATAAAGGTAAGAATATTCATCAAGTATTGGATATGACTATCGAAGATGGCTTTGAGTTTTTCAAGGCTATTCCTGCAATAAAACGTAAGTTACAAACGCTGATGGATGTGGGCTTAACTTACGTAAAACTTGGACAATCAGCAACAACCCTTTCTGGTGGTGAAGCACAACGGGTTAAATTATCGAAAGAATTATCAAAACGAGATACTGGCCAAACATTATATATTTTAGATGAGCCAACCACAGGTTTACACTTTCACGATATTAAACAGTTATTACAAGTTATCCATCGTTTACGTGACCACGGTAATACCATTGTGGTGATTGAGCATAACTTAGATGTAATAAAAACAGCTGACTGGGTTATTGACCTTGGCCCAGAAGGCGGCTCCGGTGGCGGTGAAATTTTAGTCACCGGTACGCCAGAGAAAGTTGCAAAGCATAAAACCTCGCACACGGCGCGTTTTTTGAAAACCTTACTAGATAATCAAAAATTGGCGTAATAAAAAAATGGGCATGCTTTTTAGCCGAAGTATGTCCATAAGCCCCTGTTATACCAATCAAACTAATTAAGTGATCTGTTTGGTATTATTAACTTTATCGCTGCACACTATGAAATATTAGTAAAATAGCTTAGTCTGGCTTATCATCTTTTTTTAAGGGCGATCCCTTACGAATAAGGAATAAACCACTGAACAATACTATTCGAAAGCAAAGTTTTCCAAATACCTTCATCTATTTACTGGCCTTTACCAGTGGCTTTTGCATTATGGGTATTGAGCTATTGGGTGGTAGGATTCTAGCGCCTTTTTTTGGTAGTTCCGTCCATATATGGGGCAGTATCATTACTGTCTTTATGTTGAGCCTTTCTTTAGGCTATCTGTTTGGTGGTAAATTATCCACTCGCTCAGCCTCTCTTGCTATTTATGGCACTATTTTTTTCATCGCTGCCATCGCACTGCTCCCTATTGCCTTATCAAGCCAATGGCTAATGGAAGTCATATTTATTAATATTGAAGACTCGCGTTATGGTTCATTATTAGCCTCAATGGCGTTATTTTTTATCCCTACCGTTATTCTAGGTATGTTATCGCCCTACTCGGTGCGTTTATTAGTTAAAAGCTCTAATGAAAGTGGACAAATTGCCGGAAAACTTTACTTTATTTCAACCTTAGGTAGTGCGTTAGGCACAATTACTACCTCGTTTTATTTAGTGCTATGGTTCGATGTTAATATCATCATTTTTGGTTTTACCACCGTATTGGCTAGTTTAGGCCTACTGGCGATACTGATAAGTAAAACTAAAGGCTTGCATCAAATGGAGCAAATAAATGGCTAAAAAATTACTTTTTTGGTTAACCTTATCTACCCTAATTAGCGTTGCTCAGGCGCAAGTTATCCATCAAGAACGTTCTCTTTATCGCAATATTATAGTTGAAGATAAGAGTGATTTACGCTGCTTAAAATTTAATGTTAGAAGTACTAAAACTCAACAAAGTTGTTTCTTAAAAAGCCAACCACAACAATTAGTCTTTAATTATACTAAATTGTTAATGGCCAGTTTATTGGTTATGCCTGAGCCAAAGCGCATTTTAATTATCGGTTTAGGTGGCGGTACAATGTCTAATACGTTGGCGCAACTTTACCCACAAAGCCAAATCGATAATGTGGAGATAGATCAAGCCGTGATAAACGTTGCTCGTAATTACTTTAGCTTTTTTGAAAATGATAACGTAAAAACCTATAACCAAGACGGTCGTATATACATCAAACGTGCTTTATTAAAAAAACAACAATACGATTGGATTATTCTCGATGCGTTTAATGGCGACTATATTCCTGAGCATTTAATGACCAAAGAATTTTTACAAGAAACAAAAGCGCTACTGAGTCAAAATGGCGTACTCAGTGCTAACACTTTTTCGTTAAGTCAATTATACAATCATGAGTCTGCCACCTATAAAGCTGTGTTTGGTGATTTTTATCAAGTAAGCAACAAAGATAATGCTAATCGTATTATTATTGTTAACCGAGATGGTTTTGCTGTTAATAGCCTTAATAAAAATAAACTAAAACAACTTAATGCAAAGTTACATGTAGTCGGTGTAGATATTTATTCACTTTATAATAAAATTTATTTTACCGGAACAGCACAAAACTGGCCAAAAAACACACGTTTACTTACCGACCAATTTTCTCCTGTTAACTTACTCAACACTCAGTAGCGATTATATATTAGCCAAAGGTCTAATTGTTCAATTTTGTCGACACTTCTATAGTAGCAGGCATAAAACACAACACATAAGGGCAACTCATGAGCTTCAAAGAACAGCAAGAAAAAGCTAAGAACTCACCAGAAGCATACTGGTTAGAGCAATCAGAACTTGTTTCTTGGTATAAAGCACCAGAAACAATATTGTCGACAAATGAGAGTGGGTGGACAGATTGGTATGCTGATGGCGAACTCAATACTAGCTATTTGGCATTGGATTATCATGTTGAACAAGGCCGTGGTGAGCAAACTGCTCTCATTTATGATTCACCCGTAGCCGATTCAAAGCAAAAATTCACTTTTCTTGAATTAACTGAATTAGTAGCAAAATTTGCTGAGGTTTTACAAAAGCAGCAAGTAGTTAAAGGTGATCGTGTACTTATTTATATGCCGATGATCCCGCAAGCAGTTATCGCTATGTTAGCTTGTGCTAGAATTGGTGCTGTCCATTCGGTGGTCTTCGGTGGTTTTGCCGCTAAAGAGCTTGCTATACGTATTGACGATGCAGAGCCTAAAGTTATTGTTAGTGCCAGTTGTGGTATTGAAATTGCCAAAGTTATTCCTTACAAGCCATTACTCGATAATGCTATTGAGTTATCAAAGCATAAACCTAGTAGTTGTATTGTTTATCAACGTGAACAATTAACGGCAGATATGATTAGTGGCCGTGACCAAGATTGGGAAACACAGATGAGCAGTGCTAAAGGTATAGCGGCCGTTAGCTTAAAAGCTACAGATCCTCTATACATTTTATACACTTCAGGTACCACAGGAAAGCCAAAAGGTGTGGTTAGAGATCACGGTGGTCATGCCGTTGCTATGCTCTATAGTATGAAAAATATTTACGGTATGAAAGCAGGAGATAGTTTCTGGGCTGCTTCAGATGTTGGTTGGGTTGTTGGTCATTCTTTCATTGTGTACGGTCCTCTTCTAGCGGGTTGTAGCACTATTGTATATGAAGGAAAACCTGTTAGAACACCTGATGCCGGTGCTTTTTGGCGTGCTTGTGAAGAATATAAAGTGAACGCATTATTTAGTGCACCAACTGCATTTCGTGCCATTGCAAAAGAAGACCCTGATGCTGAGTTAATGAAAAAATACGATTTATCTAATTTAAAAAGATTATATCTTGCTGGTGAACGTCTAGATCCATCAACATACCATTGGCTAAAAGAAAAAACACAAATACCTGTTATTGATCATTGGTGGCAAACTGAGACCGGTTGGTCTATTGCAAGTACACCTTTTGCTGATGCCAATGCGCAAGAGTTAATGACAACCAAAGCAGGTTCTTCTGGTTTCCCTGTTCCAGGTTATAACGTTGAGATTTTAGATGCCTATGGCGTGGCTTTACCGGCAAACCAACAAGGTACCGTTGCAATAAAGCTGCCTATGCCTCCTGGTTGCTTAACGACTGTTTATAAAGATGAAAAACGCTTTAAAGAAAGTTATTTATCAACTCACCCAGGTTATTATGTTACTGGTGATGGTGGGTATTTTGATGAAGATGGCTACCTATTTATTATGGGACGTACAGATGACGTTATAAACGTTGCTGGTCATCGATTATCAACAGGTGAGATGGAAGAGTCTATTTCTGGCCATTCTGCCGTAGCTGAATGTGCGGTAGTCGGCATTAACGATTCATTAAAAGGTCAAGTACCCTTTGGTTTAGTTGTGATTAAAAATGGCGTATCATTGAGTGACGATGAACTAATTTCAGAATTAAAAACTAAAGTACGTAGCGATATTGGAGCGATTGCTTCATTAAAAGCCTTAATTATCGTTGAGCGCTTGCCTAAGACCCGTTCAGGAAAAATCTTACGTAAAACCTTACGACAAATGATAGACGGTCAGAAAATAGATATTCCTTCAACAATTGAAGACCCACAAGTACTGGAAGAATTAACGCCTAGACTAACCAATATAACAGGTTAGTATTAAGTAATAATTCAGACATCTTGGCTGCTAGTTAACATCGTTTAGCTAGCAGCACTTTATTCAATTGAAATAAAGTTAATATCCCTTACCCTATTGATCTACCTACAGCTCAAAAAAATACTGTTTAAAAAATATAAAAAATCAACAGACCCAATTATTACTTCGGCTTTATATCCAAGGATTGCTTGGTAGGTTTTTTTGACTCGTTAGTGTTTCATCTGCAGTTTTACTTGAACTAGCGACCGCTTGATTAATTTCATTCATTTCAGCCATTGTTAAGTCTCGCCACTGCCCTGGTTTTAGTTGACCCAATTCAACACTCATAATACGAGAACGCTTTAATTTTTTAACGTCATAATCTAAATATTCACACATACGACGGATTTGTCGATTAAGGCCTTGGGTTAAAATAATAGTAAAGACAAAACGGCTTTCTACTTTAACCACACACGGTTTAGTAATAGTACCTAGAATAGGTACTCCAAGCGACATACGCTTAATAAATTGCTCACTAATTGGTTTATCTACAGTAACGATATATTCTTTATCATGCGCATTTTCAGCCCGTAGAATTTTGTTAACAATATCACCGTCACTCGTTAGAAAAATTAATCCTTCAGACGGTTTGTCTAATCGACCAATAGGGAAAATACGTTCTTTATGACCAATAGCATCAATGATGTTCCCCCATACATGACTTTCGGTTGTGCAGGTAATGCCGATGGGTTTGTTATAAGCAATATAAATACGATCCGACTTGTTTTTGGCACTCGCAGCAATAGCGTTACCGTCCACTTTGACCACATCACCCGGCTGAACTTTAGTACCAAGCTCAGGTATTTCACCATTAATGGTAACCCGCTCAGCCTCAATTAATTTGTCAGCACCACGGCGTGAACAGAAACCTGATTCACTAATATATTTATTAAGGCGTTTTTCGTTTGCAGAGTTATCGGTCATTTTATTTATATGAGTACAGTAAATATTATTGCTATTATACTCAAAACAAACCCTAATGTGTGGATCACTATGTTAATTTTTGCTCATCGTGGCGCGAGTGGTGTTGAACCAGAAAATACCTTGCGCGCAATTAAAGCAGCATTAGATGCGAATGTTGATGGTATTGAAATTGATCTACATGAGGTAGATGGTAAATTATTAGTTATTCATGATCGCTGGTTACATCGAACCACTTCAGGTACCGGACAAATATTTCAGCACAATTACGAGCATTTACGGAGTCTAGATGCCGGCCATGGTGAAACCATTCCAACCTTAGATGAGGTATTTACCTTAGTGGCTGGTAGATGCAAAATAAATCTTGAACTCAAAGGGATTAGTAATCTAAAGCTACTTTACTCTTATATTGATCATGCAATTATAACCAAAAAATTAGTCAATAAAGATCTCTTGTTATCTTCCTTTAATCATCGATTACTCTATACCATTTATCAGCAAAGACCTGAATTTGCTATTGGTGCACTGACCGCCTGCTATCCATTAGACTATGCAAAATTTGCCGAACAACTTAACGCCTACTCTGTACATCTTAATGTAGATTTCATTAGTCAGCATTTTGTTAGCGATGCTCATCAACGTGGCTTGAAAGTGTTTGTCTATACTGTTGATGAGTTAGATGATATTAAAGCCATGAAAGCGTTGGGTGTAGATGGCATTTTTTCTAATTTCCCTACTCGAACTAAAAGTCATTTAGCGCATTTAAATATACCGTAATCTACTATCAGAAAAAGTATCGTTTAGACTCTTAATCTATCGCACTGCTACCAATCATCAGGAGATAATGAATACTTACTAAGTTACCTTTAAGTTACTTAAATAACTTGCTGACCATTTTGTATTAAAGCGCTTAACGGGTTGACACCAAATTGATAACACAGCTCGGCAGGTTGGCTAATGTTCCATACGGCAATATCGGCATCAAAACCAACACTAAGCTGCCCTTTACTGCTTGATAAACCAAGCGCCTTAGCAGCATTACAAGTAACGCCAGCCAACGCCTCCGCAGGGGTTAATTTAAATAAAGTGCAGGCCATATTTAGCATTAATTGCAATGAACAAATAGGAGATGATCCTGGATTCACATCAGTGGCAATAGCTATCGCCACGCCGTGTTTTCGTAAGAGTTCAATAGGCGGTAATTGAGTTTCACGCAAAAAATAGAATGCGCCTGGTAACAATACCGCGGTCATATTTGCCGCACTCATGGCTTTTACGCCCCGCTCAGATAAAAACTCTACATGCTCACTTGATAATGCGTGATATTTTGCCGCCAGTTCAGTGCCGCCTAAATCAGACAGTTGCTCTGCATGAACTTTTATTGCCAATTGATGCTGTTGAGCCGCCGTAAATACGCGCTCTGTTTGCGCTAAAGTAAAGCCAATGTTTTCACAAAAAACATCGACACTATCGGCAAGCTGTTCTTTGGCTATAACTGGTATCATCTCATGACAAACGAGTTCAATATAACCATCAGCATTATCTTTAAATTCTATTGGTAGCGCATGCGCGCCTAGAAAAGTTCGTTTGATTGTTACCGGTAATTTCTTGGCTAATTCGCCGGCAACATTCAACATTTTCATCTCGTTTTCAAGATCTAAACCGTAACCCGACTTAATTTCAACGGTAGTCACCCCTTCTTGATGAAGGGCTGTTAATCGGGGTAAAGCACTCGCGAGTAACGCCGCTTCAGTCGCTGCTCTAGTGGCTTTAACCGTTGAAATAATACCACCACCTGCTTGGGCAATTTCTTGATAGCTTTTGCCTTGTAAGCGCATTTCAAATTCATTGGCACGATTACCACCGTAAACAAGATGGGTATGGCAATCAATCAAGCCTGGAGTTAACCATTTTCCTTGACCATCAATAATTTCAACGGCTGATTTTTCATATTCAGGTAAATCGGCTTCTTTTCCTAACCAAACAATTTTTCCATCACCAATCACTAGTGCTGCACAAGTGATTTCCCCATAACCTCTGGCCACTTCTGTCATCGTCGCTAAATTGATATTTAACCACAGAGTTTGCCAATGATGAGTGCCAGTTTGAGTCGATGTAAGTATGTTGCTCATGAAGAATTACCCAAAATAAAGATGCATACCCATTGGTATTCATTATAGAAGTCACTTTAACGGAGCTAAGGGTAATTAGCAAGAGTTGTATATACAACTCTTGCTTTAAAATAAAAATTATGCGATTGTATATACAAGCTATATTTTAATAACATAGATTGAGTTACACAATGAGTAGAACCAGTTTAACTAATAATGACTTAAGTCGAAATAAAAAACCAGCCAAGTATATTATTATCAAACAGTATATTTGCCAGAAAATCGAGTCTGCCCAATGGCCACAGCATCATAAAGTGCCTTCAGAAAACCAATTAACACAACAATTTGATGTGAGTCGAATGACGGCACGTAGGGCTTTGCAAGAATTAACAGAACAAGGAATTTTAGTCCGTTCACAAGGCTCTGGAACGTTTGTCGCGACGTTTAAATCACAATCATCACTATTAGAAATTCGTAACATCAGTGATGAAATTCATGAACGTGGTCATAAACATCACGCGAAACAACTGGTGCTTAAATCTATCGCTGTAACAAAAGAAATAGCCATTTTATTAAACTTAAAAAATAACGAAGAGGCTTTTTTATCGCACGTATTACATTTTGAAAATGACCAACCAATTCAGTTAGAACAACGCTACGTTAACCCTGCTTTAATACCCGAATACTTACTGCAAGACTTTACAACGATCACCCCACACGAGTATTTATCAGCAGTTGCTCCATTAACTGAAGCAACACATGAAATTGAAGCGATATTAGCGAATGATGATATTTGTCAATTACTAATTATTGACCGAAGCGCCCCTTGTTTACAAGTAAAGCGGCGCACGTGGTCAAGTAAAGGAGTGGTTAGCTTAGCTATTTTAACTGCACCAGGTAATAAATATCGTTTAGGTAACCACTTAGTTTTTTAATTAGTAATCAGGGTTCGTTCTAATAACGATAGTCACTTGATACATTTTTTACAGGAAATCCCATGACTGCAAATTCATCAAAAAACACCGATACACGCTTAGATACCTCAAGAATAATCCGTGCAGATCGTGGGTGTAAAATAACCACTAAAAGTTGGTTAACCGAAGCCGCTAAGCGCATGCTAATGAATAATTTAGACCCCGAAGTTGCCGAACACCCGCAATCATTAGTAGTCTATGGCGGCATTGGTCGTGCTGCACGTAACTGGGCATGTTATGACAAAATTATTGACGTGTTAAATCGTCTTGAAGATGACGAAACATTAATGGTGCAATCAGGTAAACCTGTTGGCGTTTTTAAAACTCACAGCGATGCACCTCGGGTATTAATTGCTAACTCAAACCTAGTACCCAATTGGGCTAACTGGGAACACTTTAATGAGTTAGATAAGCAAGGCCTAATGATGTACGGTCAAATGACCGCTGGCTCTTGGATCTACATTGGTTCACAAGGCATAGTACAAGGCACGTACGAGACCTTTGTTGCCATGGCCAAGCAGCACTTTTCTGGTTCCGCTAAAGGTAAATGGGTGCTTACCGGTGGTTTAGGCGGAATGGGTGGTGCACAGCCACTAGCAGCAACCATGGCTGGTTTTTCAGCATTAGTGGTTGAATGTGATGAAACACGCATCGATTTTCGTATTAAAACCCGTTATGTCGATAAAAAAGCGCTCAATCTTGATGATGCTTTAGCTATGATTAATGAAGCAACGGCAAAAGGAGATGTAATTTCAGTGGGCTTATTAGGCAATGCTGCTGATGTATTTCCTGAATTAGTTAAGCGCGGCATTGTCCCCGATGTGGTTACTGATCAAACGTCAGCACATGATCCCCTTAATGGCTACCTGCCTATCGGTTGGACCATGGAATATGCCGCACAAATGCGCTTAAAAGATGAAGCCTTTGTCGTTAAAGCGGCTAAGCAGTCTATGGCGGTTCAAGTACAGGCAATGCTTGATTTACAAACAGCAGGCGCAGCAACTACTGATTATGGTAACAATATTCGTCAGATGGCCTTAGAAGAAGGCGTGAAAAATGCCTTTGATTTCCCCGGGTTTGTGCCCGCTTATGTTAGGCCATTATTTTGTGAAGGTATTGGCCCTTTCCGTTGGGTTGCGTTATCTGGCGATCCCGAAGATATTTACAAAACAGATGCAAAAGTAAAAGAGTTAATACCTGATAATCCACATTTACATCAATGGTTAGACATGGCACGAGAGCGTATTGCTTTTCAAGGTTTACCCGCGCGCATTTGTTGGGTTGGCTTAAAAGACCGAGCTCGTTTGGCATTAGCCTTTAATGACATGGTAAAAAGTGGTGAATTATCTGCACCCGTAGTTATCGGCCGAGATCACTTAGATTCAGGCTCAGTTGCTTCTCCAAATCGTGAAACTGAAAGTATGATGGATGGCTCAGATGCCGTATCGGATTGGCCATTATTAAATGCACTATTATCAACATCTGGTGGTGCAACTTGGGTGAGTATTCATCACGGAGGTGGTGTTGGTATGGGCTTTAGCCAGCATTCAGGTGTTGTTATTGTTGCCGATGGCAGTGAACAAGCACACAAGCGTATTGCCCGAGTATTATGGAATGATCCCGCCACAGGCGTTATGCGCCATGCTGACGCGGGCTACGATATCGCCATTAACTGCGCACAAGAGCAAGGGTTAGATTTACCCATGATAGACGGTGCTAACGGTAAATAATCTTTATTTCTTTAAGCTAAACTCAATAGCCGCATCAAAAGTACACGCTGACCAACGTCAGCTCCACACTTATTCTTTGCTATTGAGTCCATCGCTTTGCAATAAACATTTATTAATATTAACGACTTCAAATTGGCAGAAAAAACTATGACACAGTTTACAACATTAAATATCATTCCTGGGACATTAACACTCTCTCAATTACGGACAGTTGCCCGCTTTGATGGCATACAATATAGCTTAGATAAAAGCGCTTTTAATGAAATTAATAAAAGTGCTGAGGCAGTGCAGCAAGTAATCAAAGATGACCGTGTTGTGTATGGCATCAACACCGGTTTTGGTTTGCTTGCTAGCACGCGTATTAAAAATGATGAATTAGAACTATTACAACGCTCTATTGTACTTTCTCATTCGGCCGGCTTTGGTGAGTACATGGAGGATGCTACCGTTCGTTTAATGATGGTACTAAAAATCAACTCATTATCCCGTGGTTATTCAGGTATTCGACTACCCGTTATTCAGGCATTAATTACCTTACTTAACGCACAAGTTTACCCTTGTGTACCGAAAAAAGGCTCTGTTGGCGCTTCCGGTGATTTAGCGCCATTAGCACACATGGTTTTACCATTACTTGGTGAAGGTGAAATGTCTTATCAAGATCAAGTTATTACCGCAGTTGAGGGCTTAAAAATTGCCGGTTTAGCGCCGTTAACTTTAGCCGCTAAAGAAGGCTTGGCTTTATTAAACGGTACTCAAGCGTCAACAGCCTTTTCGCTAGAAGGTTTATTTCATGCGGAAGATTTATACGCTGCAGGAA
This sequence comes from Colwellia sp., assembly GCA_047633255.1. Lineage (GTDB taxonomy): Bacteria > Pseudomonadota > Gammaproteobacteria > Enterobacterales > Alteromonadaceae > Colwellia. The sequence goes on from JBLIEW010000004.1 coordinate 125,269, forward strand.
CCGCCATTGGCTCACTGACAGTAGAAGCTGCTTTGGCAAGCCGTGCACCATTTGATGATAGAGTGCACCAAATTCGTGGTCAAATAGGCCAAATAGATGCCGCTTGCGCTTATCGCCACATATTAGCTGATGATTCAGAAATCTCCCAATCGCATGTTGATTGTGACAAGGTTCAAGATCCCTACTCTTTACGTTGTCAACCACAGGTAATGGGCGCTTGTTTAACACAAATTCGTCAAGCTGCAGTTGTACTGCTCGCAGAAGCCAATGGCGTTACTGATAATCCCTTAGTTTTCGCCAATGAAGGTGATTTTATCTCTGCCGGTAACTTCCATGCAGAGCCCGTTGCCATGGCCGCGGATAACTTAGCGTTAGCCATTGCCGAAATTGGTTCGTTATCTGAACGCCGTATGGCACTACTCATTGATGCTAGCTTAAGTAAGTTACCACCATTTTTAGTTGACAATGGCGGTGTTAACTCTGGTTTTATGATTGCCCAAGTCACCTCTGCGGCACTTGCATCAGAAAATAAAAGCTTAGCACACCCAGCTTCAGTAGATAGTTTGCCAACGTCAGCGAATCAAGAAGATCATGTCTCTATGGCTGCGTTTGCGGGTCGTCGTTTAAGTGATATGGCGGAGAATACTAACGGTGTACTTGCCATAGAATATCTAGCTGCAGCGCAAGGTTTAGACTTTAGAGCACCGCTAAAAGGCTCTCCTATCATTGAACAAGTCAAAGCGATGTTACGTGAAACAGTCAGCTTTTATGACAAAGACAGATACTTCGCCCCTGATATTGTTGAAGCATCTGCCATTATCAGTGATGGTGTACTAAATCAATTCATGACAGAAAATTTACTGCCAAGTTTATAGTCACTTAATGATGCATCATTAAGTGGGGATAAAATCTAGTGTCAATAAATTGAGTGCGAACAAACTCTTCGATTAAAGTACTAATCTTATCGCTTCAGCTGTTTTAAGGGTGCGAACCTCTTGAAACAGCTCGTCCGCTTCAACGTAATGTAACTTCAAATATTTAAGCCACTGTTTAATTCGGTTAGGATAATATTTGCTTTTATCACCATAGGTTTCACATTCAGTATAAATAAGCAGTAATGCTTGCACCTCAGGCCAAGTTATCGTCGGCGCTGTTTGCTTAATTACCTGTGCCAGATTAGGTAACATCAATGCACCTCTTCCCACCATAATATCGTTACAGCCAGAGATTTCTCGACATTTTATTGCATCATCCAAAGTGAAAATATCCCCATTGGCAATAACCGGAATGGTGATGTTTTGTTTTATTTTTGCGATCCAATGCCAATGAGCCGGAGGCCGGTAACCTTCGACTTTAGTTCGTGCGTGAACAGTGAGCTCACTAGCACCAGCGGCTTCTATCGCTTGCGCATTTTCTATCGCCAACATTTTATCTTCATAGCCTAAACGAATTTTAGCACTAACGATGGCATCATGAGGCACCGCAGCTTTGACCGCTTTGACAATGCGATAAAGGTTTTCAGGATCTTTCAGTAAGACGGCACCACCACAGTTTTTATTTACCATTTTGGCTGGACAGCCAAAATTAATATCAACACCATGGGAGCCAAGCTCTAGCACTTTAGCTGCATTATCAGCCATCCATTCTGGATGTTGTCCCAACAATTGTACTCGTACTGGCGTACCTGCTTCGGTAGTAGAACCATAAGCCGTCGCCTTTTTTAATTCAGGACAATAACGAAAATACGCACGATCAGATATCACTTGATCAACAACGCGAACAAACTCAGTTACACAAAGATCATAGCCACCAATCTTTGTTAACAAATCACGCATGATGTGATCAAGTACACCTTCCATCGGTGCCAATACAACTCTCATTTTTATGGTTCGCTTAACTGTGGTGACTTTTTCTTACTCACTTTAACTATTATTTTATATAAAATGGCTGTAGCAAGCGCAATTGAAAAATGTACCACTATCGTCAGTAATTGGCTGTTATCTTCCCATAAAAAAACTGGCCCACGATAGGTAATATAAAATAGATCGAGTACTGAGACATGTAGCCAGATAATAACAAATACTAATTTACATTGATGGCGGTCTAGAAAGGTGGTTGAAAATAAGTGCAAAATGAGTCCAGTAAACTTTTAACAAGCAATATTATAACCAAGCAAGCAGGTCAGGGTAAATAAATGAATAACCTAATTGTTGTTTGGCTTTATCACCACTCACAATGCGAGTAGAATCCAAAACCTTGTCGCTACTCAACGTGGGTAATTCAAGCCCTAATGATTTTGCTGCTGCTTGATAATAAATGGCTTTAGTCACATGGGTATCGCTAACGCCATTAAAAATCCCCTGCGGTGACGTTGACGTTAATAAAGACAATATCAAGCCCACAGCATCTTGTTGATGAATTAAATTAACCGGTGCACTGGAACTTTTTAGCGTTCTCTTAGCTAATAAGAACTTACCCGGATGTCGCTCTGGCCCAACTAAACCAGCTAATCTTAAAACACTCCCTTGTCGGTAGAAATTCAATACCGCTTGTTCTGCAGTATGTAATATTGGTGCTTTTTCCACTGAGCCTAATTTCATTGAGCTTAGTTCGACTGAGCTTAGTTCAACTGAGCTTGATTCCACTAGATTTAGGTTAATATTTTCATCAACTAATCCTTCGAATCCCTGATAAACAGCAGTACTAGACAATAAAATAATACGCTGCACAATACCTTGTTCTTTAGCCGCATCAACAAGTTGCTCAACCTTTACCCCATAGTCAGTTTGGCCTTGCCTAAATTTTGGGGTAATGGCAATCACCAAGCATTGCTGGGTAAAAATATCATGTTGACCAAGTTGTTTTGTGTTGGACGGCAATAGTAATTGCTGTGCCTCTATCCCTTGCCCATGCAATTGCTCAACATTACTTTGTTGGCTACTGGTGGCAAGTACTGAAAAACCCTGCTCTAGTAAACTAGCAGCCAATGCTTTACCAAGCCAACCACAGCCAATAATACCAACAGAGAAAGTCTTAGACTGTGTGTTTTCATCACTGTTTATCATTTGTATCATCTCTACATTTTTATTAGTTCTAGCTCTTAGGCAATACAACGTAGCTAGCTTTAAAAGTTGCTGCAATTTTTTCACCACAGTAAACATGTGCTACCAAGTTGATACGCGCTTTTTTACCTTGCAGTAAGTTATCAAATTGCCCTGAAACATCTTTTTGGACAACTTGCCCATAGGCTAACCCTTTAATTGGTCTATGATATCTTATATTAGCCTCTGCCAAAACAATATCACCACGCAAATTATTCTGTTTTTGTTCCTGTTGCTGTGCTTGAAGTGCAAGATAGACCCAACCCCAACCAGTTAAAGTTGCTAAGGTATAAATACTGCCCGCAAACATAGTGTGATGTAAATTTTGGTTAAAGTCGGCATCACAATGAGTTATCAATTTTTTACCATCATAATAACTTATTTGTAATGCCATGGCCTTGCTCAAAGGAATTGTTGCATGCCAAATATCTTGTAGTTTTTGAGCAAGTTCAATTTTATGTAAAGGGTGAACGCTTAATTTTTTTACCATGGTGTAATGTTTAATTTCATCGAAAAGTATATGAGAAAACTTTACGTTTTTATAACCCAATTTTTGATAAAACCCTACCGCACTCTCGCGGGCATTTAGGCTCATTTCTTTCATGCCCAATTGGCTAGCTTGCTGCTCTAAAGCCTTGATGATTTGCTGACCTAACCCCTGACCTTGCGCTGCTTCGCTTACCGCCATAAAGCGAATTTTGCCTTGATATTTATCCATTTTTTCTAAACGGCCAACAGCTAATACTTCACCTTGATCATTGATAACCATTTTATGAATAGCTTGCTGTTCAAATTCATCTTGCTCACTACCTTGCTGTTTTCCCCAAGGTTTCCTTAATATTTGCCAACGAAGCTGATAGTATTGTGTCAATTCATCAACCGTCTTAGGTGAGCGTAGGGTATTCATTATCTATCCTTATATTAACGATTTTTATATCAAGTCATGAGCGTTTAAATAATTATGCAATTATCCAAACACATAGCACAAGGAAAATTACTCTATTTAAGTCAAGGAGAAGAACATTTATCCGTTAGCGAAAATGAATGTTTTCGTTGGTTAGCCTTCAATAATGATGAAGGTGAGCAGGTTATTCAAAGTGTTATGCACAAGCGTAAACCATGGCAATTAACCCTACCCCATCAAACGGCGATGTTGTTACCCTTATTATTTTTCAAACCCCATAACATTGTTGAACTGGGCTTAGGCGGTGGTAATATTGATCGTTTTTTAGCGCATACTTGTAATAACATATCGATAACAAGCATTGAGTATAGCGCGATAGTCATCGAAAACTTTAGCCGTTATTTTAATCCTGAAAAAGCAAAAATAGAGATCATTCACCTTGATAGTAATGACTGGTTAGCACAAAAGGAAAAAGTGCCCATTGATTGGCTTATTTGTGATGTATACCAACAGAAAGAGCAAAATTTTGATGAAACCATTAAACAGCTTGAGTGTTTAATCGATAATATAGATAGCGAGAGTTGTCTTTCCATCAATTTACCTGATGCAACTGACAATGAAGTCAATTTATGCCTAACGGTATTGCAGCAGCTATCTAGTGAACATAATATCATTTATTTTCATATTCCAAACTATCTCAACATTGTTATCCACTTAATACCTAAACATTGGCAAACGTTTAAATTATTAAAACGGAATAAAAATAGCTATTTACCCCGTAGACTATTCTTACAATGGCGAAAATTTTGGCTACATGGTAACGAAGTAGGCCATCAAGTAAATTTCAAATAGCCAAAATGGGGCTATATCCGTTCCACTTGAATAGGCACTTTAATTTATATGATTAACTTATATGGTTAACGTAAACGTCACCGGACCATCATTTAATAACGCGACTTTCATATCTGCGCCAAATTCACCTGTGGGTACTTTAAAGCCTTGGTTTCGTAATTGCTGACAAAAATATTCATACAATTTATTGCTAAAATCAGGTTTTGCGGCGGAGGTAAAACTAGGTCGTAAACCACTATTAGTGTCTGCCGCAAGGGTAAATTGAGAGATCACTAAAATATCACCACCCACTTGCTTTACATTCAAGTTCATTTTGTCGTTGTCATCATTGAACAGTCGATAACCCGCAACTCGCTCGGCAAGACGCTTTGCTTTAGCTTCAGTATCCTCCGGCTGAACCGCTAAAAACACTAATAATCCCTGTTCAATCTCACCAATTATTTGGCTATCAACCGTAACACTTGCTCTGCTCACTCGTTGTAGTAACGCTATCATTAACTTACCTCTTCAGTTTCTAATTCATATTCTTGTAACGACACGGTAATTAATGCACCCGCTAAAACAATAAGCCAGGATAAATAAACCCATAAAAATAAAATAGGTACAATGGCTAAAGCACCATAAATAGCTTGATAAGAAGGAAAAGCGGTTAAGTATATTGCAAAAATTTTCTTAGCAAACTCGAAAAATACTGCCGCAACAAAAGCACCTGACAGCGCATATTTAAAGGGTACTGTTGTATTAGGAACCAGCATATACAGCAGCACAAAAGCAGCCATTGAAGACAATAAGGGTAGTAACCTGAAGAATAAGTTAGTGATACCAAAGCTATCATCAATACCTAATGAAACTAGAGAAACAATATATGAGGTAATAGCGATACTTGCTCCAACTAAAAGCGGCCCTAAGGTCAATATCATCCAGTACATTGAAAAGGATGTTATCACTCTTCGTTTTTTAGTCACTTGCCAAATATTATTGAATGTTTTATCAATAGAAGAGACCAACAACAGAGCGACCACAAATAAAAACGAAATAGCGACAGCAGACATTTTAGACGCATTATCAACAAAAGCAGATAAATATTGCTGCACTACATCGCTAGCCGTAGGTACAAAATTATCATAAACAAATTGTTCAACACTGTGATGAATATCAGCAAAAATCGGAAAGGCTGTGGCCACAGATAAAGCCACCACCATCAAAGGCACAAGTGACATTAAACTGACATAAGAAAGATAACCCGCAACCACTTGTAGTTGTTCTTTCATCACTCGATTTCGTAGGTAGTGAAAAAATGATATGGAGTGTCTCCAAAGTAAGGAGTATTTTATTCTTTTAAATAGTCTGTGTAATAAACTCATATTTACTAACAATTTGGTGATTTTTTCATGGTGAATAATATATTATGATACTAGCAACAAATTTATTAGCAAGGTGTGTTATGTCAGGTCAAGGTTCAGCAGGCAATATTATTGCTGCAATTTGTAATGTGTTTTTCCCAGGATTAGGTCAATTAGTGCAAGGTCGTGTAATACCAGCCATCATCTTTGCCATTATTTGTATCGCGGGTTATGCTTTCTGGTGGCTCATTTTCCCTGCAATAATTGCAGGATTGTTCCACTTATGGTCAATAATAGATGCCGCAACATATAAAAGTAACTAATCTGTTTATAATAGTTTCTCCCTTCTAAAATCAATAATACAGCATAAAGTAATTATCAACCGACCTCTTGAGAAAGGCTGATAAAATCAGCCTCTGTGTTACATTTTTTTAAGTACGCGACATGTATAATGGTAGGGTATATCAATGGCAATAAGTTAGTGATCAAATATCAATGAGGATAAATTTTCAAGAACAAGGCGCTTGATTGATAAATATCTATTGGGATTGAAATCAACGATGTTCTTGGCATATTTAGTCTATTTAGAATGATCACATAGGTATTGCCATTGGTATTATTAGAGAATGCAGGAGCACATTTTCCTGAATCCCCCTTAACTTTATTAATCGCGCGTTACTTTTCATCCCTGATATTTTTGGCTTGTCCCGCAGCATTTATTGCTGCGTTTGTGATAGAAATAGCGATTTGATCAGCTGTTTTAATAGAATCTACCGCTCTAGCCATAGTTAGACCACCAATTAAAGTACCTAATACCACCCAGGCGTTAGATAAACATTCCTCGTGTGAAGGTCCAATAAGTCCTTTAGCCATAAGTTCAACTATTTTGGTCATTTTTTCTTCATATATGGCATGTAATTCAGGTTTAGTACGAACCACTTCGGGAGAGAGGGTTGTCATTGCACAACCACATGAAAGGTTATCACGATGTGTTTGGCCTAGATAATAATCTGAAAAAGCGACAATCCATTGTTTACCATGTTGAAGTTGAAATTCAGGAATAGCAGCAATCACCTCATCAAGACCTACCGATAATGCCGCTTCAAAGGCACCATTTTTCGAGCCTAGGTGGGCATAAAAGGCACCTGAAGTAACACCCGCTTCTTTGGCAATACCATCAACCCCAATCCCCGCATAACCGTTACTTCGAAAGCCTTTACTGGCTGCATTGATAATACGTTTTCTAGTTTCTTGCTTTTTGTTTACTTTTGTCATTTCAATATCCAAACCTCTAAGAATATTAACATTATAACTATTACCTCTCATATAATATAGTAACCGTTATATTATATGTTAACAATTTTAAGGTACTTAACGTCTTAGTAACAAACTAAAAAAAATACTGGGCCAAAATAGAGCGAAGCTAACGAGCCAATTCAAGGTGATGCCGAGCGCGAAAACTATGTATTGAAATTGCGAAAACTTCTAGTTTCAAATGTTGAGGCACGAAAACAGCAAACTGTTTTTTTTCCGTTTAATTGCCTTATTATATTTTTAAAGCTAAAATGTACGACATTACCGTACATAAATAGTGAGCTAGGTATGAATAGCATAAGCGTAAACCAGTTTAGAGACAACTTAAAAACATATGTTGAACAAACAGTTAATGAGCATGAACCGATTAAAGTCACCCGACGCGCAGGTGAAGACTTTATTGTAATGAGTGCTGATGATTGGGAAAGAGAGCAAGAGACATTACATATATTGCAAAGTAGTAATTTAATGACTCAAATAGCAGAATCAATGAGCACTCATGAAAGTAATAAAGGCTATAAACCAACAAAAGAGCAATTAGATGAGATCACTAGTCTTTGAAGGTAAAACTTGGGTTCTTTATGAGCAACTGAGAGAAAAAGATAAAAAACTCCATAAGGCGTTGTCTAAAATTTTAAAGGAAATGTTACGTTCTGATCCTGCAAGTGGACTTGGGAAGCCAGAGCCATTAAAGCACAATTTATCTGGCCTATGGTCAAAGCGTATATCTCAAAAAGATAGATTGATTTATAAGTTTGACGACAACAGTGTTTATATTTTCGCCATTGGTGGACATTACGACCAACATTAGAAAAATATAACAGCTTGTATGGAGACTTCTCAGTAATATGACCCTAATAATTCATTGGAAAAAGTATGGGGAAATTTTTTAAGTTAATTTCCGCTCTACGCCCCAAGGGAACATTGGCACTAATATTATCAGTACCAAAAAATAAACAGCTCGGGGGATTTGGGTTAATCGTCACTTATGCCACAGACTGTGTGAAAACGTTTTGATCACCTTTTCGTATAACTACCTGATAGTTATGATCAATTGGTCTTAACCTTTACCACAAATAAAACTCACGTTTGCTATACTTATCAGTAAGTTAATC